>JBCDBB010000115.1:0-12141 GCA_039184415.1 Pseudomonadota bacterium
CCTGACGGGCGGCCGTGACCGCGCCGGCGTGGGTCCGGGCGTGATCCAGCGCGGATTTTGCGGCCTCAAGCGCTGCATCGCGCCGCGCCTTGGCGTCTGCATCGTCAAGACGTTTCAGCGACGCTTCGGCGGCCTTGCGGTCAAGCAGAGCCTGCTCGAGCGTATGCGCTTGGGCGTTCAGCCCGACGAGTTTTTCCTCAAGCCCGGCGGCCTTGTCCACAGCTTCTTTCCAGAGGCCGGTCCTGCGCCCCGTTTTCGTCAGGATCGGAGCGAGCTGTTCGGCGACGCGGCGCATCACGCGGTCCATGCGGCGCCCTCCGGTCATGGCATCGATCTCTCCGGTGACGGAGGAGAGAAGGTCGCGGCGGGTTTCGACCAGTTGCGACTTCTCTCTCGCGCTGTCCGGTTCCAGCCCGACCAGCCCCTGACGCACCCAGAGCAGGCCAGCAGGACCCTCCCGCCCTGTGCCGAGAAGCGTCGCGATCCAGCGCTCGGCCTCGTCATCCTGGGCGACAGTTGTGCCAACAGGCAGCCGGGTGATGCGTGCCGTTTTGCGCGACAGGAACCGCTTCTCGACTCGAAACAAACCTGCGTCCGTTTCGACCTCTGCCGAAATCTCCACCGCGCCCCCGGCATAAGGCTGGAGCGATTTCACTGCCCTGCCGGTCGCGCCGTACTTTTCGAAAAAGAGTGCATGCACCGCATCGAAGAAGGTAGATTTGCCGAACTCGTTCGCCTCGGAAACCACCGTTATGCCGTCGCCGATGCCGGTGATTGAGGCACGTTGACCGGTGAACTTGCGCACATTCGCAAGCTGGAGCGCGCGCAGTTTCATCTACGTCTCCAGCGCGAAGCTGAAGAGATAGGACAGCGCGTCCCGGGCGATTTCGCGAGTCTCCGGCGGCAAGGTCTCGTCCTCGGCCTCACGGGCGAGGACTTCGGCCGCGGCCCTCAACGCGCCATGCCCATCGATGGCATCAAGATCGTCAGTGTCCTGGATCAGCCCCAGGCCCGTCAGATCTGCCTTCTGCCACAGAAAGTCCGGGGCCACGTCCGCGATGCTCTTTTCCAGCGCCACGCGCTCCAAGGGTCTTGCGCGGCCTGTGATCACAAGGTCGAAGAGGGTCAGCGCCCGGTCAGACAGCCGCGGAAGGCGGGCCGCGAGCGCGGCCTCGCCCTCCGCCCCATCGGTCAGATCCAGGGTTTCGCGTGTCCAGGCGATCGTCCCGGTTGGAAGCGATGTCACCGCTGGCGGTGCGTTGGCGCTCGCAATTTCTACCAGCAGGGCCGAAGGGGTCTGTGCGTGCTTGAACCCGTCTGCTTCTGGAGCGCCCGAGTACCAGGTTGCGGGTCCGATCTGCAGCTGTCCGTGCCAGTCGCCCAAGGCCAGATAGGCAAGCCCCGAGCGTTGGGCGCGGTCGGCCGAGATCACGGAGGATGCGCCCTCTTCGCTGCTGTCGAAACTGGTGACCGATCCATGGGCCAGACCGATGCGCATACAGGCGCCCGTTTCAGCGCTGTCGAACCAGTCGGTCAGGTCGCGGCCCGGATTGCGCTCGGCTGGTGGCGCGGGCAGCAGGGTCGCATCTGGGGTGAGTTCGTAGGGTTCGGGTACCAGTTGTAGAGCGACGTTGGCCGGTGCGTCCTGCGCCACCTGACGCCACAGCTCTGTTGCGTTGCTGTGGTCGTGGTTGCCCGGCATCAGCACCCAAGTCACGTCTTCAGCGGCCCGCATCGCGTTCAGCGCCTGGCGGATCACTGTCGGTGCCGGTGTCGTCTGATCGAACGTGTCGCCGGCGAGCAGGATATGGGTCGCCCCGTGCTCGCGGGCGAGTGACGCCAGCCGCGGTAGCGAATCCGCGCGCGCCTGTCTGAGACGCCCGCGCACGTCCTCGGGAAAGCGGCCGAAGGGTTTTCCCAGATGAAGGTCAGAGGAATGTAGGAACCTGATCATCAGGAGCCAGTCCTATACCGTCGCTCAGGTACGCGACAGCGGGTTTCTGGGAATTGGCCGTCACGATCGACCGGAATCGAAAGAACGGCCATCACACGCTCCGGATCACGTGGTCCGGAACGCGCGATGGCGGACGCGGTCCCGTTACTCCGCGGGCTTCAGGCCCTCGCCACGCCGGGGCATGACGAGGTCCTCCAGCCAACGGAAGACCGTGTAGAAAACCGGCGTAAAGAGCAGACCGAAGAAGGTCACGCCCAGCATCCCGGAGAAGACCGCGGTGCCAAGCGCCTGACGCATCTCCGAACCGGCGCCGGTGGCGAGCACCAGCGGCACCACACCCAAGATGAAGGCAAAGGACGTCATCAGGATCGGGCGCAGCCGTAGCCTGGCCGCGTCGATGGCTGCTTCCACACGGTTCATCCCTGACTCCTCAGCCTGGCGCGCAAACTCCACGATCAGGATCGCGTTCTTCGAGGCGAGCCCCACAAGGACCACGAACCCGATCTGCACCAGAATGTCATTGTCGAGCCCTCGCCAAAGCACGCCGGTGATCCCGGCGAGCAGACACATTGGCACAATGAAGATCACCGCAAGCGGCAGAAACAGGCTCTCATAGAGGGCTGCAAGCAGCAGATAGACGAACACCACCGCCAGCAGGAAGGCAAAGATCGCGGTATTCCCTGCAAGTTTTTCCTGCAGTGCGAGGCCCGTCCATTCATAGCCGAAGCCATCGGGCAGCGTCTCGCCAAGCAGCGTCTCCATCCGCTCGATCGCCTGCCCGGTCGAGGTGCCGGGCAAGGTCGCGCCCTGAACCGACGCCGCGGGGAACAGGTTGTAGCGCGCCACGCGGTAGGGCCCGGTCTGCTGTTCGAGCTGCGCCACCGATCCCAGCGGCACCATCTCGCCGTTGTCCGACCGTGTGCGCAGGTCGAGCACGTCGTTCGGATTGTCGCGGAAGTCGCCTTCGGCCTGAGCGGTCACGCGGAAGGTGCGTCCAAGGAAATTGAAGTCATTGACGAAAGCCGAGCCGATATACACCTCCAGCGTCTCGAAAAGACGGCTGGGGGAGACGCCGAGCTCTTCTGCACGCACCCGGTCGATCTCGGCGAAGATCCGCGGCGTCCGCGTATTGAAGAGGGTGAAGACCTGGGCGAGCCCCGGCACCTGATTTGCCGCTGCGGTGACCTCGTTCGTCGCCATTTCCAGAGCGTCGAGACCGCGGCCCCTCTGGTCCTGAATGTAGAGCTCCCAGCCGCCCGAGTTGCCGAGGCCCTGGATCGGCGGGGGCGAGAGCAGGAAGATGAACGCATCCGTGATGGCCGACAGCCGCCCGAAGGCCTCGCCGATCAAGACCTGGTTGCTAAGCCCTGCAGGCACGCGTTCCTCGAACGGATCGGTGACGACAAAGATCACGCCGGCGTTGGAGGCGTTGGTGAAGGTCGCGCCATCAAGTCCGGCAAAACCAACCGTATGGGCGATCCCATCCATACCGCGCAGGATCGTGCTGGCCTCGCGCACCACCTCATCGGTGCGGCTGAGTGAGGCCCCGGGCGGGAGTTGCACCACCGCGATCAGATAGCCCTGGTCCTGTTCGGGGATGAATCCGGCAGGCGCGCGCTGGAACTGATAGGCCGCCAGCACCATCAGACCGCCATAGACGACCATGGCCAAAAGCGAGACCTTGATCATCCGTCGCACGAGCCAGACGTAGCCCTTGGCCATCCGGTCGAAGCCCCAGTTGAATCCGTCCGCGAACTTGCGGAAGGGCCAGCCAAC
This sequence comes from Pseudomonadota bacterium, assembly GCA_039184415.1. Classification (GTDB taxonomy): domain Bacteria; phylum Pseudomonadota; class Alphaproteobacteria; order Rhodobacterales; family Rhodobacteraceae; genus JANSYP01. Next base: position 3,731 of record JBCDBB010000115.1, read on the forward strand.
GGTGTGCCAGGCCCTGCCGAGCAGGCTGGTGGGCGGGGCGTTCTGCTCTTCCTTGGATTTCAGCAGCAGCCGGGAGAGCGCGGGCGACAGCGTCAGCGACACGGTCACCGAGATCGCCGTCGCGGTCGCGATGGTGATGGCAAACTGCTGCATGAACTGGCCAGTGATGCCCTCGATGAAGGCCGTCGGGACGAACACCGCGAACAGGACCAACCCGATGGAGATCAGCGCACCGCTGACCTCGCCCATCGTCTTGTAGGCGGCCTCGCGCGGCGAGAGACCGTCTTCGATATAGCGCTCCACATTCTCGACAACGACAATGGCATCGTCGACCACGATCCCGATGGCCAGAACCAGTCCGAACAGGGTCAGGTTGTTGAGCGAAAAGCCCAACAGCTGCATGACGAAGAACGTGCCGACCAGCGATACCGGGATCGCGAGGATGGGAATGATCGACGCGCGCAGTGACTGCAGGAAGACGACCACAACGAGGATCACCAGCAGCACGGCCTCCTCGATGGTAATGTAGACCTCGGCCACGGATTCCTCGATATATTCCGTGGGGTTGTAGACGATGTCGAATTCCATTCCGGGGGGGAAATCCTCCGACAGCTCCTCGATCAGCGCAATGACCTCGTCGGCGGTCTCCAGCCCGTTGGAGCCGGGGCGCTGAAAGATGCCGATGGGCAGGGCGGTGAATTCGTCCAGATAGCCGTTCAGGCTGTAGTCCAGCGCGCCGAGCTCCACGCGGGCCACGTCACGGACACGAATCTTGCCTCCTTGTTCATCGGTGGCGATCACGATGTCTTCGAACTGCTCCGTCGTGACCAGACGCCCGAGGGTCGAGACGTTGAGCTGAAACGCCCCCTGATTGGCGACGGGAAGCTGATTGATGACGCCCGAGGCCACCTGGATGTTGTTGGCGCGCAGGGCCGAGACGACCTCGCCCGCGGTCAGGTTGCGGGCGGCGATCAGGTCGGGATCGAGCCAGATCCGCATCGAATAGGCCCGTTCGCCAAACACGGTCGCCTGACCGACCCCGTCGATGCGCAGCAGCCGGTCCACGATCTGGGTGCGCGCATAGTTCGAGATATAGAGCTGGTCGCGGCTGCCATCAGGCGACAACAGATGCACCACCATCATTAGATTGGGCGAATTCTGCTGGGTTTGCACGCCGAGGCGGCGGACCTCTTCGGGCAGGCGCGGCTCGGCGATGGCGACCCGGTTCTGCACCAGAACCTGCGCCTGATCGACATCGGTGCCCAGATCGAAGGTGATGGTCAGCGTCATCCGTCCGTCGCCGGTGGATTGGCTGAGCATGTAGAGCATGTTCTCGATGCCGTTGATTTCCTGCTCGAGCGGCGTGGCAACGGTGTCGGCGACGACCTCCGCGGAGGCGCCGGGATAGGTCGCCGTCACCTGAATCGTCGGCGGAACCACCTCGGGATAGGCGTCCACCGGCAGGCGGGTGAAGGAGACGATCCCGATGAGCGCGATCAGGACCGAGATGACCGCGGCGAAGATCGGGCGGTCGACGAAGAACTTCGGATTGCCCATGGATCAGTTGCCCGCGGCGAGGGTCAGCGGCTCGTCGACGGGCGTCACCGGGCTGCCGGGTCGGACGCGCTGCAGGCCCGAGACCACGACCCGGTCTTCCGGGGTCAGACCGTCGCGCACGATGCGCAGTCCCTTCCAGAGCGCGCCGGGCGTCACCGGGCGGGCCTCGATGATATCTTCTTCGCCCACGACATAGACAATGGAGCGGGACTGGTCCGCCACGATCGCCTCGGCAGGGATCAGCACCGCCTCATACTCACCCGATCCGGGCAGCCGGGCGCGGCCAAAGAGACCGGGCTGCAGGAACCCATCGTCATTCTCGAACACGCCACGCGCCGTGATCGTTCCGGAGTTGGGGTCGAGCACATTGTCGACGAAGTCGACATAGCCCACCCAGGGCCAGTCATCCTCGTCCAGAAGTTGCACCTGCACCGGATTGCGGGCATCGCGGTCCCCCGCGGCGATACCCTGTTCATTGAGTCGCGCGTATTTGAGGAAATCGGCCTCGGAGCCGGTGAATACGAACTCGATCGGGTCGACCCGCACGATGTCGGTCAAAACATCCGCGCCGTTCGGTCCGCCGACGACCAGATCGCCCACATCCAGCGCCGTGGTCGAGATACGACCGTGGATCGGGGCTGTAATGCGCGTGTATTCTAGGTTCAGTTCTGCCTCTTCCAGTTGCGCTTCGGCCAGTGCGATGTTGGCCACGGCCTCCTGAAAGACTGAGCGCGCCTGCTGAACATTGCGGGTGGAGCCGACATTGCGCGCCTCCAGTTCTTCGGCGCGCTCGAACTCGATGATGGCGAGATCGCGCAGCGCGGCAGCGGCATCGACACGCGCGTGCGCCTGCCGCACGGCAAGATCGAAGGGTCGCCGGTCGATGGTGTAAAGCAGCTGACCGGCCTCGACGATCTGGCCTTCATCGAAATGGATGCCGTCGAGATATCCGGACACGCGAGCCCGGATGTCCACCTGGGCCTGGGCGACGAACCGCCCGGTATACTCATCCCAGTCGACCACCGTGTCGACCAAGGGCGACGCGGTGACCACGGGCGGTGGCCCCTGCTGTGCGGTAGCCTCGTTCGTAGCCGTCATGGCCGACAGAAGGAGCGAAAGAGCGACGAAAAGGGAGGGTCGGATGCGGGGCATTGGCACAACTCCGTTTTACCCCACGGCGCGGGTGCCGAGCGCGCCGGCAGATGCCTTGGGGGAGGCCGGCCGCGGCGTCCTGCCGCGGCGTCAGCCCGCGAGTATCTAGAGGCACCGGAGAAGTTTCAAGAAGCCGGTTTGAACCGTCTGGCGATTTCTTTGATTTCTCGCCGGTCCTTGCCTCGATCCGAAATGCGCTACCCGACTTCGATGCGCGACGTGTTACCAGTGGCCATCATACCTCGGACCAGACCCCGACGTTGGCCTCAAGATGGGCGATGTCGGTGGTCCCTGGGATTGCGACGATGTTGGGCGCGCGTCTCAGCAGCCAGGCCAGCGCAACCTGCGGGTTCAACTTGGCGCCGGCCTCCATGGGATGGGCGCCGAGAGGGCCGTAGGGTATGAAAGCGATGCCGCGGGCTGCCGTGAACTCCACCATCGCCTCGGCCCCCCGCTCTGCCGCGTTAAACCGGTTCTGAACGGACGCGATCGGCGCCGCGGACATGGCGCGCTCCAATTGCGTCTGGTCGACGTTGGAGAGCCCGATATGCCGGATCAGACCTTCGGACTGCATGTCGGCGAGCGCCGCGACGGAGGTCTCGATCGGGGTCTGCGGATCGACCCGGTGGAGCTGGAAAAGGTCGATCCTGTCGCGGCGCAGGTTTTCCAGCGCGGCTTCGACCTGACGGCGCAGTGCCTCGGGCGATCCGTCTACCGTGATCTGGCCAGGGACGGGCTTGTCGACGCCACCCTTGGTGGCGATGACGGCATCGCTGTCACCGAGAGCTTCGCCCAAGATCCTGTCGGCCCACCCTGGGCCATAGGCATAGGCGCTGTCGAAGAAACGCACGCCAAGCGCATAGGCCCTGCGGAGCAGAGCAACGCCGTCCTCCCAATCGGGATAGGGGCCGAAATTGCCCGGTTGGCCGGTCAAACGCATGGCGCCATACCCGATACGGTTGACGTCCATGTCGCCGCCGATGGCGAAGCTGCGGGAGGTGTCGGGACCTGCAGTCATGAGAGGCTCCTTTGCCTTTGGGTTCGATGGGCTGAACTTGACCCTCCCAACATCAGTTTAGAATTGGCTTCATATTGATAGAACTTATTAGTAATACTAATCTATAGACATGCTCGACCTGCGCCTCATCGAGACCTTCATCCAGGCCGCCCGGCGCGAGAGCTTCAGCGGTGCGGCCAAAGCGCTCGGCGTCTCTCCGGGGGCCGTCAGCCAGAACATTAAGGCGCTCGAGGACCGGTTGGCGACCCGACTTTTCACCCGCACCACACGGCAGGTCCGGCTGACCCCGGAGGGCGCTCGGTTCCTGCAGCGCTGTGCCCCGGCAGTCGAAGCGCTCGCCGATGCCGCAGCGGCAGTGCAGGAGGACCGCGCGGCCTTTCGCGGCACGCTCCGGGTGACCTCGACCACTGCCTTCGGACGCAGCCACGTCCTGCCCGCGCTCTGTGCCTTTCAGGCGCTCCATCCCGATCTCACGGTGGAGCTGTCTCTGTCAGACGGGTTCGTGGATCTTGTGACCGAAGAGTTCGACCTGGCGATCCGCGCAGGCATCTTGCCCGACAGCGACCATATCGCGCGGCTGCTCCTGCCTGTGACACCGATGGTCTGCGCGGCGCAGGCCTATCTCGACGCGAGAGGCATCCCGGAAACGATCCGGGGCCTGGAGGCTCACCGCTTGATCGGGATGCGGTCGAACCCGTCGCAGCGGGTATTCGCGTGGGAGTTCGCGGATCCCGTCCAGCCCGGGCTTCAGCGGATGGAGATCACGCCCTCGGTCATCGTCAATGACCCTGCGGCTTTGGCAGAGGCCGTGGCCGGCGGCGCAGGGATCGCGCAACTCGGCAGCAATCTTGCGATGCCCTTGATCAATGGCGGCCGCGCCCTGCATCTGCTGCCCGCGACAGTGGTGCAATCCCGCGGGATCTACGCCGTCTATCCCAGCAAGCGATACGCACCGCTCAAACTCACGGGTTTCATCGAGCATCTGGCACTGGATCTGGCCGATCGAGCCGATTTTCTGGTGCCGCCGGCATAGCGCCGAGCGACATCAGTGAGGCAGACGACCGCCACGACCCACTCAAGGCCCCCAAATCACCCGGCGACCTCAGCGCCTTGCGTCTCACGGTTTCGCGCGCGGAAGCGCCGGGGGTATCTCTGTCGGCTCCGGCATCTCCAGCAGATCCTCGCGGATCCCTCTGTCGCGGGCGCTTTGATGCACGGCCTCCCGCAAAAGGGCGCTCCGCGTCAGCAACCTTCGGAATCGCGCCTCGTCGAGCACCAGCAGGATCGTCGGAGTGATCGCACGTACGACCGCGCGGCGGCGGCGCGCGGTCAGCAGGGCGATCTGGCCGAACATATCGCCGCGGCCGAGCCTTCTTGTCTGGCCCGCGGACTCCAGCTCCACCGCCCCTGAGGCGACAAAAAAGACATTCCTCAGCGGCGCGTCCTTGCGCATGATCACGTCGCCTGCATTGACGTATCTGGTCTGCAGCGCTCGGGTCAGTCGTTTCAACGGGCCGGCCTCCAGATCCTCGAAAAGTGGGATCTGCCGGATCAGCTCTGCCTTCTGAAGCGCCACGTCCAGGGGCGGGCGCTTCTCTGCGACCTGGCGGCGCCGGGCGATGTCCTGGACCAGCACAGTGTGCAGTTCCGTGCCGATCAGCCCGTCACCGCGCATGATGTCGTATTCCCGCTGCTCCAGCCGCAGGGCTGTACGCCGGATGAAGCGCCGCTCCAGCTCTTCGGCATAGCCGGGATACTGTAGCCGCAACCCTTCGAGCGCCGTCGCTACGGTCTCCAGCCGGCGGGCCAGCAGGTCATGTAGCAGATCTGCCACCCGGCGGCCGTGGATCCGCCGAATCCGCCCGTCGATGAACCCATCCAGATCGCGCAGGATCAGACGCTGCGACAGCAACAGCTCGAACCGGTCCGCGGTCATCCGGGCGAGCGGGCGCGACAGTTTCAGCCGGTTGTTGAGAAACACGCTGAAGCGGAACATTGGGCCATAGCCGACGCTTTGACGGGATGCGCGCCCATACCCGATCCGCCCGCGCGCCCGCGTCGCTTCGATCAGCCGGTCGGCGTCCGCCATCAGGATGCCAGCGAGGGGCGGAGGCACGGTGCCCTCGCGGATCAGCTCCAGGATGGTGTCGCGTTCGGCACCGGCCAGTGCGATCAGGCCCAGGGTCACGCGGTCTCGGTCGAGTATCCCGGCGTCGTCTTCTGCCGCCTTCACCGCGCCGTCGAGCCGTTCTGCAAAGCGTTTGGCCTCGGTCCGGGTGATGTCCCGGTTGAGCTCATAGTTCTCGGTGGTCTTGGCGACGTCTTCGCGCACGGTCTGGAGCGAGACCGCGACGACCTGGTTTGCCAGCGCCTGATCGATGGGCGACAGACGGTCCAGCCCGAGCCAGCCGATCACAAACCTCAGGGTGGTGCCCTGAACCAGCAGCGTGAAGAGCGTGAAACCGGTGGCGAGAATGCCGACGACATGCTTGATTTCGACAGGGACGCGAAAGCTTTCGGTGACCGCCAGTGCCAGCGCCAGTGTCACCGCCCCCCGCAACCCGCCCCACAGGATCGCCACGCGGTAGGGTCGCTCGACATTGGGCGAAACGCGCAGCCTCGTCAGCAGGGGCAACAGTCCGAAGAGGATCAGGACGCGCGCCACGATCGCCGCGGCGATCACCACGCCGACCAGCAGGAAATCCTCCGCGCGCACCCCTTCGAGAAGACGCGGGATGAGCAGCGCCGCCAAGATAAAGATCAGCGCCCCGGCCCAATGCGCGAGAAGATCCCAGACCTCACGCAGATTGGCCCAGGAGGTTGGAGGCAGACGGCCGGGCCCGGTGATGTTCAGCGTCAGCCCCGCCGCAACCACCGCAATGACGCCGGAGGCGCCGACGCTCTGTTCCGCCACGATATAGGCCAGGTAGGGGAGTGCGACACACACCGAGATCTGGGCCAGTTCATAGCGCCGGAAGAGTGCCATGAGCCAGACCGCGACCCGCGCCATGATCCAGCCGGTGGCAGCGCCCCCCGCGATAAGCTTCGGAAAGCTGCCGAACGCGTCGCCGAGCGTCGGGTTCGGCACGCCCAGCATGACAAACCCCATGAAGAGCCCGAAGAGAGCGATCGCCGCGGCGTCGTTCAGCAGGCTTTCCCCTTCGATGATCCGCGCCAGTCGCTGCGGTGCCGAGATCGACCGGAAGATGCTGACGACCGCCGAGGGATCGGTGGTGGACACGATCGCACCGATGAGAAAGCAGGCCGCCAGAGGCAAGGCGCTCGTCCAGGACAGCGCGTAGCCCACCGTGATCGTTGCGACCACGACCGCAACCACGGCGAGCACGAGGATCGGCACCCAGTCATCAAGCATCCGACGCAGATCAAACCCCAGCGTCGCCTGGAAGATCAGCGTCGGAAGAAAGACGTACAAAAACACGTCCGACCGAATGGGCAGGGCAAGGATTGCCTTGGCTACCGGATTCAGCGCGTCTGTCAAGTCGGTCTGAAGGAAGAAGATCGCTCCGGCACCGATCAGAGTGCCGACCACCGCCAGAATAACGCTGTAGGGCAGACGCAATCGCGCCGCGACAGGCTCTGCCGCGCCAACGACGACAAAGAGAGCGGCGACAATCGTGGTGAGTAAGACAATATCCATAGGGTTGTTTTCTATCCGAAAACCGCCGAAAGGCGCATATCCTTATTGCGATCATATCGCGGACGCGCTTCCGGGGCTTCTCTACTGGACCGTCGCCTTGGAACGCCGTCGCGGTCTTGGCACGCTTGAGCGCGCAAAGTCATCTTGAAAGGGCGGTTTGCCGTGAGGTGTCGTCGCGTCCGGGTAGGTCAGAACGTGCCCGCAGATCGTCCGGACGGCACGCATCCCGACCGTCGCAAGAGGGGCCGCCCGGCATAGATCCGCCGATGGCAGAAAAATGCGTGCGGCCGGGCTGATTCCACGCTGGCTGGACCTATTTAAGTCGATGGAAAGCTGATAAAGTCTTGGAGATTTTGTATTAAGGGGTGATGGTCGTGGCATCGTATGACGGCGGTAATGTGGTGGTAATCGGTGGCGGCCCGGCCGGATTGACGGCAGCCTACGAACTCCTGAAATCCTCAGCACAGCACCATGTCACGGTCTTTGAGAGCGGAGCGCTGGTTGGCGGCATAGCCCGGACCGAGAGCCATAATGGCTATCGGTTCGATATCGGTGGGCATCGGTTCTTCACCAAGGTCGGCGAAGTCGAAGCCATGTGGCAGGAGGTGATGGGCGACGATTTCATCACAGTGCCGCGCCAGAGCCGGATCTACTATCGCGGCAGGTTTTTCAGCTATCCCCTCAAGCTCCTGAATGCGCTGTCGAATATCGGCGTCTACGAGTCCGCGCGTATCATGGCGAGCTACCTCAAATGGCAGGTGCGGCCGCACCCGGTCGAAGACAATTTCGAGCAGTGGGTAATCAACCGCTTCGGCGGGCGGCTCTATATGCATTTCTTCCGCAGCTATACCGAGAAGGTCTGGGGCATCCCGCCGACCAGCATCCGCGCGGACTGGGCGGCGCAACGGATCAAGAACCTGTCGCTGATCAAGGCGGTCTGGAATGCCATTTCGGGCGCCAATGACACCACCAGCCTGATCGAGGAATTCCAGTATCCCAGACTCGGGCCTGGACAGATGTGGGAAA
>JBCDBB010000116.1:0-12120 GCA_039184415.1 Pseudomonadota bacterium
ATGGGCAGCAGCCCGAAGAGGTTGATGATCGAGGTCGGGTCGGGCGCCGAGAGGTCGCGGAACGGCCCCAGCCAGGCCGCATGGCGCAGCTCGATCGTGACGAAGATCACCTTGTAGAGCGAGAAGAAGATCGGAATCTGCAGAAGGATCGGCAAACAGCCCGCGGCGGGGTTCACCTTTTCCTTCTTGTAGAGCTCCATCATGCCCTGCTGCATCTTCTGCTTGTCGTCGCCGGCCTGCTCCTTGAGCTTCTCCATCTGGGGCTGGAGTTCCTTCATCTTGGCCATGGAGACGTAGGATTTGTAGGCCAGCGGGAAGAGCAGCGCCTTGAGGATCAGGGTCAGCACGATGATCGACCAGCCCATATTGCCGATCAGGATGTTGATCTCGTGCAGCAGCCAGAAGATCGGCTTGGTCAGGAAGAAGAACCAGCCCCAGTCGATGCTGTCGATGAACCGCTCGATCCCCTTGTCGCGCTGGTAGTCGCGGATCGCCTCCCATTCCTTGGCGCCGGCAAAGAGATAGCTGGAATTGTCCGCGGTCTCGCCCGGCGCGATGGTCATGGTCGGCATCCGCGCCTCGGTCTGGTAGATGCCGGCGCCGGGGACATACTTCGCCACCGAGGTGAAGGGCTGGCCGGGCGTCGGGATGAGCGTGGTCATCCAGTATTTGTCGGTGAAGCCGATCCAGCCGTTCTCGGTGACGGCGATCTCTTCGGCGGGGGCGCCTTCGCGTGCGACGAAGGGCATGTCGGGCATCTTGTTGTATTTGATCTGCTCCAGGATGCCGTCGGACATCCGCACGACGCCCTCGTGGAGGATGAAGAAATTGATCGTCTCGGGTTCGCCGTGGCGGGCGACGAGGCCGTAGGGCGCCATGCGCACGGTCTGGTCGGTGGTGTTTTCGACCGACTGGGTGACGGTGAAGAGGTAGTTCTCGTCGATCGACAGGGTGCGGCGAAAGATCAGGCCCGCGCCATTGTCCCAGACCAGGGTGATGGGGGCGCCGATATCGAGCTCGCTCCCCGATTCGAGGGCCCAGGGCGTGTTGGCGCCGGGCACCGCGTCGAAGTCGAGATCGCCGCCAGGCGCCCAGCCATAGAGCGCGTAATAGGCGGAGGAGGAGCCCACGGGCGAGAGCAGCGTGACGATCGGGCTGTCGGCGTCGAGGGTCTCGCGATAGTCCTTGAGCAGCAGATCGTCGATGCGTCCGCCAATGAGCGAGATGGAGCCGGTCAGGCGCTCGGTATCGATATCGAGACGGTCGACGCCGGCGAGCAGCGTGTCGCGCACGGCATTCGGATCCGTGGCGGGTTCGGCGAGCGTGGGCGGGGTCGGGGCGACCCCGTCGGTGGCCGCGGGCGGCGCCGGGGCCACGCCGTCGACCGGGGCGGTTGCGGTCGGGCTGTCCGTCGTCACCGGCGTCTCGGGTTCCTCGGGCGGAAACAACAGGAACCAGACGAGGATGACCAGAAAGCTCAGGGCCGTCGCAAGTATGAGGTTCTTGTTCTGATCGTCCATGGGAGCCCCCTGGGCGCAAGTTTCAGGATGGCGGGGTTCAACAGGCAGCCATAGTGAAGGTCAAGCGGTTTCGCCCGTCACGATGTCGAGTGCAGTGCTCCGCGCGGCGTCCCGGCCGGGTAGTCGCAGCGGGTTGCCCGCCTTCAGGGGCTGCGTCCGGACGCCCGATGATGTGCCGGGGTGACGTCTGCCGGGGACCGGTCAGATTGTCGAGAAATGGAGTGGAGATGCGACGCCGACTGTCGGAGCGGCGGCCCGGAGTGGGGCCGGTCGGCACTGGTTGCCTGGGCTCTGCGGCGGAATTCGCTTGCGGCGGGCGGCATCGTTTGGCGGGCGCGGAGAGCCTCGCTGTCAGCCCTTTTCGGCGCGGCCGATCTGGGGCGTGCGCGCAAGCTTGGCGCGGTGGGCATGCAGCCAGTCCAGCGTTGCCGCAAAGGGCATCGGCCGGCCGAGGCCGTAGCCCTGGACATGGCGGCAGCCGAGCTGCGCCAGCATCGCGTGTTCGCCACCGGTCTCCACGCCTTCGGCGAGCGTGTCGAGATCGAGCTGTTCGGCCATGGTCAGGATGGCCGAGACCATGCGCTGCTGGTCGCGGTCCTTGTCGACCTTGGCGACGAAGGAGCGGTCGATCTTGATGCGCGAGACCGACAGGCGGCGCAGATTCGTGATCGAGGCATGCCCGGTCCCGAAATCGTCGAGATCGATCTGGCAGCCCAGGGCGCCGAGACCGGCGATGTTGCGCTGGGTCATGTCGTCATCGGCGCTGGCGACCACGGACTCCAGAACCTCCACGGTCAGCCGGTCCGGGGACAGTCCGAAACGGTCCAGTTCCCAGCTTACCTTGTCGAGCAGGGCGGGGTTGCGCAGTTCCACCGCGCTGAAATTCACACCGACCGTCGGCACAGCCATGCCGGCCCGGTCCCAGGCGCGGACCGCGGTGAAGGCGTGATAGAGCATGACCTCGCCCAGCCGGTCCATCAGACCGGCCTTTTCCATGGCGGGCAGGAATTCCTGCGGGCTGATGGTGCCGCGTTCGGGATGCTGCCAGCGCGCGAGCGCCTCGAACCCGCTGATCTCGCCGGTGTCGGTGGAGAGCTGCGGCTGGAACCAGGGTAGGAGCTGGCCGAGCTCCAGCGCATCGCGCGCCTCTTCCATCAGCGCGTGACGGGCGATCTTGATCCGGTGCATCTCGCGCGAATAGGCCCGGATCGAACCGGGTCCGTTCCGGCGGGCCTCGATCATCGCGGCCTCGGCGGCGTCGAGCAGGGCATCGGCCCCCTTGCTGTGGGGCCGGTCGGAGGCGGCGAAGCCGATGGAGACGGACACATAGACGGAGGCGGAATCCACCAGAACCGGATCCGCCATCACGGTCTGCAGCCGTCCGGCCAGGCGCAGAAGCGTTTCGAGATCGAAGCGCGGCGCCGGAGCGAGAGCGATGGCCAGCGTGCTGTCATCGAGCGCGACGATGGTGTCCTGGGCGCGGAGCGCCGACCCGCCACGGTCGCGCAGCCGGTCCATCACCGTCTGCATCCCGCGATGTCCGAGCCGTTCGGCCAGATCGTCGGCATCGTCGAGACCGAGCACCATCGTGGCCGTTACCCGGCCGTCGACCGACAGATGCGCGGTGAGTTGTCCGACCAGCCCGTCGCGGCCCACGGGGTTGGCCGTGGGTTCCGGCCGCGTGCCGAGCCGCGCGCCCAGGGTCGAGACGAGGGCCAGCGCCACGGTGAGCGACAGGGCCGCGGCGGTCAGGCCGGTTTCGCCCCAGACCAGATAGGCGCAGACCATGATCGCGGGCAGCAGAAGGGCAAAGCCCGGATGGCGCACCAGGCCGGTTAGCCCACTGGGCAAGGCCCGCATCACCTGCGATACACCTCTTGCCATCGTCGTCTCCCGCTCGGAGTAGGTAGGGCAATACCCTAAGCACCATTCCCTGAGCGGACCGTTAATGGCCCAGTAATCGTAGGCGAATTCTTGCCTGAGTCGCTTTACTTGAGCTCAAGCCTCTGAAAATCGAAGAGTTTAGGATCGAGCAAATGCGACGGACGGGCATTCATCAGCGCTCGGAACATCACCTGGCGCCGTCCGGGGCTGTTTCTTTCCCATCCGTCGAGAATCGCTTTGACCTGCTGGCGCTGGAGCCCGTCCTGGCTGCCGCAGAGATCGCAGGGGATGATCGGATAGCCCATGGCGGAGGCGAATTTTTCGCAATCGGCCTCGGCGACATGGGCGAGCGGGCGGTAGACGAAAAGATCGCCCTCCTCATTGACGAGTTTCGGCGGCATGGTCGCCAGCCGCCCGCCATCGAAGAGGTTCATGAAGAAGGTCTCAAGTATATCGTCGCGATGGTGGCCGAGCACCACCGCGGAGCAGCCTTCCTCGCGCGCGATCCGGTAGAGATTGCCCCGCCTGAGTCGCGAGCAGAGCGCGCAGAAGGTCCGACCCTCGGGCACCTTGTCCATGACGATGGAATAGGTGTCCTTGTATTCGATCCGGTGGGGCACGCCCATGCGTTCGAGGAAGTCCGGCAGCACGGTGGCGGGAAAGCCGGGCTGCCCCTGGTCGAGATTGCAGGCGAGGATTTCCACCGGCAGGAGCCCGCGCCACTGCAGCTCCGTCAGGGCCGCCAGCAGCGTGTAGCTGTCCTTGCCGCCGGAGAGGCAGACCAGCCAGCGCGCCGGGGCGTCCTGGTCGCGGGCGTCCCGCGCCACCATGCCGTACTGGTCGATCGCCTCACGGGTCTGGCGCACGATGCGTTTGCGCAGCTTGCGAAAGGCGGTGCTGGAGGGCGCCCCGGCAAAGAGCGGATGGATATCGTCGCTGTCGTCGAGCATGGGGCGGGGGTAGCCGAGGCGTTGGCGCGGGGCAAGGCCGGCTAGGGTCGGGGCGGGACGCAGCAGGCGCGGAGGATCGCGTTACCGCCGCAGCAATCCTCAAGCAGATGGCCGAAGACGGCACCGAGGGCGGGGAAGTCGAGCCGGTAGGTGATTTCGCGGGCCTGGCGTTCGGAGCCGACGAGCCCGGCGGCCGCGAGCTTGGCAAGGTGGAAGGAGGTGGCCGAGGGCGAGGCCTCGAGCGCCGACGCCAGCGCCCCCGCCGTCAGGCCCTGATCGCCGGCCCGGGCGAGGGCGCGCACGATCTTGAGCCGGCTGTCATGGGCCAGCGCGGCGAGGGCGATGCGGGCGGCGGTATCATCCATATTTCAAACACTCTTGAAATGAGCGGGCTGTTCGTCTAGTCATATTTCAAGAATCGCTGAAATGGAAGATGTGCCATGACACTTGAAGAAATGCTGCGCGCTTTGGAGAATATGCCCGGCGACGCGCCGGTGCTGTTCGAGACAGAGGCCGGTCCGATCGCGCGGGGCTATCATGTGACGGAACTGAAACGCGCCGCGATCACCAGCATCGACTGCGGCGGGCGTGTGGCGTCCTGGGACGAGGCCGCGCTGCAGCTGCTCGACGGGCCGCAGGACAGCGAAACGGAAGGCCATATGGCCGCGGGCAAGCTCTGCGCCATCCTGCGGCGCTGCCTCGCGGGGCTTCCGGGTCTTGGTCCCGCGCCGCTCTCGGTGGAGTTCGCGCCGGGCAATGCGGGGCTGCGCCTCTATGAGCCCGGGCTGCCGGAGCATGTGGCGGGCGCGGTGCGGATAGAGCTGACGGAACGGCGCGCGCTCTGCAAACCGGCGGCAGAACTGGAGTGCTGCGCGCCGCAGAGGCAGGCGGCCCGCGTCGGGTGCTGCGGCTGACCCGCGCGCGCCGTTTCGAGTGACCCGGCCGGGCCGTTGATCCGTATCTCTCCAAAAGGAGATGATGATGCGGTGGATTTTCGGCCTTGGCCTGATGCTGATCCTGGCGGGCTGTGCGGGGCGGCCGTCGCTCGACGATGCGAGTCTGAGCGACCGGCAGCTGCGGCTGGAGGAGTTCTTTGCCGGCGAAAGCGTGGCCTATGGACAGTTTCAGGACGTCTTCGGCACGGTGCGGCGGCGGTTCGATGTCGATGTCGAAGGGACCTGGGACGGGCAGACCCTGCGGCTTGTCGAGGATTTCGTCTATGAGGACGGCGCGACCGAGCAGCGGATCTGGACCCTGGTCAAAACCGGCGACCGGACCTGGCGCGGCACGGCGCCGGGCGTGATCGGAGAGGCCACGGGCGAGGAGCGCGGCGATACCTTCAACTGGCAGTACCGGATCGACCTGCCGATCCCGTCGGCCACGGGCGAGACCGAAACGCTGCGGGTGCGGTTCGACGACTGGATGTGGCTGGTGGGCGAGGACCGTCTGCTGAACCGGGCCTACGTGTTCCGCTCGGGCGTCTATATCGGGGATGTGGTGATCTGGTTCGAGAAGCGCTGAGCCGGAAGAGCGCCGGGTTCGGGGGGCGTCGCGCCTGGCTCAGCCATGCTGGACGATCACCGCCTCGAAATCCTCCGCGCTGGTGACACGGGTATGGTGACCCTTGCCGCTCAGATCCTCCATCCGCCAGACATCGCCCGGCCCGATATCGCGGGCCTCGCCGTCGCTGGCGGTGACGCGGACGGTGCCGGCGAGGCAGACCAGCGTCTGGTGCACCGGGGTGGGGTGGACGGGTTCGTCCCACCCGGCATGGAGACGCAGAAAGACCATGGCGGTGCTGGTCACCGGCGCGGAGACATGGATCGCCTCGGCCGGCGGGGCGAAGCTCCGTTCGGCCAGCGCGATGGCCGTCGTCCGCCAGTGGCTTTCACCCGCGTCGTCGCTGTAGAGATGGTGATAGCGCATGGGCCGGGTCCGATGTCTGGCAGGATCAGGGGCCGCGCCCGCGTCCACTTGGGAGGTCAGTCCGGCACATTGTCTATCCCCGAGCCGCCCCAGGGATGGCAGCGGGTGATCCGGCGGAGCGCAAGCCAGCTGCCCTTGAACGCCCCGTGACGCTCCAGCGCCTCCAGCGCATAGGACGAGCAGGTGGGGTGGAAGCGGCAATTGACGCCCAGGAGCGGCGAGAGCACCAGCCGGTAGGCATGGACGGGCAGGGCGGCGATGCGGGCCAGGGGGCTCACGGGCGGGCCTGTAGCGCGCGGGCGGAACGAGGTTTGGCGCGCTTGTCGGAATGGACCCGGGCGAGGGCGGCGGCGATGTCGCCGCAAAGCGCGTCAAAGGAACGTTCGGCGGTCGCGCGCGGCCGCCCGATCAGCACATAGTCCCAGCCGGGACGGCCACCGGCGGTGAGCGTGGCACGCGCGGCTTCGCGCAGACGGCGCTTGGCGCGGTTGCGGGCGACGGCATTGCCAACCTTCTTGGAGCAGGTAAAGCCCACGCGCACGGCATCGGTGCCGTCGTCGCGGCGACGGGCCTGGAGGGTGAGTGAGCTCTGCGCAGAGCGCCGGGCCCGCGCGGCGGCGAGGAAATCGGCGCGCCGGTTCAGAGTGACCAGCGGGCCGTCATCTGCCGCCTGATCGGTCAGGCGCTCAGCGACTTGCGGCCGCGGACGCGGCGGGCATTGAGGATCTTGCGGCCGGCCTTGGTGGCCATGCGCGCGCGAAAACCGTGGCGCCGCTTGCGGACCAGATTGCTGGGCTGGAATGTGCGTTTCATCGTCTTGCTCTCCGCGCGCGGCTGCGCCTGGAACGGGCGCCGCGGGTTCGGGTTCATTCGAACCTCGGCATTTAGGGGCGCGGCGGGTCCGAGTCAATCGCCTGGGCGGGCTTGTCACAGTTGGCCCGCCAAACGGGCCGGTTGTTACAGAAATGACGCTCCGACAGGCCCGCAGGGCCGCCAATTGTCACCGGCCATCAATGCGGCGTGAGGCTGCTGTTCGCGGGCCACTTACCGGGGCATGTCTTATGCAAGCGGTTCCCCCAGCCCGAAAGGCCCTGCATATGAGCGACATGTCCGAGACCCCACAGCGCCCGGCCCTGCGCCGCCTGCCCCTGCTGATCGTGGCAGGCGTGGCCATCGTGGGCGCCTTCACCCTGTCGGACCAGCTGAGCTTTGCAGCGCTGGCGGACCATCGCGACACGCTGATCGCCTGGCGCGACAACCATTACGTGGCCTCGGTGGCGGGGTTCATTGCCATCTATGCGGTGGTCGTGGCCTTCGGCCTGCCCGGAGCGACGCTGGCCACGCTGACCGGCGGGTTCCTTTTTGCGACCTTTCCCGGCGCGCTCTACAATGTGCTGGGCGCCACGACGGGCGCGGTGGCGATCTTTCTGGCCGCGCGCTGGGGGTTGGGGCAGGATCTGGCCGCGCGCATGGACGCCTCTACCGGCACGATCAAACGCATCAAGGAAGGCATCGACCGGTCGCAATGGGAGATGCTGTTTCTGATGCGGTTGGTCCCCGTGGTGCCGTTCTTCGTCGCGAACCTCGTGCCGGCGCTGCTGGACGTGCCGCTGCGGCGCTATGCGATTTCGACCTTTTTCGGGATCATCCCCGGCGCCGTCGTCTATACCTCGGTGGGGGCCGGGCTGGGAGATGTGCTGGCGGCGGGCGAGGCGCCGGATCTGGGGGTGATCTTCGAGCCGCATATCCTGCTACCGATGCTCGGGCTTGCCGCGCTCGCGGCGCTGCCGCTGGTGATCAAGGCCGTGCGTGGCCGGGGCGCGGTGTAATCCCATGGCAAATCTGACCTGCGATGTCTGCGTGATCGGCGCAGGCTCCGGCGGGCTGTCGGTTGCGGCCGGCGCAAGCCAGATGGGCGCCGATGTGATCCTGCTGGAGGATCACAAGATGGGCGGCGACTGCCTGAACTATGGCTGTGTGCCGTCCAAGGCGCTGATCGCCGCGGCCCACCATGCCCATGCGATGGGGACGGGCGCGCCCTTTGGCGTCGCGCCCGAGGTGCCGCGCATCGATTTTGCCGCCGCCAAGGATCATGTACAGCAGGCCATCGATGCGATCGCGCCGGTCGACAGCCAGGAGCGGTTCGAGGGGCTGGGCGTGCGGGTGATCCGCAAACGCGGGCGGTTTATCTCGCCAACCGAGCTGCAGGCGGGCGAGGACGTGATCACCGCGCGCCGCTTTGTCATCGCCACGGGCTCGCGCCCGCTGGTGCCGCCGATCCCGGGGTTGGAGACGGTGCCCTACCTGACCAACGAGTCGCTCTTCGACCAGCGCGACCGGCCGGAGCATCTGATCGTGCTGGGCGGCGGCCCGATCGGCATGGAGATGGCCCAGGCCCATCGCCGCCTCGGCAGCCGCGTCAGCGTGATCGAGGCCGAAGAGACGCTGAACCGCGAGGACCCGGAGCTGGCCGAGATCGTGCGGGCCGCGCTCCGGTCCGAGGGGGTCGATCTGATCGAGGGCGCCCGCGCCGAAAGCGTCGGCGGCAGTGCCGGGGCGATCACGGTGGAGACCTCTACCGGTGCAGAGCTCACGGGCAGCCATCTGCTGGTGGCGCTGGGCCGGACCGTCAACACCGACGATATGGGGCTGGAGGCCGCCGGGGTCGATCACACGGCCAAGGGCGTCACGGTCAGCGCCAGTCTGCGCAGCTCCAACCGGCGGATCTATGCCATCGGGGATGCGGCGGGCGGCATGCAGTTCACCCATCTGGCCGGCTATCACGCGGGGATCGTCATCCGCCAGATCCTGTTCGGGCTGCCCGCCAAGGCCCGCACCGACCATATCCCGCGCACGACCTATACCGCGCCGGAGCTGGCCCAGGTCGGCCTGACCGAGGCCGAGGCCCGCGCCGCCCATGGCGCCAAGCTGAGTGTGGCGCGGTTCGACTATGCCGAGAACGACCGTGCCATCGCCAGCGGCCAGACCACGGGGCTGGTCAAGGTGATGGTGGTGGGCGGCAAGCCCGTCGGCGCGTCGATCGTGGGCGCCCAGGCGGGAGAGTTGATCGGCATATGGGCGCTCGCCATCGCCAACGGCTTGAAAATGAGTGCTATTGCGAACACTGTTCTGCCATACCCGACCCTGGGGGAGATTAACAAACGGGCCGCGGGTGCCTATTTCTCTCCCAAACTGTTCGACAATCCAACGGTCAAGCGGGTGGTCGGGATCGTGCAACGGGTCCTGCCCTAGGCGGACGAAAGGCAGAGATGTTCAAGACGCTCTCGGGCCGCTTTCTGATCCTGACGATCATTTTCGTCATGCTGGCCGAAGTGTTGATCTTCGTGCCTTCGGTGGCGCGCTTTCGCGAGGACTACCTGCTGGCGCGGCTGGAGCGGGCGCAGATCGCGTCGCTGGCTCTGCTGGCCGACGATATGATCGACGAGACGCTGGAGATCGAGCTGCTGGAGAATGCGGGCGTCTTCAATGTCGTGCTCCGGCGCGACGAGATGCGCCAGCTGATGCTGTCCTCGCCCATCCCCTCGCCGATCACCGCGACCTACGATCTGCGCAACGCCTCGGCCTATGAGCTGATCCGCGACGCGCTGATGCGGCTGGTCAATCCCGATGACGAGATCATCCGCGTGATCGGCAGCCCCACGCGCGATGCAGGCCTGCTGATCGAGGTGACGATGATGACGGCGCCGCTTCGCATGGCGATGCTGGACTACGGCGTGCGCATCCTGATCCTGTCGGCAGTGATCTCCATCGTCACGGCGGGGCTGCTCTTCCTGGCGGTGCGGCGGCTCCTGGTGGTGCCGATCAAGGGCGTGGTCCAGCATATGAAGTCCTACGCCGACGCGCCCGAGGATGCCCGCCGGATCATCTCGCCCGAGGCCGACGTGACCGAACTCCGCGAGGCGGAGGATGCGCTGCAGTCGATGCAGACGCAGCTGACCTCGCTCTTGCGCCAGAAGGAGCGGCTGGCCCAGCTTGGCGCCGCGGTGGCCAAGATCAGCCACGATCTGCGCAACATCCTGACCACCACCCAGCTCATCGCCGACCGGATGGAGATGAGCGAGGATCCCAAGGTCAAGCGTGCGGCGCCGAAGCTGGTGAACTCGATCAGCCGCGCGGTGACGCTCTGCGAAAGCACGCTCACCTTCGGACGCTCCGAAGAGCCGCCCCCGGCCCTGACCCGCCTGCCGCTGGCCGGGCTGGTCGAGGAGGTGCTCGACAGCGAGCGGCTCGCCGAAAGCGAGGTCCCGGTGACGTTCCGCGCCGAGATCCCGCCGGAGATGGACGTGCGCTGCGATCCCGAACAGCTCCACCGGGTGCTGAGCAATCTGGTGCGTAATGCCCGCCAGGCGATCGCCGCCCGCAAGGACCCCGGCGAGGTCGTGATCGGCGCGCGCGAGGATGAGGCGGCCTGGGTCATCGACGTGCGCGACACCGGCCCGGGGCTGCCGAAAAAGGCGCTGGAGCATCTCTTCACGCCGTTCCAGGGCGGCGCGCGCAAGGGCGGCACCGGGCTCGGGCTCGCGATCGCGGACGAGCTCATCCGCGGCCATGGCGGCACGCTGGAACTGACCCGGTCCGACAGCAGCGGCACGGTCTTCACCATCACCCTGCCCAAGGCCCAGGCGATCCCGACCGAGGTTGCGGGCGACTTTCCCCTTGCAGTCGGCACGGGCTCGCACTAACCAGCGATCCCACGCGCTGGTAGCTCAGTTGGATAGAGTACTTGACTACGAATCAAGGGGTCGGGGGTTCGAATCCTCCCCAGCGCGCCATTACCAGATTGTCACGCGACAGATAGCCTTTCCTTTTGCGACAAGAAGCTTTGCCTTTGGGCTTGCGCTGGTGTTTCGGTCTTTAGGGCGTATGTGGAACGTCAGGTAACTTTGGCCTTTCCGTCAGGAACTTACCCGGCACCTCGTCAGACGGCGCTTACTCAGCGCGTGTTAGCTGAATCCTCCCGGATCCTAGTGATCAGAGACGTCGTCCTGCGCTGTGGCCTGGCGCCAGTCGTTGTGCGTGGTCAGAAACGCCCGTTGCGGCCATTCATGCGGAGCGCAGCGGAGGTCGGCGCAGAGCCCATACCGGAAGTCTTCAGTTCTCGCTGCGCGCGCTCGCAGCGCAAAAATCGCTGCATCTGCTTGGTCAATGACTCTGCGCGGCAGCAGCAACACCAGTCATTGATGCGTGGCGCAGCGAAGATCGAGGTGGCAACTCACAGGTCGCACGACATTTCTGCCGTTCAAATATTTACTTAGCTGCTTTCTTGGCCCCGAAACACAAACGCCTGAACAATCAAAGATCCTTTCATCCGATAGGTTGCCGCCATTTTGATCCTGGCTATCTGCCCGACCTCGAGAGGGCCCGTAACGAAATTTGGGATGTCCTGCCTTGCCTCAGCCGTAAAATCTAACTCCGTCGCCGTGACACCGGGTTTGATCCAAATTTCGGTAGGCGAAAGTGTTAGCTTTGCAAACTCGCCAGCTCCTTGAAAGTAGTTGATTAACTCCTCGCGTCGTGAAACTGCTTTCTGGGGTTAGCAAATGATGCGTTTGTATCGTAAAAGGTGTCCACCAATTCGACAAATCGCGCTTGGTTGTGAACGTCGTAATAACTGTGCCAATAAGCTTCATCCACTGCCGTCATTGTCTCATTCCGTTTCCAATCATTCTGGGAAACCATTTCATTCAGCGTGTGGGACGTCGAGAACGTCTCGCATTGCAGCAATAAAGAACTGCGAAACAGGGGCTCACTGCCGCCGAATGGCTGCGCCGCACGCTCGCACGCGCACGCAGTATGAGTTTTTTCGCGGCAGCCAGGCG
>JBCDBB010000117.1:0-11994 GCA_039184415.1 Pseudomonadota bacterium
ACGAGGCTCAGAAAACCGGTATCAGGATCGCGGAACTCGCCGAGTTCGAGGATGCCGGAGGTTTTGATCCTGACGTTGAACGGGATCACGTCGATCACCCGCTTGGTGTAGACGGCCAGGATGTCTTCCGGCCACTCGGCGGCCGTTTCGCAGAAAGGGCAGACCGACATCGGCATCCTGGTGAGCACGAAAAAGCGGCTCTCGGCCTTGAGCGGTGGCGCCATGAAACCATCGACAATGATGCGCTGGCCTTCAAGGCTTTGTGCAAGTTCGGAAAACCCGCCGTGGCGTGTGTAGAGTTGGCGCAGCTTCATCGCCGCGTCAGTTGCACGTACCGGAAAGGCAAGGGCGGCTCCCGCGAGACCGGCGGCGGCCAGTGTCAATATGCGTCTGCGTTCCAACATGGCCTCCCCCACTGGATCGGTTCCTGTTCCGGTCGGTCAAAGCGATATACGCGAACTTCCAAGTCGCGGACAGAGTGGCAAAGCAACATCACAGATTGAAGAATGCGCGCACCGCTGGCCTTCGCTTTTGCGTGACAGGGCGTCCGATCACTCAGCAGGTTGCGCGTGGATCGCCGCTTGGAAGACCCAGTTCCGCTCCACCGAGCCGTTCAGAAGATGGGCGAAGGCGCGTTTGGCGACGTTCGCGACGCGCTCGCCCGAAAGGGTCTCGGAGGATTTCGGGATCAGTGCTTGCTGAACATAGTCGAGGTCTGTGGCCTCTTCCTCGGTAACGTTGCAGCGTGCGTCGGACCGCTTAATCTTCCCGCAAAATCAAGCATGATCCATTGAGATCGGTGAAGACCGTGCAGTGTTTCGCGTCATCGGACATTTCGTCGGCCTTGGGACCGCTTCGGCGAACGCGGCTGCGTAGGTGAGCTTGGACACGTGGCTCTTTGTATGGTTGGCAAGGTCGGCGCGACGGGCCTCGACGGAGCGGTAGACGCTGTCTTCGTTGCGCAGAAGAGCAGTCGTCGTCATTTCGGTCTTGTGGGCCATCGAGGGCTGTTCGGCACCATCACAGTCGGCCCGAGGGCTTTTGTGCTTGGTGAAAAAGTGACCGAGAAGCGGTGTGCTGCCTCCGATCAGCAAATCAGCGGTTGCCGAGATATTGCATGCAAAAGCGACGCCTTTTGTGGTGGCGGTACCCATGAGATCCTCGTCGGTGCGGCGCCCGTCGCCGAGGGCTACGTCGGTTTGGTGAGCCGAGGCGCGATGTCGGAGATGCCGCGACCTATCCGCCAATCATCGTTGACCAGCTTCGAACTGTTCGTTGTTGGCGTGGGGTGGATTCTTCTCGAAAGCTGCGGTTCTTTGCGTGGCCGCGATCATGGTGAGAAATTCGTGCTTATGCTGAAAGTCCATCAGCGTTGGCAAGACTCACTTTGGCACCGTATGCCCCGCTAAAGTGAACCTCAGACGATTTTTGGACTCTCTGTCAGCACTTTGTACCTTTCCGACCTAAGCTGACGACCTGACCTGCAATATCGGACCGGCCGCTTCCGCCATCAGATCCGCCGCAGCGCGCAGCCGGTGGGTCAGGGCCTGGGCTCCGGGGTAGACCAGAGCGACTGGCCTCGGCAGACCGCTCCAACCCGGCAGAACTTCCGTCAACCGGCCCGCCGCCAAATCCGCAGCGACAGCGTAGTAGGGCAAGAGCGCAATCCCCGCGCCGGCCCGCGCCGCTTCGCGCAGGGCGGCGGGCGAGGACATCGATACTCCCGCGGCGATGCGCACGGACCTTTGGCCGTCGGGCCCGATCAGATGCCACGTCTGAACCAGTCCGTGGCCCTGTGCCAGGGTCGGTGCATCGGTCAGATCCTCTATCCCTTCGAGCGGTCGGTCCAGGCAGCCGGGGGCGGCCACCAGACAGCCCTCGATTGTGCCGAGCGGAAGCGCCGCCAGCGCATCATCCTGGACAGCACCGATTCGAACAGCCGCATCGAAACCGTTCTCGATCAGATCGGGCTGGCTGTCCTGCAGCACATATTCCAGCGTCAACTCCGGGTAGCGTGTCCGGCAAATCGCGGCGAGAGGGGCCAGCACCGTCTGTCCGAAAAGGCTCGGCGCGGCGATGCGCAAGTGTCCCCGCACCGTGCTGTGGTCCTGGGACAGGGCTTCGGCGATCTCGTCGGCATCCGCCAGGATGCGTTCGGCGCGCCCGAGCACCACAGCGCCCTCCGGTGTGAGTCGCAGGCGTCGCGTTGTGCGTTCGATCAAACGCGTACCCAGAGCGTTCTCGAGATCCTGAATTCGCTTCGAAACTGTCGATTTGGGTGTATTCAGCCGCCGCGCGGCCGCTGCAAAGGATCCCTCGGAGATGACCGCCGAAAACTCCCTGAGCGCATTTAGGTCCATGTGTCGCATCCGCTTTTTCGCACATGCTGATCATGAAACCGGCCCTGTTAAAAGCGCTCTCTGGGTGTAGCGTGCGCGTGGGCGGCTCATTGATGCCCAAGTATAGGGATGCGACCATGTCAACCGCGATAGGGCCTTCGACTTCGCCGGAATTCGGTCCCGGTCGCGACGCGGTGCCCGGCACCGGTCTGACGGTGGCCGTCTTGGCGGTTTCGAGCCTGACGGTCATGTCGAATGCCACGATCTCACCATCGTTGCCGGGACTTGCAGCCGCCTTTGCCGACACGCCCGGGATCGCCATCCTCTCCGGGCTGGTCCTCAGCCTGCCATCCCTATCGATCCTGTTGACGGCGGCGCTGTTCGGTCGCGCCGCGGACCGGGTGAACCGGCGCGGTCTGATGGCTATCCTGCTGCTGTGTTACGGAGCTGCCGGAGCCTCCGGGGCCCTTGCGGAAAGCATGGAGGCCATTCTGGTGGGCCGGGTTCTGCTGGGCATTGCGGTGGCAGGAACCATGACGTTAGCGACGACGCTGGCCGGGGACCACTGGCAGGGCGCGGCACAGCAGCGTTTCATGGGCCAGCAGGCGGCCGCGATGGCCGCAGGCGGCATTCTGTTTCTGCTCTTCGGGGGCGCGCTGGCGGAGCTGAGCTGGCGCGGCCCGTTCCTGATCTATCTGTCCTCCTGGCTGCTGATCCCGCTGGTCCTGCTGTCGGTACCGCCCCATGGTCCGGTGCGCGCGCCAGAGACGTCCAGCGGACCTGCCAGCGCCTTTCCCTGGGGTTTCTTTGCCGGAATCGGGGCGCTCGCAACCTTCGGGATGACGATGTTCTATCTGGTCCCGACCCGTCTGCCGTTTCTGCTGGCCGAAATCGGTGTGCCGGCGCCATCCGCCGCCGGGTTCACCATCGCGGCAATGACACTGGCCAGCATGGTCACCTCGCTTGGTTTCGGCCGGATCCGGCGTTACCTGGGTCCGCAGTCAGTCTTTGCCGTTGCCTTTGTGCTGATGGCGGCCGGCTACTTGGTGGTCGGCCTGTCCGGCGGCTTCGTCCCGGTCGTGATCGGCACGATGATCGCGGGCCTCGGTCTCGGCCTGACCTTTCCCAACCAGATGTCCTGGCTGATGGCGCGGGTGCCGGCCGATGCGCGCGGTCGTGCCGCCGGGATGCTGACCTCGGCGGTGTTTGCCGGACAGTTGCTGTCCCCGCTTCTGTCCGGCGCGTTGAAGACGGTCCTGGCAACTTCGACAGTCTACCTGGTGTTTGCCGCCATCCTGACCGGTGCGGCGGTCGCCATGGCCCGGCCATGGCGCATGCTGCGCTAGTCGCTGTGAGGGGCGCGACCGCCTAGACCGTCCTGCACCTCCTGCGCCGCCTGCAGAACCCGCGGGCCGATCGCCTCCATGGCGGTGCGGTCGAGGCGCACGGTCGGTCCGGACACCGAGATCCCGGCGACGGCCTGCTCGGAACTGTCAAAGATCGGGGCGGCCACACAGCGCATCCCCAGATACCGTTCCTCGTCGTCCACCGCCCAGCCCCGCGCCGTGCTTTCGGCGAGGTCGCGCCGCAGATCGGCGAGGTTCGTGCGCGTGTGCGGTGTGAAGTCACGCAGTCCTGCGCGGCTGAGCAGTGCATCAGCCTCGGCCTGTGGCAGGGCAGAGAGCAGCGCCTTGCCGATGCCCGAAGCGTGCAGAGCGCCGCGTGTTCCCGGACGAAAAAACGCGCGGATCGGGGCGTGGGTCTCGACCTGACCGATAAACACCACCTCACTGCCATCTCGAACGGCCATGTTCGCGGTCTCGCCGGTGTCTTCCATCAGCCGCCGCATCGCCGTGCGCCCGATTTCCATCATGTTCGTCTGACGCAAGAAGCTTGTGCCGGTTCGAAACGCCTCGACGCCCACGGACCAGCGCTGGCTGGTCTGGTCAAGACGGACAAAGCGCATCTTTTCGAGCGTGGCGAGAATCCGGTGCGCCGTTGCTACCGGCATATCGAGCCGTTCCGACACTTCGCTCAGGGTCAGCGAATCCGCTCTCGCCACCGCGCGCAGAACCACCAGACCGCGCTCCAGCGCCTGAATGGTACCCTGCGGTTCGGTAAAGGGCGATTTGGGCCGGCCGCGGGACCGCTTCGGCGGTGGCGACTTCGGTGGATCTGTCGGCATCTGGCCGGGTCTCCTCTCCAACTTCTCGGAAAAAATCTTGGCAAAATACAGAGTGGCATCAAACGAAAAAAACAAAAACTCATATTATCAGTTACTTGAGTATTTTTTAGACTTTTTGAAAAGCGATTTCAAGAAAATTGCACTGCCTCGGAGCCTGTTCTATCCCCCTCTCGAGACAGAGGAGGGATCACCCATGCCGACATCGCAGACGCCTTATGCCGAGCTGAACCCGATCTTCATTCCGGGGCCGACAAACGTGCCAGATCGGCTTCGTCGCGCGATGGATCGCCAGACCATGGATCACCGCGCCCCGGACTTCAAAGACGTATTCCTGCCGGTTCTGGCCGATACACGGCATGTGTTCGACACCCGTGATGGCGAGATCATTCTGTTCCCGGCGACAGGCACGGCCGGATGGGAAGCCGCGATCACCAACACGCTCTCGCCGGGCGACAAGGTTCTGATTGCGCGCTACGGCATGTTCTCGCACAAGTGGATCGACATGTGCGAACGCCACGGTCTGGACGTGATCGTTCTGGAACGTCCGTGGGGCGAAGGCGCACCGGCGGATCTCTTTGCCGAAGTTCTGGGCGCCGATGCGGGTCATGAGATCAAGGCGGTGCTCGTCACCCATAACGAGACCGCGACAGGGGTCGTGTCGGACATTGCCGCCGTGCGCCGCGCGATGGAGTCCGTCGCCCATCCGGCGATGCTCTTTGTCGACTGCGTGAGTTCCCTCGGTTCGATGCCGTTCCATATGGACGAGTGGGGCGTGGACATCGCGATTTCCGGCTCGCAGAAGGGGTTTATGCTGAACACAGGGATGGCTGTTCTGGCGGTTAGCCCCAAGGCCCTGGCCGCGATGGAAACCGCCACCCTGCCGCGGACGTTCCTCGATTTCCGCGACATGATGACGGCCAATGCCGCTGGCGGATTTCCCTACACCCCCCCGCTGCAGCTGATCTACGGGTTGCGCGCGAGCCTTGACCTGCTTTTCGAAGAAGGGCTGGAGAATGTCTATGCGCGCCACGCCCGGCTGGCCGAGGGCGTGCGCCGCGCCGTTGACGCCTGGGGGCTGTCTCTCGTCGCGCTCAGCCCGGAGCTGGAATCGAACACCGTAAGCTCCATCTATGTTCCTGAGGGGTTTGATAGTAACCTTCTCGTCACCCATGCCTATGAGACGTACGGTGTCTCCTTCGGCGTGGGGCTTGGGGAGTTGAACGGCCGCGCCTTCCGCATCGGTCATCTCGGAGCGCTCACAGATGTGGTGGTTCTGAGCGGGCTTGCAACGATCGAGATGGCGATGGCCGACCTGAACTACCCGATCGAGTTGGGCAGTGGCGTCGCCGCAGCACAGCAATTCTACCGCGCGACGCAGGGCGGGGCCCTGCGGGAAGCCGCCTGAGGGAGAGAAATGAAAGACATCCCCGACCGACCATTGCCGACCTACGACGATGTCGTGGCGGCCCATGAGCGGATCGCGCCGCATATCAAGCGGACACCGGTCCTGACCTCGCAGTATCTCAACGACCTCACCGGGGCGGAGCTGTTCTTCAAGTGCGAGAATTTCCAGCCGCCCGGCGCGTTCAAGGTGCGCGGCGCCTGCAACGCGGTGTTCGGCCTGACCGACGAAGAGGCCGCGCGCGGCGTGGCCACCCATTCCTCCGGCAACCATGCGCTGTCGCTGTCCTATGCGGCGATGCGCCGGGGCATACCCTGCAATGTGGTGATGCCGCGCACCGCGCCCCAGGCCAAGAAAGACGCAGTCGTCTATTACGGCGGGAAAATCACCGAGTGTGAGCCATCGACCAGTTCCCGCGAGGCGACCTTCGCCAAGGTCCAGGAAGAGACCGGGGCTGATTTCGTGCATCCCTACAACGACCCCAGGGTGATTGCGGGTCAGGGCACCTGTTCGCGCGAGTTTAATGAACAGGTCGAAGGTTTGGATTCTGTCATCGCGCCCATCGGCGGCGGCGGCATGATCTCGGGAACGTGCCTGACCATGTCCACCATCGCGCCAGACGTGGCGATCTACGCGGCCGAGCCGGAGCAGGCAGACGATGCCTATCGCAGTTTCAAGGCAGGCCATATCATCGCCGATGACGCGCCGGAAACGATCGCTGATGGGCTTAAGGTGCCGCTAAAGGAAAACACCTGGCATTTCGTCAGCAGATTCGTGACCGACATCTACACCGCGTCGGAACAGGAGATCATCGATGCGATGAAGCTGACCTGGTACCGGCTCAAGATCGTCATGGAAGCCAGCTGCGCGCCGCCGCTGGCCGTCATCCTGAAAAACCCGGAAACCTTCCGGGGCAAGCGCGTGGGCGTGATTGTAACCGGTGGCAATGTCGACCTCGACAAGCTGCCATGGATCAAATGAGGGAGCGAGAGACATGAACGCACCGGTCAAATTCGACGAATTGGAGGTGGGCTATGACGTGCCCGCTGCCGTGGGCATGGACGAGAGCGAGATCCAGACCCCCTGTCTGATCCTCGATCTCGACGCGCTGGAGCGCAACATCAAGAAGATGGGCGACTACGCCAAGGCGCACGGGATGCGTCACCGGGTGCATGGCAAGATGCACAAGTCGGTCGATGTGGCGAAGCTGCAGGAAGAGCTCGGCGGCTCTGTCGGGGTCTGCTGCCAGAAGGTCTCCGAGGCCGAAGTGTTCGCCCGCGGCGGCATCAAGGATGTTCTGGTGTCCAACCAGGTGCGCGACCCCGCCAAAATCGACCGGCTCGCCCGCATGCCCAAGCTCGGCGCGCGCACGATCTGCTGTGTCGATGACGTGGAAAACGTCGCCGATCTCTCCGCGGCGGCAGTCAAGCATGGCACGACCATCGAGTGCCTGGTCGAGATCGACTGCGGCGCAGGCCGCTGCGGCGTGACGACGACCCCGGAGGTCGTGGAGATCGCCAAGGCCATCGAGGCCGCCGACGGTCTGAAGTTTGCGGGCATCCAGGCTTACCAGGGCGCGATGCAGCACATGGACAGCTATGAGGACCGTAAGGAAAAGATCGGTATCGCGGTCGCCATGGTGAAGGACGCGGTGGACACGCTGAAGGCCGAGGGGATCGAGTGCGACATCGTCGGCGGCGGCGGCACCGGCAGCTACTATTTCGAGAGCACTTCGGGCGTCTATAACGAGCTCCAGTGCGGCTCCTATGCCTTCATGGACGCCGACTATGGCCGCATCCTCGACAAGGATGGAAACCGGATTGACCACGGTGAGTGGGAAAACGCGCTGTTCATCCTGACGAGCGTCATGTCCCATGCCAAGCCGCAGAAGGCGATCGTCGATGCGGGCCTCAAGGCTCAGTCCGTCGATAGCGGCCTGCCTGTGATCTTCGGGCGGGACGACGTGAAGTATGTGAAGTGCTCCGACGAACATGGTGTGGTCGAAGATCTCGACGGTGTGCTCAAGGTGAATGAAAAGCTGCGGCTGGTGCCCGGTCACTGTGACCCGACCTGCAATGTGCACGACTGGTATGTTGGTGTGCGCGACGGCAAGGTCGAGACCATCTGGCCGGTCTCTGCACGCGGCAAGGCGTACTGAGTATTCGGGTGACGAGGGAGCGACTGCGGCCCGGGGGGAGCTCCGGGCCGTTTTTCCACCAGGGGGAGCAGATATGTTGAACAAGGTAGATGGCGGCGCGGCCACCATTCTGATGGTCGGCGAAGAGGCCTGCCAGAAAACCGTGGGACCGGCCGAAGCCTTCGACGCGGTGGAAAAGGTCTTTGCCGCGATGGCGACGGGCGAGGCGTGGAATTTTCCGGTGGTGCGCGAACAGCTTGGTCACGCCGATGCGGTCTACGGGTTCAAGTCGGGCTTCGACCGCGCAGGTCTGAATCTCGGCGTGAAGTCCGGCGGCTACTGGCCCGGAAACATGGACAAGGGGCTGACCAATCACCAGTCCACTGTAATGCTGTTCGATCCCGACACCGGGCGGCTTTCGGCCCTTGTGGGCGGCAACTACCTCACCGCGGTCCGCACCGCGGCGTCGTCGTCGGTCTCCATCGCCCATCTGGCGCGCAAGGATTCCAAGGTGCTGGGGATGATCGGCGCGGGTCATCAGGCGCAGTTCCAGCTGCGCGCCGCGGCGCGGCAGCGGGATTTCGAACGGGTCGTGGCCTGGAACCCCCATCCCGAAATGCTGCCCAAGCTGGGCGCCGTCGCCGAAGAACTCGGCCTGCCGTTCGAGGCTGTGAGCGCCGAGGATGTCGGTGCACAGGCGGACGTGATCATCACCATCACGTCTGCTTTCGAGCCGCTGATGATGCGCGATTGGGTCAAGCCCGGCACGCACATCGCCTGCATGGGGACCGATACAAAGGGCAAGCAGGAGGTCGATCCTGCACTTGTGGCGGCCGCGCGCGTGTTCACCGATGAGATCGCACAGTCGGTCAGCATCGGTGAAACCCAGCACGCCGTGGGCTCCGGTCTGATCGGTGAGGGGGACATCACGCCCATCGGCGCGGTGATCAATGGCTCTGCTGCGGGACGCGAAGGCGACGAGCAGATCACGCTGTTCGACGGTACAGGCGTTGGGTTGCAGGATCTCGCCGTGGCAGCCGTGGCTGCCGAGAAGGCGCAGGAGCAGGGCCTGGCCGGTGAAGTGACGCTCTAAGCGTTCGAGCAGCAACAGGCATTGCCCCGCGTCTTGCGGGACAGTCCCTGCTGCTACCGAAACGCGCGTTCCGCAACGAAGTAACAAACCCGCGTCGGCCTGATACTGTCGTGAAGCCTATCGAATATGCCTAAGCTACTGCGCAGTTCACCGCTGGCTTCGACCAGGAAGTCCATGGTTTCAATGCTGTGCGCGCCGATCTTCAAGTTTTCAATGATCGCAACTGCGTTTCCATAGTCTGCCACGGAGACGGCAGTCGCCGTGCCTTCGAAACTTCAGGCGTAGCCCATTTGCCCGGGCTCCTTGCCCGCGCAATAGAGCATCCCTCTGCAACTCCCGAGGACCGGGTCAGCGTTTTGGCACAGAAACGAGACGCCCTTCCTGACGTGCGTTACGGTGCACGAAGGGCGTTCCAGTGGGCAGGGGACCGCTCGGCTGTGGCTCGCCGTTCGAAAGCTTCAGTGGCCGCACAAACTATCGGGCGAGGGGATGGTCCGGCCGACCATTCCTGAGCTTGCGACGCACGGCCAATGGAAAGCGCCTGAGACTCGGTCACCGCTTTGGCTCGCCGTGTCCCGGCTGAGGTGGCCCTACTTCGACAAGGTGTCCTGAAGCGAATGGAAAAGACCCTTCAGACTGTCGACTGACGCCTTTGGACTGCCACGAAGCTTATCAAGGTGAGCGCCGAAGTTCCGCTTCTTCCGTTCGCGCTAGAAATCCTTGGACTCGGGCGTGAACACAGGGCCTCTAACCGAACGAAATGGCGTCAGCGAGACTGGGGCGCACAGACAAAATCACCCAGTGATCGAGGGGGTGCGCCTCGTCCGCGACGTTCCTGTGAACCGGCTCAAAGCCCAGGCGTTCGCCGACGCGCCATCCAGGTGCGCAATTGAATGAGGCTCGGGCGAAACTCTGGCTGGGTACGGCACACTTCAATCAGTTGGCGCGTCGGTGTCGAGCCAGATGGTAACGGGACCATCATTGATTAGGCTGACGGCCATGTCGGCACCGAAGCGCCCCGTGGCGACGGGCACACCGAGCAGGGCAAGCTCGCGCGCGAATGCTTCATAAAGCGCCTCGCCTTCGGCTGGTGCTGCAGCGGCAGAGAAACCTGGCCGGTTGCCGCGGCGCGTGTCGGCCGCGAGCGTGAATTGGCTGATGACCAGCGCAGCGCCCCGCGTATCGAGAAGCGCGCGGTTCATCTTGCCGGCCTCGTCGGGAAAGATCCGCAACTTGGAGACCTTGGCAGCCAGAAGGCCAGCGGTCGCCTTGCTGTCGTTTTTCATCGCACAGACAAGGGCCAGCAGGCCGGGTCCGATCTCGCCGATCACGGCTCCTTCGACACTGACCGACGCGCGGCTGACCCGTTGCAGCAGGACGCGCATCAGGCCAGTTCCCGCTCCCAGGGCGGGTCGGCCCCTTCGCGCGACACTGTGACCGCTGCAGCGCGGCTGGCATAGCCGAGCGCGTCGGACAGACGGTCCCGGGACAGGTCCGCCAGGCCCGCATGGCTGAGCGCGCCGGCCCGGTGCAATGCGGCGAGAAAGGCGCCGTTGAACGTATCGCCGGCTCCAACCGTGTCCACCACCTCGACCCGCTGCGCGGATGCCGAAGTTGAACCCGACGCCGTGAATGCGCGAACGCCCTTGGCGCCTTCGGTGACACAGACGATCCCCGGTCCCCGGGCACGCAGCCCATGGGCAAGGTCCTCAAGCGTGCCGGGTCCCATGATCCAGTGCAAGTCCTCGTCAGAGACCTTGACGATCGCGGCCTGTGCCAGGAGCCGGTCAAGCCGCGCGCGATAGGCGGTTTCATCCCCGATGAAGCCGGGGCGGATGTTGGGATCGACCATCACAGGACGGCGCTGCGCTTCTCGGAGCAGCAACGTCTCGTAGGTCCCTGCCGCCGGCTCGACCATGAGTGAGATGCCGCCAAAAAACAGCGCCGCCACACTGTCGGGCAGCGCTGGAAGAGCGTCGCCCGCCAGCATCCGTCCGGCTGTGTTTTCGTCATAGAACGCGTAGCGCGCCTGACCGTCGGTGAGGGTTACAAAGGCAAGCGTGGTGGGCCGGTCGCTCCGCTCCGCCAGAGCGATATCGACGCCGCTTTCGGCGAGATAGGCCGCGAGTTGGGCACCGAACAGGTCCCGTGATAGACCCGTGAACAGACCCACCGGCACGCCCAGCCGTCCAAGTGTCACCGCCGTATTGAAGACCGAACCGCCGGGAAACGGCTGAAAGCAGGCGCTGCCCCCCGCCGTCTGTCTCGGCAACATGTCGATGAGCGCCTCACCGCAGCATAGTATCATGGCGTGTCCCCCCAGCCCGGACCATTGACCGGCGCAGTCCGTCGGCGCAACCGTGCGATATCAGATGGTCAGTCGCGGAAGCTGCGGCTTTCCTTGATTTGATCCCAGGCCCAAACGACCTCTTGCAGCCGCTCCTCGTCGGAACGGTCCCCGCCATTCATGTCAGGGTGCAGAACCTTGATCAGTGCCTTGTATTGCTTGCGGATCTCGATCTTGGTCCAGTGATCCCGGGCTTCGAGGATCTCCAAGGCGCGACGTTCGGTTGGGGGAAGGCGGCGCGTACCGGTGATGGATTTGCCGGGATTTTGCGTGGCATTTTCGCCCAGCACCTGATGGGGGTCGTCGACCCCAAGCCGCGCCCAGGCGCGCTGTTCCGCCTCGTTGCCCTTGAAGGGCGTCGTCTCGCGCTCCCACACGCGGTCCTTGTCGATCTGGGCCTGCATCTCGTCTTCGGTGGCGCCGTTGAAAAAATTCCATTTCAGATTGTACTCGCGCACGTGGTCCTTGCAGAACCAGTAGTACTCGTCCAG
>JBCDBB010000118.1:0-11979 GCA_039184415.1 Pseudomonadota bacterium
GGGCGCCGGGCGCAGAGATCAAAGAGCGCGCGGCCCCCGGCAAGAGAGCCGGTAAAGCCCACCGCCCGGATCAGCGGATGCTGGACTAGCGCACCGCCCACCGCGGGGCCGCCATCCTGCACCAGCGAGAAGACGCCGGGATGCACGCCCTCGGCCTCGATCGCCGCGGCAATGGCCCGGGCCACGATTTCGCCCGTGCCGGGATGGGCCGGGTGCCCCTTGGCCACGACCGGGCAGCCCGCGGCGAGCGCCGCAGCGGTGTCACCGCCCGCCACCGAAAAGGCGAGCGGAAAGTTCGACGCGCCAAAAACCGCCACCGGCCCCAGCGGACGCTGTATCAGCCGAAGGTCCGGGCGCGGCAGCGGCGCACGGTCGGGCAGCGCCGGATCATGCCTCAGATCCAGGTATTCACCCGTCTCGATATAGTCGGCGAAGTAGCGCATCTGGCCCGCCGTACGGCCGCGCTCGCCCTCCAGCCGGGCGGCGGGCAGACCGCTCTCCTCGGTCCCGATCTCGGTGATCTCCGCCCCGCGCGCCTCGATCTCATCGGCGATGCGGCGCAGGAAGGCCGCCCGTTTCTCGCGCGTGCTCCAGCCATAGGACAGGAACGCCTCTTCGGCGGCCTCGACCGCGGCATCGACATCGGCCGGCGTCCCGGCAGAGAACGCCCGCGCCGGCCCGCTCGCGGGCTGGGAGGAAAACGCCTCCGCCCCTCCGACCCACTGTCCTGCGATCAGGTGCTTGCCTGTGAAACTGATGGTCATGTGGTCTTTCCTGACGGGATCAAACGGTTTCGGGTTCAGCCGACACGCCTTCGGCCGCCTTGCGGTTGCTGGCCATGTTCAGACACATGGTGAAGGCGTTGAGCGTCGGCACGATATTGGCCTTGTTCTGCCCGGCGATGTCGAAGGCCGTGCCATGGGCGGGCGTCGTCAGCGGCACCGGCAGCCCGGCCAGAACCGACACGCCCCGGTCAAAGCCCAGAAGCTTGATCGCGATCTGGCCCTGGTCGTGATACATCGTGACGACCGCGTCATACTCGCCGTCCCGCACCTTCAGCCACAGCGTGTCCGCCGGATAAGGGCCGACGCAGTTCACCTGCTTCAGCTTGGCCTTCTCCACCGCGGGGCCGATCACGCGGATCTCCTCGTCGCCCATCAGCCCGCCATCGCCGGCATGGGGGTTGTAGGCCGCGACCACGATCCGCGGCCGGTCATAGCCCGCGGATTTCAGCGTCCGGTCAGCCAGATGAATGCTCTCCTCGACGCGCTCGATGGTCAGAAGGTCCGGCACGTCCTTCATCGCGACATGGCTCGTGACGCGCCCGTTCCACATGCCGTTGGCCACGTTGAACTCGCTGGGCCGGCTCTTGAGACCAAAGAACTCCCGCGCATAGCCGAGCTCGTCATTGAAGGCGTTGCCGCCCAGATGCATGCTCTCCTTGTTGAAGGGCATGAAGGTGACCCCGTCGGCGATCCCGTCCCGGCAGAGCTCCAGCGCCCGGTGCAGACCCGAGATCGAGGAAGCCCCGCCCGGGGCCGACACCTGCGCGACAGGCACCTCGGCGATGCCGTCGACGGGCATATCGAGATGCAGGATCTCGCCCTCGCCGATTTCCACCGGCGCGTCGAGCGGCGCGTGGCGGACGCCCTCGATCTCTGCGCCCACCTGCGCTTCGCCCCGCGCAAAGACCGCCGGGTCGCCGACCACGACCAGCTTTGCCCCGTCACGCACGCCCTCTTGGAGCAGGAGCTTGATCAGCAACTCCGGCCCGATCCCGGCAGGGTCGCCCTGGATCAGCGCAATCGTCTTTCGCTCGTCGAACGGAAGGGTCGGGATCATGGCTCAGCTCTGCTCCGCATTTTTGTAAGCGGCCGTGATATTGACGACCGTCGTTTCGAGATGCCGCCGCATCTGGCGCGCCGTCTCGCTGGCGTCGCGCCGCTTCAGGGCGTCGATGATGTCGATATGCTGGCCCAGCGTGCTGTCGCGCTGGGCCCGCCGCTTGGACGAGATGAACCGCGCCCGCCAGAGCCGCGCATTGTACTGGGCATGGGTCGCGATCAGCGGCGCATTCCGGGCCGAGACGATAATCTTGCGGTGAAACGCCATATCCAGCTTGAAATATTCCAGCGGGTCAATGGTTTCCGGCGCGTTATTCATCTGGTCGCACAGCGCCGAGACCTCGGCGATCTCCGCATCCGTCGCCGCCGCGCAGGCGAGCTCTCCGGCCAGGCTTTCGAGCGCGCCCAGCACCTGGAGGTTCTGGGCCAGTTCCTCGATCGTGGGGTTCGCGACATAGGGCCGTCGCGTCGGCCCGTACTCGATCAGCCCCTCGCTTTCCAGCACGCGGATCGCCTCTTTCAGGGGCGTGCGGCTGATCCCCAGCCCCTCGGCCAGGTCGCGCTCGGAAAAGGCCATGCCCGGCGCCAGTTTCTCCAGCAGGATCAACTCGCGCAGCGTGTCCGCCGCCTCGTCGCTGAGGCTGCGCCGGGGCGCGACACGGGCCTCGTTGGGCAGAAGATCCGAAATCCTCAGATGCGCTTGACTGATCATGGCCTGCCTCTCATTGCCTCAAATGCGGGGCTCATTCCTCGATCTCGAAATCACCCAGATGCCGGTCCGAGATCGTGATGCCCAGGCCCGGCAAATCGTCGTCCAGCTGCAGATAGCCGTCCACCGCCTCCGGGTCGCCGTCAAAGATATAGTAGAAAAGCTCGTTGCCGATCTCGACATCGAAGACCGGGAAATACTCGCTGATCATGCAATTCGCATTCGCCATGGTCAGATGATAGTTATGCATCTGCCCGGCATGGGGGATGACCGGCACCTGAAAGGCCTCGGCGATGGCGTTGATCTTCTGCGCCGCGGTGATGCCCCCCACCCGGTTGGTGTCGTACTGCAGGACGCTGACGGCCTTGCGCGCGATCAGATCCTTGCAGCCTATCACTGAAAACTCATGCTCCCCGCCCGAGATCGGCACGATGCCCATGGCGTTGAGCTCCCGGTAGCCCTCCACATCGTCGGCGATCACCGGTTCCTCCAGCCAGCGCGGTTCGTACCTGGCGAGCTTGGGCAGCATCCGCTTGGCGTAATCAAGGGTCCAGCCCATGTAGCACTCGAGCATCAGATCGACGTCATAGCCGATGACCTCGCGCACGGCCTCGACGCGCTTGAGGTTCTCGCGCATCCCCGCCATGCCGTCCTTGGGCCCGAGCCCGAACCGCATCTTGTAGCCGGTATAGCCGTTCTTCTGCGCCTCCGCGGCCTCGGCCTGCATCACCTCCACATCGTCGGCATAGAGCTTGGAGTAATAGACCGGGATCTTCTCCTTGGTACGCCCGCCCAAGAGCTTGAAGACCGGCTTGCCCGCGAGCTTGCCCATCAGGTCCCAGATCGCGATATCGATGGCCGAGATCGCGGTCATGCCAACGCCCTTGCGCCCCCAGGCATGGGTCTTGCGGTACATCTTTTCCCAGATATAGGCGTAGTCGAACGGGTCCTCGCCGATGACCAGCGGCGCGTAGACCTCGTCCACCGCCGTCTTCACGAGCGACGGTGCCAGCGCGGCATTGCCGATCCCCACCGTGCCGTCATCGGTCTCCACCTCGCAGGTCATCCACTGGTGAAAGCGGAAGGAGGACATCGCATCGCCCTTTTCCCACAGAAGGTCCGAGGCGTTGGTGCAGAACTGCCCCTTGGGCGGCACAGTCGGACCCGTCCATTTCCAGACGCGGGCGCGCACGGATGTGATCTTCGTCATGGCTTACTCTCCGGTGGAAACCATCGGGTCCCGCTGGGTGAAGAGCCGGCGCCAGACAAAGGGGCCGAACAGCGCGAGGATGGTGAGCACGAAAAACAGAAGGGTCAGGGGCCGGGTGAACATCAGCCACCACTGGTCATCCAGCATGATCAGCGACTGGCCGAGGCGCTTCTCCAGCATGCCTCCGAGAATGAGCCCGATGGCCAGCGGCACGACCGAATAGCCGAAACGGCGCATGAAATAGCCGATCACGCCCGCCGTCAGCGCGATATAGACATCGAGCATAGACTGGTCGAGCGCATAGGCCCCCACGATGGAAAAGGTGAAGACGACGGGCCAGAGGATCTGCACCGGGACAAAGGTGACGCGGGCAAAGATCTTGGCGCCGAAGAGCCCGACAAAGATGAACATGACATTCACCAAGAGCATCGCCCAGAAGATCGCATAGGCGAACTCGGCCTGTTCGGTGAACATGGTCGGCCCCGGCTGCAGCCCGTGGACCATGAGCCCGGCCAGGATCACCGCCGCCGTCGGGCTGCCGGGAATGCCGAGCGCCAGCGTCGGCACCATCGCGCCCCCGGTGGCGGAGTTGTTGGCGGCCTCCGACCCCGCGATCCCCTCGACCGAGCCCTTGCCGAACTCCTCGGGCGTCTTGGACCAGCGGCGCGCCTCGTTATAGCCGATCATCGATGCGACCGTCGCGCCCTCGGCCGGCAGGATACCGATGAAGGTGCCGATCCCGGAACTGCGCAGGATCGTTTTCCAGACCCTCCGGTAATCGTCGCGACTGGGCAGCTTGATCGCCTTCATGAAGACCCGCTCGCGCGTCACATGCATCCGCTCGGCCTGGACCAGCAGCTCGGAGATCCCGAAGATCCCGATCATGACGGGGACGAACCCGATCCCCTCGGACAGCTCGTTGAAGCCGAAGGTGAAGCGCTCGACCGTGGTCAGCAGGTCCTTGCCCACCGTCGCCAGTAACACGCCGAAGGCTCCGGCGATGATGTTCTTCAGCGGCGTCCCGTCCCCGATCGTCGCCAGCATGGAGATCCCGAAGACCGTCAGCGCGAAGTACTCCGGCGGGGCAAAGTTATAGGCCATCCGCGCCATGAGCGGTGCCGCCATCATCAGGCAGACGACCGAGATTATCCCGCCGATGGTCGAGGACACCGTCGCCATTCCGAGCGCCCGGCCCGCCTCGCCCCGCTGCGCCAGCGGATAGCCGTCCAGGCAGGTCGTCGCACTGGCCGAGGTGCCGGGCGTGTTGATCAGGATCGCCGTGATCGCGCCGGCGAATGTCGCGGCACAGTAGATCGTTGTCAGGATCACGAACGCCGGGATCGGGTCCAGGGTGATGGTGAAGGGCAGCAGAAGTGCTGCGCCCGTGGTCGCGTTCAGCCCCGGCAGCGCGCCGATAATGACGCCCCCCAGCGTGGCCGCGAAAATCAGGACCAGAAGGTTCGGATCGGCGAGCGCCGCAAGACCGGCAAAAAGCGGTTCCATCGCGTCACCCGTACCAGAGGTTGGTCAGCACACCGCGCGGGAAGCGGATGTGAAAGACCTCGTCGAAGAGAAGAAAGATCAGGGCCGGGCTGATCACCGCGACCAGGACCAGGGCCCAGACCCGGCGCTCTCCCCAGACAAAGGCAAGCAGCCCGGCGAACACCCCCAGCCCGAGGAACAGATCGATCTGCGCAACCAGCGCGAAGACCGCGAACAGCCCCATACTGACCCAGGCGTTCATCGGCACCGGCGCATGGTCGATGGGCTTGTCGAAGATCATTACCAGTACCGCGAGTGCCATGATCAGGATCATGACCATCTGCGGGAAATCCGACGGCTGCATGCCCCGCAGCAGGATCGGCGGCACCCGGTCGAACTGGGTGCTGAGCCAGAAGGCAACAAGGCAGAAGGCGATGATCCCGCAAGGGACCGCGTAGCGTGTCATGGGTCAGATCCGGCGTCTCAGGGGGTGAGACCGGCCCGGCGCAGAGAGATGCACCGGACCGGCTCGGAACTCACTTGGGGCTCACTGCTCGATAAAGCCGAGCTCGCGCAGTGCCGCGTCCATGTCGGACTGCATGGAGGCCAGCTGGTTGCCCCAGACCTCTGAATCCGCGACGGAGCTCTTGTCGAGCCCGACGGAGGTCAGAAAGCCCTGATAGACGGTGTGGTTCATCGCGTTCAGCAGCGCTTCCTCAAGCTGCGCGGCCACCGCATCGGGCGTATCGGCATGGACGACAAAGCCCCGGACGGTGGAGAAATTCGCATCGATCCCCAGTTCCTGGGCCGTGGCCACGTCGGGCAGGCCGCTCATCCGTTCGGGCGCGAGCACAACGATGGGGCAGATATCACCCGCTTCGATCTGCGATCCGGCCTCGGCGAGGTTCAGCACCGCCACATCGACCGCACCCGCAACCAGCTGGGTCGCCAGTTCGCCGCCGCCTTCGAAGGGCACGATCTTGGGCGTTGCCAGCTCTCCGCGCCGGGCGAACATGAAGGCCGACACATCGTCGATCCCGCCCAGATGGGTGGTGCCATAGGTCAGCGGCTCGTCCTTCTGCGCCGCCACGAAGGCCTCGGCCGACTCGAATTCGCCACAGCGGGTCATCAGGATCTGCGGGTCGTCGGTGCCGCGCGCGATGGGCCGGACATCCTCCAGCGACATGTCGGTCTTGCCGAGCGCCACGGTCGCCGAATGGCCGATGGTGAAGGTCAGGATGCTGTGCCCGTCGGCGTCCTGGGTCAGGTAGTAATCCATCGCCGCCGCGCCGCCGCCGCCGCGCTTGTTGACCACGACCATATCCTCGCCGAGCTCGCGGCGCGCGCGGATCATCATCATCCGCGTGGTCACGTCCGTGCCCCCGCCATTGCCGGCATGGGTGACGACCTCGATGGCTTTGGCCGGGAATTCCTCGGCGCTGACCAGGGTGGCCGCTGCCGCTCCCAGCGACGCGAGAGCAAAGGCCGACACTCTAAGAGCTTGTTTTTTCATAGTCACCTCCCGTTGTTCTCCGGGAACAGAGAGAGACGCTATGGGCGCTCCGCCTGTTCCGATGGGCGGGGTCATAATTGGTATTCCAAATGTCGTCAATGGAATTCGGAATTTGGTATGCCAAAAATGGCCCTGCAACTTGCGGGATGCCTGTTGTCCGTGCCCCGACTCCGGAAGAGTCCCGAACGGCGTCTCTTCGCGCCCTGGCCAGCGCCGGCGTAAGCATCTTCGGACAGGGCGCCCGCCGCAGTCAGCCATTGCATGTGAATGTGAAGAGCAGGGTCCGGCGATCCTCGCCGTCCACGGTCGAGGCTACCATTTCACTCCGGGCGCACGCGAAGTCGCCGGTGCCCCATCGACCGCATAGACGAATGTCTTGCTCGGAAGCGCCTTGGAGCGGCTGTCCACGCGATCGGCGACGCCGGAAAGGCTCAAGGTCCCCTCGGCACGGACACATGTCCTGCGACACAGAGCGGATACGGGTCATTCTCCAGACCCGGCCCGGGCGCGCCACGGTCGTCGGTGTAGACATCGTTGATCCTGTAGTAGGCGATGAAATCACCGCAAACCTCCCGGGCGCCCGCCGGAAGCCCCGGCAGAAAACGCGCGGCGGTGAGGCAGGCAGAAAAACGCGCGGAGTTATCCATGATGTCCCCCGAGGGGTCCCTGGCCTCGTACGAGCTTTCGGGTTCAAGAGGTGCGACCGGTTCCATGCTCCAACAGAGATCGGAGCGCCTCATAGCCAAGCGTATCGCAAGACGCGCCGGTGATACGCGACGGACAGGGCTTTGCACTAGACGGCCTACCCGGCGGCGGACCCCGCCTCAGCGCTCCGGCGGCAGGTGGGTCAGCCCGTATTCGGCAAAGATCGCCTCGATCCGCCCGTCCTCCAGCGCGTAGCGGATGGCGTCGTCGGCCCAGTAGCTGAGCGGACGATAGGCGAAATTGACACCGAGCCCGAGGGTCCAGTCCCCCTTGGAGAAACCCACGAGCGGCGGACGGTGCACCGCCACCCCCTCGCCCGCGCCCCATTCGAGCTGTGCCAGGGGCCCCATGGCCGCCATTACCTCACCGGCCTCCAGCGCCGCCATCGCCTCTTCCATGGTGGTGAAGCGGCGGATATTGGGCTGCAGCTGCCCGCCCGGAAAGGAGGACAGGTAGAAATCGGCGATCGAGTCGTTCTCCACCGCGACCGTGTCGAAGCGGAAATAGGCCGGCACCGGCCCGCCGTCGGGATAGGCCGCCTCGTCATAGGCGATCGCGATCTCCTCGGCGGCATACTGGCCGGTGAAGACGACCTGCTCCACCCGGCATTTGAAGGCGCTGTCATAGGGCACCCGCATCATCACATTGCTGACGCGCCCGCCGATGATCGGCCCCTTCCAGACATTGTTGCGCAGATCCGCGTCGAGATTCTCGCCCGCGGCGACGAAATTGAACTTCGCCTCGACCCCCATGTCCTCGGCGATCAGCCGGCCGATCTCGATATCGATGCCCCGCGGCTTGCCCTTCTCCTCCCAGGAATAGGGCGGGAAATCCTCATAGACCGCGATCTCGATCCAGCCGCGCTCCTGGATCGTGTCGAGATCATGGCCGACGATATCGCGCGAGGTGTTCTGCGGCTTGGGCTGCGGCACCCAGTCGGCGCAGGGATCATTGGCAAGCGCGCCCCCGGGAAATCCGAGGGCGGCCAGAATTGCGAGCGGGGCGATGAGCCGTTGAACCGAAGTCATGCCTGCGGATGTGTGCCCTTACTGCGCCGCTGACAAGCCGACGGTCAGGGTTTCTTCGGCCTTGCCGAAATCGTTGGGATCGGCCGCAAGGATCGCCGCGGCGCGCAGCGCGATACTGTCGGCGACAGGCGCGCCCGACAGGGTTTCGATCTGCTCGCCGATCTCAATCAACTGCGCATGCGCGGCACTGGAATCCCCTGCCCCGTCGGCGGCCCAGCTTGCCAGCTGGTCGCGGATCTCCATCAGCGCGGGGCTGAACTCCTCCATCTGCTCATCATCGGGGCGCGTCTCGATATAGGAGCGGATCGCCCAAGCGGCTTTCTGGCCCAGCAGGTCGCCAAAGGCCGGCATCTTGGTGATCCCGTTCTGGGTGTAGCCCTCGACAAAGCGCTCGACATACCACTCGTCGCCATATTCCTCGGCTTCCAGGAACCGCAGATCCGGGGCCAGTCCGCCGGAAATCGATTCCAGCCCGTGGCAGCGCGCGCAGTTCTGGTTATAGCCCGACGCGCCGATGCGGATCGCCTCGGCCATGACCTCGTCGCCCATCTCGCGATAGGGGTTCTCGGTCAGCCATTCCTCGGGGTCTTCCAGATCCGGCAGCGTGTCGGTGTTCATGGGCTGCGGGGCGACATCGCCATGGGAATAGGCAGCACCCGCGGCCAGCAGCGTCACGGCCGTTGCGGCGCCCAGTCGTCTCAGAAAATCGGTCATGTCAGAGTGCCTCCTCGAGCATTGGCCAAACCTTACCGGCGGGATTCGCACCCCGCGATTGGACTTTGGTTTGAGGCAGCTTGACGCAGGTCTTTGGTCGTATTTTCACCGCCGCGGCACGGACGGTAGCCTTGTCCGGAAAGGGAGGACCACCGTGCTGATACGACTTCTGGTTGTGTCTCTCGCGATGCTTGCGGTGACGCCGGCGCAGCCACAGACCAAACTCGACATCCCCGTCATCTACCTCCGCCAGGAGGTACCCGCGCCGCCGGTTCTGTCGAACCTCGACCCGATCCCGGAGGATCGCGGCATCGCCGGTGCAGAGCTCGGTCTGACCGACAATCTGACGACCGGCCGCTTCATGGGCCATGACTATAAGCTCGACCTGATCACCGTGCCCCAGGACGGCGATCTGCGGGGGGCCGCGGTCGATGCGCTCGGCCGGTCCAGGCTTCTGATCGTCGACGCCCCGGCCGAGGATCTGCTCATGATCGCCGATCTTCCCGCCGCCGAAGGCGCGCTGATCTTCAACGCCGCGGCGCCCGAGCCTGTGCTGCGCGGCGCCGAATGCCGGGCCAATGTGTTCCACAGCCTGCCGTCGCTCGCCATGCGCACCGACGCGCTGATGCAGTTCCTGCAGAAACGCCGCTGGGACGATCTGGTGATGGTCGCGGGCGTCTATGCCGTCGACGATGCCTATGCGGATGCGCTGGCCACCTCTGCGACCAAGTTCGGGCTGACCGTCCGCGAGCGCAAGGACTGGGTCTTCGACGCGGACATGCGCCGCAATGCCTCTCAGGAGGTGCCGCTCTTCACCCAGGATTTCGGCGAATATGACCTGCTGCTCGTCGCCGACGAGACCCGCGATTTCTGCCGCTACCTTGCCTACAACACGTGGGAGGCGCGCCCCGTCGCCGGCTCCGAAGGGCTGGAGCCCGTAACCTGGGCGCCGGTGGTCGAACAATGGGGCGCGGCACAGCTCCAGAACCGGTTCCGTGACCAGGCCGGGCGGAGCATGGCCAGCCGCGACTATGCCGCCTGGGCCGCGATGCGCGCCATCGGCGAGGCCGTGACCCGCACCACCGCGGCGGACGCCGCGACGCTGCGCGATTTCATGCTCTCGGACCAGTTCGAGCTTGCCGGCTTCAAGGGGCGGCCGCTGTCCTTCCGCACCTGGAACGGCCAGCTCCGCCAGCCGATCCCGCTCGTCACCCGCAGCGCACTCGTCGCCCAGGCCCCGCTCGAGGGCTTCCTGCACCCGGTGACGGAACTTGACACGCTCGGCGCCGACGCCCCCGAGACCGACTGCACCGCTTTCACAGAATGATCTCTTCAGGAGAGGACTGACCATGAAGACGACCCTCGCAGCCCTGCTTGCGACCTGCGCCGCCATGCCGGCCCTGGCCGCGGGCGAGATCTGGGTAACCAACGAAAAGGACGACACCGTCAGCGTCATCGATGTCGGGACGCTGGAGGTGGTGCGCACGATCGAGACCGGCGAACGCCCCCGCGGCATCACCTTTTCGAAGGATTTTTCAAAGCTTTATATCTGCGCCTCGGACAGCGACACCGTGCAGGTGATGGACCCGGAGACCGGCGAGATCCTCTATGATCTGCCCTCGGGCGAGGATCCCGAACAGTTCGTGCTCCATCCCGACGACCGCCATCTCTACATCGCCAACGAGGACGATGCGATCACCACCGTGGTCGACACCGAAACGCGTCAGGTCGTGGCCCAGATCGATGTCGGCATCGAGCCCGAGGGCATGGCGGTGAACAAATCCGGGTCGGTCGCTATCACGACTTCCGAGACCACCAACATGGCGCACTGGATCGACACCGAAACTCACGAGCTTTTCGCCAACACGCTGGTCGATTCGCGCCCCCGTCACGCCGAGTTCATCAAGGATGACGGCGAGCTCTGGGTCTCGGCCGAGATCGGCGGCACCATCTCGGTCTTCGAGACCGAGGGCCAGACCGAGATCGCCAAGATCGATTTCGAGATCGACGGGATGCATCCCGACCGGGTCCAGCCCGTGGGCTTCGAATTCACCGAAGACGAAAAGACAGCCTTCGTCGCGCTCGGCCCCTCGAACCATGTCGCCGTGGTCAACGCCGACACCTACGAGGTCGAGGACTATATCCTCGTCGGCCGCCGGGTCTGGCACATGGCCTTCAGCCCAGACAAATCGCTGCTCTTCACCACCAACGGCGTGTCCGGCGACGTGACCGTGATCGATGTCGAAAGCCGCGAGCCGATCAAATCGATCAAGGTCGGCCGCTTCCCCTGGGGTGCCGCGATGCGGCCCA
Organism: Pseudomonadota bacterium; assembly: GCA_039184415.1. Classification (GTDB taxonomy): domain Bacteria; phylum Pseudomonadota; class Alphaproteobacteria; order Rhodobacterales; family Rhodobacteraceae; genus JANSYP01. The sequence goes on from JBCDBB010000118.1 coordinate 11,516, forward strand.
CCACGAGCGGGTGACCGCCTGCGGGCGCGCATCCGGACACCCGAACCTGCGCACCCTCTCCAACCCGGACCAAACCACGAACACACCAGTACGGATTGTTCGTTTGGACATTTCGTACAAACCTTAACGGAGACTGATATGACCCGCTTTCTGACTGCCTGCGCCCTCTGTGCCGCCCTGCCATTCGCCGCATTTGCCGACACCGACGATGACGAGGACGAAGGCTTCGGTCTCGCCGGCATCCTGTCGTCGGGCAACAAGGAAGACCTTCCGCCGGTCACGCTCAGCGCCGGGATGCCGCTCTCCGATGCAGGCTGGCAATTGAAATCAGGGACTTACTATGAGTTCGAGATCGAAGCCGACGGCAGCCAGGAACTCGCGCTGGTGGGACCGGAGTTCTTTCGCGCGATCTGGATTGATGAAGTTGTGATCGAAGGGCTGGAGATTCGCCCTCTCGGCCTCGA
>JBCDBB010000119.1:0-11889 GCA_039184415.1 Pseudomonadota bacterium
ATGGAGCACCTCTCCCGTCACGCCCGTTCCCAGATCGGACAGTAGATAAAGTGCGGAACGGCCAACCTCGTCCTGATCGACATTGCGGCGCAGGGGCGAATTCAACTCGTTCCATTTCAGGATATAGCGGAAATCACCGATGCCCGAGGCTGCGAGCGTTTTGATCGTGCCTGCCGAGATCGCGTTGACGCGGATTTGTTTCTCGCCGAGATCGGCAGCGAGATAGCGCACGGAAGCTTCCAGCGCGGCCTTAGCCACCCCCATGACATTGTAATGCGGCATGACCTTCTCGGCGCCGTAATAGGTCAGCGTCAGGCAACTGCCGCCCTCGGTCATCAGCGGTTCCGCGCGCCGGCAAATCTCGGTGAACGAGAAAACCGAGATATCCATCGTCATGCGGAAATTCGCGGCGCTGGTATCGACATAGCGGCCGCGCAATTCCGTCTTGTCGGAAAACCCGATGGCATGAACGACAAAGTCCAGACGGTCCCATTTCTCGGCGATCTGCGCGAACATCGCGTCCATCGACGCGGCGTCGGAGACATCACATTCTACCATCAGTTCGCAGCCGAGCTCTTCGGCCAGCGGGCGCACGCGTTTTTCCAGCGGCCCGCCCTGATGTGCCAGGGCCAGTTCGGCTCCTTGAGCGGCGCAGGCCTTGGCGATTCCCCACGCTATGGACTTGTCGTTGGCAAGACCCATGATCAGACCACGTTTGCCTTGCATAAGTCCCGTTGACATCGACCATACCCCACACGCATTCCGGTCGTGGCGGTGTATGGCATGGTTTGCTCTGCATCAAGGCGGGCCAAACTCAGGTCGTTCAAAGCGGGCGGCAGGACCACAGTCTGGGAGAGAGAATACTATGGACGGACGGGACGGGATTTTCGCCGGAGAGGATCCATTCGCGCTATTGCGGACCTGGATGGAGGCCGCGACGGCCTCCGAGGTGAACGATCCCAACGCCATGACCCTTGCAACGGTCGACGCAGAGGGCATGCCCAATGCGCGGATCGTTCTGATCAAGGAGGTCGAGGATAACGGGCTGGTCTTTTTCACCAATTATGACAGCCCGAAAGGGCAGGAATTGGACGTCGCCGGGAAAGCAGCCTTTGCGGTGCATTGGAAATCCCTGGGTCGCCAGATCCGCGGGCGCGGCAGCGTGACACGCATTTCGGACGCGCAATCGGACGCCTATTACAATTCGCGCCCTCTCGACAGCCGTCTTGGCGCCTGGGCGTCGGCGCAAAGCCAGCCGCTGGAAAGCCGCGAGGCCCTGACGGCCAAGGTCGAGGCAATGCGAGAGCGCTATGGCGATAGCCCCCCACGGCCGCCTCATTGGGGCGGATTTCGCCTGGTTCCGGTCGAATTGGAGTTCTGGGCCGACGGCGCGTTTCGCCTGCATGACAGGTTTCGCTGGTCGCGCGTGAACGGCGCGGCGCCATGGTCGGTCGAGCGGTTAAACCCGTGACCACCAATTCGAACCTAACGCATCAAAAATGCCCTTTTTTTTCTTGCCACAAAGAGAGATGCCATCTTAGTGTTACAATATTAAGCTTCGGGAGGAAGCCCTTTGAATATGTACGTGGAACGAATGACCTCTGATGACGAAGGCATTATCGTCCACGGCCATGTAAAGTGGTTTGATCCGGCGAAAGGCTTCGGCTTTGTCGTCGCCGATGGTGGTGGGTCGGATATTCTGCTCCATGCCAATGTGTTGCGGAATTTCGGACAAAGCTCGGTCGCCGATGGCGCGATTGTCGAAGTGAGTGTTTTGGAGACACCGCGCGGTCGCCAGGCGATTGAAGTGCTTCGGATCGAGCCGCCGGAGGTCGTGATCGAGGCCGAAGAGGACGGGGGCGTCGAACAGTTCGGCGCCCTGGAAGATGCCGGGCCGCTGGAGCCCGCCCGGGTGAAGTGGTTCGACAAGTCCAAAGGCTTTGGTTTTGCGAATGCGTTCGGTCGGAACGAAGACATCTTTGTCCATATCGAGGTGCTGCGCCGGTCCGGCCTGTCCGATCTGCAGCCGGGAGAAGCTATTTGTCTGAGGATTGTCGAGGGGCGCCGCGGTCTTATGGCGGCCATGGTGACATCCTGGGATTTTGCTCTGCGGTCCGACGATCTGTCCTGACAGCCTGTCTCGCGCTGCTGGCGGCCGCCGCTCCGGCGGTTGCCGCCTGTGTCGAAAATGAGCTTCAGCTCAGGGGCGATTGGGGAACTGCACGTTTCACGGTCGAGATCGCCGACACGCCCGAAACCCGGGCGAGGGGCCTCATGTTTCGCGAATCGATGCCCAGGAGTGCGGGAATGCTCTTTGTCTATGAGCGTCCCCAGCGGGTTTCGTTCTGGATGCGCAATACACCTCTGCCACTCGACCTGATCTTTCTCGACGAAACAGGCACCGTCACGCGCATCCATCGTAACGCGGTCCCCTTTGACGAAACGCCGATCCCCGGCGGCGGCGGCGTTCTGGTCGTGCTCGAGATCAATGGCGGCCTGTCCGAGGTCTTCGGCTTCGCACCGGGTGATGAAATGCAGCATCCCGCCTTCGATCCCGCGAAAGCGGCATGGCCCTGTCCCCGCGACCCCGTTCCGTCAGAGCCCGTCCCGGCGGATTGACCCTTTTCAACGCGGCTGCGCCGGTCTAGGGACAACAACGGTCGGGGCGTGGCGCAGTCTGGTAGCGCACCTGTTTTGGGTACAGGGGGTCGTGAGTTCGAATCTCGCCGCCCCGACCAGCTCTCTTCAGCATCGCGCCTTGCTGCAACGCAGCATCTCCAAAGTGTCGGGATATCTCAATTTTTCGACTTTAATCAAAGCCTTATGCGGCGAAGTTCGCGAAGAAAGATGATTAACTCCAGACGAACCCGTTAAGCTCTCGGCAACCCTTTGAGTCGGTTATGTGCCGTTACGGCGGTCAAGAGAGAAAAACCTACATCTTGTGTAAATTTCCCGTTGACCCGCGGTATGTAGATGGGTTTCTCTGGTGCTCGCCGGTAACCTCAACACCATATGTTGTGGCCTGGACAAGAGACTGACAGGCCCTGCTGATCAGGCGCTTCGGTTCGTGCCGAAGCGGCGGGAGGAGTGCGGCCCGCGCAATGAACGATGCAACTGCGGACGGGAAACGGCCGCGGGCTAGGGAACGGATAGAGGCAGCAATGAAGATTTCACGCAAATTCACCACGCAAACCGGTGGTGCTTACGGAAACCTAGACTTCGCGACGACCTCGTCGGAGATCCGTAATCCCGATGGGTCCGTGGTCTTTGCGCTCGAAGGGATCGAAGTTCCAGTCTCCTGGAGCCAGGTCGCCTCCGACGTGCTGGCCCAGAAATACTTCCGCAAGGCCGGCGTCGCCGCGCGGCTGAAGAAGGTGCGCGAAAAGGGCGTGCCGGAGTTTCTGTGGCGCTCGGTGCCGGACGAGGCGGCGCTCGCCAAGTTGCCCGAAGAATACCGCTTTGGCGGCGAGACCGAGGCCACTCAGGTCTTCGACAGGCTGGCGGGCGCCTGGGCCTATTGGGGCTGGAAGGGCGGCTACTTCTCCACCGAGGAGGACGCCCGCGCCTATTTCGACGAAATGCGGCATATGCTCGCCACGCAGCGCGCAGCCCCGAACAGTCCGCAATGGTTCAACACCGGCCTGCACTGGGCCTACGGCATCGACGGTCCGAGCCAGGGCCATTTCTATGTCGATTTCAAGTCCGGGAAGCTGGTGAAGTCCGACAGTGCCTATGAACATCCGCAGCCCCATGCCTGCTTCATCCAGTCCGTGGCCGATGATCTGGTAAATGATGGCGGGATCATGGATCTCTGGGTCCGCGAGGCGCGGCTTTTCAAGTACGGCTCCGGTACGGGCACGAACTTCTCCAGCCTCCGCGGCGAGGGCGAGGCGCTCTCGGGTGGCGGTAAATCCTCTGGCCTGATGGGCTTTCTGAAGATCGGCGACCGGGCCGCCGGCGCGATCAAGTCCGGGGGCACCACACGGCGCGCCGCCAAGATGGTGATCTGCGACGCCGACCACCCCGATATCGAGGATTTCATCAACTGGAAGGTCGTCGAGGAACAGAAGGTGGCGAGCCTCGTCGCCGGCTCCAAGAGCCATGAGCAGAAGCTCAACGACATCTTTATGGCCATCCGGGAGTGGGACGGCGATATCGAGGCTGCGACGGACCCAGCCTCGAACCCGGCTCTCAAGACCGCGGTGCGCGGGGCTAAGGCCGCCGCGATCCCGGAGACCTATATCAAGCGCGTGCTCGACTATGCCCGCCAGGGCTATGAGAGCATCGAGTTCCCGACCTACGACACCGATTGGGACAGCGAGGCCTATGGGACCGTCTCGGGCCAGAACTCCAACAACTCGGTGCGCGTGACCGACGCTTTCCTGCAGGCGGTGCGCGACGATGCCGATTGGGAACTGGTGCGCCGCACCGACGGCAAGATCGCCAAGACCGTGAAGGCGCGCGATCTGTGGGAGCAGATCGGCCACGCCGCCTGGGCCTGCGCCGATCCGGGCATCCAGTTCCACGACACGGTCAATGGCTGGCACACGTGCCCCGAGGACGGAGAGATCCGCGGCTCCAACCCCTGTTCGGAATACATGTTCCTCGATGACACCGCCTGCAACCTGGCCTCGATGAACCTGCTGACCTTCTACAAGGACGGCGCGTTCGCGGCCGAGGACTATGTCCACGCCACGCGGCTCTGGACCGTCACGCTCGAAATCAGCGTGCTGATGGCGCAGTTCCCCAGCCGCGAGATCGCGCAGCGGTCTTTCGATTTCCGGACGCTGGGACTGGGCTATGCCAATATCGGCGGGCTCCTGATGAATATGGGGCTGAGCTACGACAGTGCCGAGGGCCGCGCGCTCTGCGGCGCCCTGACGGCCGTCATGACCGGCACCGCCTACGCCACCTCTGCCGAAATGGCGGGCGAGTTGGGGCCGTTCCCCGGCTACGCGAAGAATGCAGACCATATGCTGCGGGTGATCGCGAACCACCGCCGCGCGGCCTATGGCGAAACGGACAGCTACGACACGCTGAACGTGGCGCCGGTGCCCTTTGATGCCGGCAACTGTCCCGATGCGCGGCTGGCGGAGCTTGCGCGCTCGTCCTGGGACGCCGCGCTGCAACTCGGCGAGTTGCATGGGTACCGCAATGCCCAGGCGACCGTGATCGCGCCCACGGGCACGATTGGTCTGGTCATGGATTGCGACACGACGGGGATCGAGCCGGACTTCGCTCTGGTGAAGTTCAAGAAGCTCGCGGGCGGCGGCTATTTCAAGATCATCAACCGGTCCGTTCCGGCGGCGCTGGAGACGCTGGGCTACCGGTCCTCGCAGATCGAGGAGATCGTATCCTATGCCGTAGGCCACGGCACGCTCGGCAATGCGCCGGGGATCAACCACACCGCTTTGATCGGCCACGGGTTCGGCACGCCGGAGATCGAGAAGATCGAGGCCGCGCTGCCCTCGGCCTTCGATATCCGCTTCGTCTTCAACCAGTGGACCCTGGGCGAGGCCTTCTGCACCGACGTGCTCGGCATTCCGGCGGCGGAACTGAACGACCCGACCTTCGACATGCTCAAGCATCTGGGCTTCACCAAGAAGCAGGTCGAGGCCGCGAACGACCATGTCTGCGGGACCATGACGCTGGAGGGCGCCCCCCATCTCGATCCGGCCCATTACCCGGTCTTCGATTGCGCCAACCCCTGCGGCAAGAAAGGCAAGCGCTTCCTCAGCGTCGAGAGCCATATCCGGATGATGGCGGCCGCACAGAGCTTCATCTCGGGCGCGATCTCCAAGACCATCAACATGCCCAACGATGCGACGATCGAGGATTGCCAGAAGGCCTATGAGCTCAGCTGGTCGCTCGGCACCAAGGCCAACGCGCTCTACCGCGACGGCTCCAAGCTGAGCCAGCCGCTTGCCGCGGCCCTTGTCGAGGATGACGAGGAGGCCGCCGAGGTGTTGGAAACGGGCACGCCGCAGGAACGGGCGACGGTGCTGGCCGAAAAGATCATCGAAAAGGTCGTCGTCAAGGAGGTCGTCCGCTCCCACCGCGAAAAGCTGCCCGAGCGGCGCAAGGGCTATACACAAAAGGCCATCGTGGGTGGCCACAAGGTTTACCTGCGCACCGGCGAATACAAGGACGGCAACCTCGGTGAGATCTTCATCGACATGCACAAGGAAGGCGCGGGCTTCCGGGCGATGATGAACAACTTCGCCATCGCGGTGTCGGTGGGCCTGCAGTACGGCGTGCCGCTGGAAGAGTTCGTCGACGCCTTCACCTTCACCCGGTTCGAGCCCGCGGGTATGGTCCAGGGCAATGACAGCATCAAGAATGCGACCTCGATCCTGGATTACATCTTCCGCGAACTGGCCGTCAGCTATCTCGATCGCACGGACCTCGCCCACGTCGCGCCCGAAGGCCATGCCTTCGACGATCTCGGCGCGGGCGAGGACGAGGGGAAGATCGGCGAAGGCGAGAACATCGCCCCCGTGAGCGAAAGCGCGGCCAGCAAGTCTTTGGAAGTGCTGAAACAAATCAGCTCCACCGGGTATCTGCGCAAACGCATGCCCCAGGAACTGGTGGTGCTCCAGGGCGGTGTGCAGGGGGCCGTCGCGCTCGACGGTGACCTCGAAGTGGCGACCGCGATCACGGCGGTGGAGACCACGACGCTTGAGATGGGCGAACGCGCCAAGGCCAAGCTGCAGGGCTATGAGGGCGACCCTTGCGGCGAATGCGGGAACTACACGCTGGTGCGGAACGGCACTTGTTTGAAATGCAACACCTGCGGGGCGACCTCGGGCTGTAGCTAAGCCCCGCAGCACCGGGGCAGGGCGCCAGAAGATGCGCCCGCCCCGCCAGGAGATTGGGGTTGGGACGGGGAACTGGTACTTCCCCGCCCCGGCTCAGCCACCAAAGATGCAAGCGCGATGGTGGCGAAACCTAATGAAGGACCGAACGCAGAAGTCTCTTTGGGTTCAATAGCGCACCCACATGTCCACAGAGTTGTCGGCAGAAAATCGGCGCAAGCTGTGGATAACTAAGGAGAACTCGCATGGCGAGAAAGCGAAACTCAGAGGTTACAAGCGCAAGAGCAGCGTCTGCCGCTTCCAAAGTCTTGAGAAACCCCAAATCAAGCAAAGCAGCGAAGACTGCTGCGGCTTCAGCGCTGACTCAGAGACCCGATAGAAAGAAGAGATGAGATCCGGGGCGCGTGCGCGCGTCCTAGACGTCACGGCGGACACAGGCAGAACATAAAACACTATCGAGCAGTAAAAAGAACGAGCCGCCGCGGCGAAACTTCAAGGGCCCCTTTCGGGGCCCTTTTTCTGTCTGCAAGCGACTGGACAGGGCGACGTTGATCCTTGTACGAAACGTCCAAACGGACGTTTTGTACAATCCTGTTCCGGTTTTGGTCTTCTCGCCGCTAAGCCGTCGCGGCCATCACCGCGGGCGCCAGGAGCATGCGGGAAGTGCCGGCGCCTCATCCCCAGGACGACCCCGAAATACGCGATAAAGGGCGCTTGATCCCAATCGGGTACCCTGTCGTCCCGTGCCGCGACGGCTTCAGTCGGAACAGTCTGTGCAGTCTCGGGCAGTGCGCTGAATTCACGCGCGCGTTGCGGGCGACGTGCGTAACACTCGTTGGCATAGACTTTCAGGATTAGGATGGGACATCAGAGATGAAAAACGCATTGTTTTTGGTTCTTTTGCTTCTTGGGACACCGGCCGTTGCGACCGATGTGCCAATCGACGACCAGTTCTTTCAGTTCGGCGCCCGTTTTCAGGACAATTCGAGCGTCATGGTTCTTGCGGCGCCGCGGAATGTCGGGGGCAATCTCGCGATCTGCGGCGTTTACTGGACGACCGGCGGGACGCCGCGCGTCATGCGGGAGATCGGGCCGGCCTATGTAAGACAGCTTGAGTTTGCCATCGGGGATAGCGCGCTGCCCAGGAAGAACTGGCGCTTCAGCCGGATCCGGAACAGCGGCGACCCAACGGGTCAGCCGGCTCGCTGCACCGTTCTCAACGTCGCCTGGACCGATCAGATGGCGCGGATGCCTTTGCGGCCGAAAAGCACCCGGAACCTCATTCGGGGAAACTAGCGTTCAGGACGGCGCGGGGCGACGTCCCGGTTCACCATGGGGCAGCAAGTGCCGCTTTGTGGCAGGGGCGCGGCGGAGCGCGATCGCGCCTATCAGTCCTCACCGTCGCCCGGGCCGCGGGCCAGGGCGGCGACACCGGTGCGGGCGACCTCAGTCAGGCCGAGGGGACGCATGAGGTCGGCGAAGGCGTCGACCTTTTCGGGCGTGCCGGTGATCTCGAAGACGAAGCTTTCGAGCGAGGTATCCACGACCTTGGCGCGGAAGATGTCGGCAAGCCTGAGCGCCTCGACCCGCTTGTCGCCGGTGCCCGCGACCTTGACCAGCGCCAGTTCGCGTTCGACGGCGGGGCCCTCGACGGTGAGGTCATGGACCTCGTGCACGGGCACCATGCGTTCGAGCTGCGCCTTGATCTGTTCGATCACCTGGGGCGTCCCGGTGGTGACGATGGTGATCCGCGAGCGGTGACCCTGGTGGTCGATCTCGGCCACGGTCAGGCTGTCGATATTGTAGCCGCGCCCGGAGAAGAGCCCGATCACCCGCGCCAGCACCCCGGACTCGTTGTCGACGACGACGGCGATCGTATGGCGTTCAAGATCTTCGCTGAGATGGCTGCGCAGGTCATAGGCCGATTTGCGCGAGCTGCCTTTCTTGATGTGCAGGGCCGACATGGGCGGGTGTCCTCTGATTGATCGGGCGCGTCATTGCAACATGGGCCGGAATTCGCAAGGGCCCAAGGCGGGAAATGTTACAGTTTCGCCCCGTATACCGCCGTATACTCACGCAGGCGTTGACGCTCAGTCACACCCCTGTGCACCTGATTGCCAGCGCACAAGAAAACCCGGATATCTCTTTCACGGAACAGAAATGCACCATGATACGCACCGCTTCCCGAAGGAGACATGCCATGAGCGCCACCGCCACCAACCCGTCCCACGGCCTTGATGCGCAGCAGATCCGCGCCACGATCGTCACGATCCTGACCGCCGGCGCCTTTGCCACGCTGGCCTTCGATTTCTTCGGCCAGAGCCTCAGCCCCTGGCTCGGGTTCTCCCGCCTTGCGCCGGTGCCACTGGCCAATGGCGTGATCGCCACGATCTTTGGCGAGGGCTTCACCCCGGCCGCCCATGCGATGCATTACTTCGTCGGTCTCATCGGCTACAGCGTCGGCTGGGTGCTGATCGCGGAGCCGCTGCGCGCCCGGTTCGCGCCGCAGGTCCCCTGGGTCGCCGCCGCCGTGGTCTATGGCGTCGCGCTCTGGGTCTGGGCGCTCTACGTGATGGCGCATCTGGTCGTCGGCAACCCCGCCTTCCTGGGCTTCAGCCAGATAACCTGGGTCGCTCTGGTCGGCCATGTGATCTACGCCGTTGTCGTCGCCTGGGTGACCGAGCTGCGCCGCTCGCAGCAGGGCTGAGCCCGGCCAGCGCAAGGCGACACATCCCGGAGAGGGCGGCGGTTTTCGCCGCCCTTTTCCGTTTGCGGTTTCCTCGGCCAAACCGCCCGGAAATCGGGCAACAGGCGGTCTGCCCCGGCGCTGTGCAGCGGCGCACACGGAGTGTTGTTCAACGCGGCCCTGCCAAGACTCGACCTTGCGTCAAGCGCGCCCATCTCTGCCGCACTGCGTTCTTTCAAACATAGGAGACATCGATGCGATCCCTGCTTGGCACTGCCGCTTTCGTTCTTGCCGCCAGCCCGCTTCTGGCCGATCCGATCACCGTGCCGTCGGGCACCTACACGCTGGACCCGACGCACACGAGCGTGGTCTGGAAGGTCAGCCATCTGGGCATGTCGAACTACACCGCACGGTTCGAGGGCATCAGCGGGACCCTGGATCTGAATGCCGAGGATCCGACGGCGAGCAGCGTGTCGGTCGTGATCGACCCGGCCTCTGTCTCCACGGGCTATCCCAATGCCGCAGAGAAGGATTTCGACGCCAAGCTTGCGCAGGACGCGAAATGGTTCAACGCCGGCGCGCATCCCGAAATCACCTTTACTTCGAACAGTCTGAAGATGACCGGCGACGACACCGGCACGATGACCGGCGATCTGACGATGCTGGGCGTGACGCTGCCGGTGACGTTCGACGTGACGCTGAACGGGCAGTTCCCGACCCATCCCTTTGTGCCGGACATCGCGGCGCTGGGCTTTTCGGCGCACACCGTGATCGACCGGACCGATTTCGGCTTTACCGAGCTGGCGCCAGGCATCGGCGCGGAGGTCGAGGTGCTGGTGGAGACCGAATTCACCAAACCGCTGGCCGAGGAGAGCTGAGCCGCGCGGCCTTCGGGCCGTGGAGGCGCCATGGCCCTGCAGCAATTGGACCGCCCGGCCGCATTGGCCGGGCGTTTTCAGTCTGTGCCGCGGAAGAGATGCGGCTGCGTCAGGCAGCCGGTTTCCGGCGGCGCAGGGCCGCCACCGCGGCGAGGCCCGTCAGCAGCAGCACGCCGCCCGCCGGCAGCGGGACCAGTGCGAGGCTGAGCGGTGTTGTCGCGTCCTTGACCGGACCGATGGTCAGTCGATTGAAGCTCGACGCACCGATGGGGAGGTTGGCGATTTCAGCGGAAGACGAGCTGCTGTTGCCGATGCCGACGAACAACCCGTCGATTACGGCCGCCTCGAGCTCGGCCAGTGACCGCGGCAGGTCCTCGGGGTCCGTGACGAAAGGCATCGTCCCCTGGAGGTTGATCCCGTCACCCAACACAAATGCATTGAAGGGACTCGACGATCCCGTGATCTCGATTTGCGCAAAGCCGTTGAACGAGATCTGTATGCCATCGGCGAGGGTGAGCGTCGTTCCGCGCGAAAGACCGGTCACCTTGAGCGTGCCTGTCGGATCCCTGAAGCGTCCAAAACCGGGAATGCTGTTCGAATCCGGGGTGGCGCCGTCGATCGTGAACTCGAAGAAGAGGTCTTCTCCGACGGAGAAGCCTGCGAAGCCTCCCGTCGCATCCGAGATCCCTGTGATGGGCCCCGCGTTGAAGCCGAATCCTATGGGCGCGGCGGCCGCAGGTAGGGCGGATGTGCAAAGGGCGGCAAGGGCCGCATAGGCCAAAAGGCGCAAAACCGATACCTCACAAACAGAAAATCCACTGCTTGTGACGTGGTCGCAGAACTTGGTTAGCGAATGGCTAAACGCAGTGACGCGCGATGCTCCCGCTCAAAGGCGCGCCCGCATTTGCGGCACTGCTGGGGGGAAGGGGCAGAGGGGGAGGGGCCGAAACCGGCCCCGCCCTGATCGTGCTCTTGTGCCTCAGACCAGCACGGCGCCCTTGCTGCCGATGGCGTCGGCGGTCGGCGCGTCGCCCAGGAGCATCTTGTTGTGGGCCTCGCCCGAAGGGATCATCGGGTAGCAGTTCTCGTGCTTTTCCACGAGGCAGTCGAAGATGACCGGGCCGTCATAGTCCAGCATCTCCATGATCGCGTCGTCGAGATCCTTGGGATCCTTGCAGAGGATGCCCTTGCAGCCGAAGGCTTCGGCGAGTTTCACGAAATCGGGCAGCGCCTCGGACCAGCTGTGGCTGTAGCGCTCGCCATGGAGCAGTTCCTGCCACTGGCGCACCATGCCGAGCCGCTCGTTGTTCATGATGAACTGCTTGACCGGCAGGCAGTACTGCACGGCGGTGCCCATCTCCTGCATGTTCATCAGCCAGGAGGCCTCGCCCGCGACATTGATCACGAGCGCGTCCGGATGCGCGACCTGGATGCCGATGGAGGCCGGCGTGCCGTAGCCCATGGTGCCGAGGCCCCCGGAGGTCATCCAGCGGTTGGGATCCTCGAAGCC
>JBCDBB010000120.1:0-11797 GCA_039184415.1 Pseudomonadota bacterium
CGAGCAGGTCGCCTGCGGAGCCATGGTGCTCGATGTCAATGCGGGCGTGGTCTACAACTCCAACCCCAACCCCAACGAAACCGAACCGCCGCTGATGCGCCAGGTGCTCGAACTGGTGCAGCGGCTGGTGGACGTGCCGCTCTGCATCGACAGCTCCGTGCCCGCCGCGCTGGAGGAAGGCCTGAGGGTCGCCGAAGGCCGGCCTCTGCTGAACTCCGTCACCGGCGAGGAAGAACGGCTGGAGGCCATCCTGCCTCTGGTCAAGAAGTACAACGTCCCCGTGGTGGCGATCTCCAACGACGATACCGGGATCAGCGAAGACCCCGATGTCCGTTTTGCCGTGGCCAAGAAGATCGTCGAGCGTGCCGCCGATTTCGGCATCCCTGCGCACGACATCGTGGTCGACCCGCTGATGATGCCCGTGGGCGCCATGGCCACGGCTGGGCTCCAGGTCTTTGCGCTGGTCCGCAAACTGCGCGAAGAGCTTGGCGTGAACACGACCTGTGGCGCCTCCAACGTGTCCTTCGGGCTGCCGAACCGCCACGGGATCAATGCGGCCTTCCTGCCGATGGCGATCCAGGCCGGGATGACAAGCGCGATCATGAACCCGACCCGCGCCGTCGAGATGGAGGCCGTCGCCGCCGCCAACATGCTCATGGACCATGACCCCAATGGCGGGGCCTGGATCGGGCTCAGCCGGGTGATCGACGCGACCAAGGACGGCACAAGATTCGCGGATGCCGCCCGGACCGCGGCCAGCGCGGCATCGGTAGGCGGCGGGCGCGGCGGACGCCGCCGGCGGCGCGGCTAACCGGGACCAGCTGCACCCGTTTCAACCCGTTCGTTCTCGGCGATCTCGGCGCGCACGTCCTTGCGCCAAATGCGGGCATCGCGCCGCTGCACCGCCAGCAGCACGCCGGAAGATAGGCCGTGAGCAGGGCCCAGATCAGCGCCAAGCCCATCTCAAAGAGCATGTCTGTCAGAAACTCCTCGACTCCGGCTCCGACGACATGGTCCAGCGGCGTCCGCGCCGGGACCTTCGACAGAGCAACGAGCGCGAACCCCGCCAGCGTCCCGAGCAGCAGGACCAGCCGGTGAATACGCGCCGGGGCCGAGGCCGCGTCAATCTCATGGGGAAAGGTGCGGAAACAGGCAACCTCCTCATCGGTCACATGCGGCGTGCCACGGCCGAATTCGCGCAGGATCCTGCGGAACAGGTGCGCATCCTGCCGCCCGGCGCGGGCTGCTGCATCGTCCTGCGTTAAGGACAACACTCCGATGCCCCGCCGCAAAAGGCCAGTTGGTCGCATGGACGCGCCTAGGCCCAACTGGTAAATCTTTTTTACCAATCGGAGGGGGCGACATGCCGGTCATTACGAATATCGAGGATCTTCACGCCATCTACCGGCGTCGCGTACCGAAGATGTTTTACGATTATGCCGAGTCAGGCAGCTGGACGGAACAGACATTCCACGAAAACACCGACGATTTCGCCAAACTCCGCCTGCGCCAGCGCATCGCCGTGGACATGACCGGGCGGACCACCGAAACGGAGATGCTCGGCCAGAAGGTCTCCATGCCCGTGGCGCTCGCGCCCGTCGGGCTCACGGGCATGCAATGCGCCGATGGCGAGATCAAGGCCGCCCGCGCGGCAGAGAAATTCGGCGTCCCCTTCGCGCTCTCCACCATGTCGATCTGTTCCATCGAGGATGTGGCGGAGAACACGACAAGGCCGTTCTGGTTTCAGGTCTATACGTTGAAAGACGATGATTTCATGCGCCGTCTCTTTGCCCGGGCCAAGGACGCGAACTGCTCCGCGCTGGTGATCACGGTCGATCTCCAGCTGCTTGGTCAGCGTCACAAGGACCTCAAGAACGGGCTGAGCGCGCCGCCGAAACTGACCCCGGCGTCCATTGCCAATATGATGACCAAGGTCGGCTGGGGGCTGGAGATGCTCGGCACCAAGCGGCGCTTCTTCGGCAATATCGTGGGCCATGCGAAGGGCGTCAGCGACGGCGCCTCCCTGAGTTCCTGGACGGCCGAGGCGTTTGACCATGCGCTGGACTGGGACCGCGTGCGCGAGCTGCGGTCCTGGTGGGACGGCCCGGTGATCCTCAAAGGCATCCTCGACGTCGAAGACGCCAAAAAGGCGCTGGACGTGGGCGCCGATGCCATCGTGGTGTCCAACCATGGCGGACGGCAGCTCGACGGGGCGCTGAGTTCCATCCGGATGCTGCCGCAGATCGTCGATGCCGTGGGCGACAAGATCGAGGTCCATTTCGACAGCGGCATCCGGTCGGGGCAGGATGTGCTTAAGGCCGTCGCACTGGGCGCCAAGGGTACCATGATCGGGCGCGCCTATGTCTATGGGCTCGGCGCCCAGGGCGAGGCCGGCGTGACCAAGGCGCTCGACGTGATCCACAAGGAACTCGACACATCCATGGCGCTTTGCGGGCGGACCGACATCAAGACCGTGGACCGCGACATCCTGCTGGTGCCGCAGGATTTCGAGGGCCGCTGGGTCTAAGCCGCGGTCCCGGTCGCCGGGACCAGGACGATATGACGTGGGTGCCTTCCCCGTTCAGGGATTGCGCTCTCCTTTTAAAGCTCTCCGGACGGTTGCCCCCGGGCGGTCTGCCGCAGATGACGTAGCGTTCACGGGAATCCCATTTTGAGAAATGATTCACCGGTTGTATCCTTTACTGGACAGGTTTGATGTCCAGTACAGGAGGTTGGACGATGTTCTCCAAGACCAGTACGACCCTCCGCGGCCTCGGCGCCGCATGTCTGATCGCTGCAGGCACCGCCCCCGCGGCCGCCGACGAAGGTTTCTACCTCGGCGCGTCGGTAGGGGCGGTCCTTTTCAGCGATCAGGACTTCTCGGTGGCGCCCTTCACCGGGGTCGAAACCGATCTTGAAACCGGTGCAGATGGCAGCATTTTTGTGGGCTACAACTTCGGCCAAGTCGGCGCCCTCGGCAGCGTCCGGACGGATCTGCAATACACCTACCGCGAGGCGGACGTTGACCGCCATTCCATCAACGGTGTCGCCGCGCTGAACAGCTTTGGCAAGCTGAAGGAAAGCGCGGGCTTTCTGAATGTCTATTACGATTTCGATGCCACCGGCTCGCAATGGGTGCCCTATCTCGGCGCCGGGGTCGGATATGGCGAGGTGACATTCGACAATTACGGCACGCTGGCGACCGGGACGGTGCTGGACCAGACCAAGGGCCGCTGGGGCTATCAGCTCATCGCAGGGCTGGGCTACGAGATTGCGCCCCAGGCGACGGTCTTCGCCGACTACAAGTTCCGCGACTAAGGCGATTTTGACGTCACGACCACGACATTCAACCCGACCAGCCTGCGCGCCCGGTCAAGCTCGTTCAATTTCGGCTTCCGTTACGGCTTCTGATCGGCCTTCCCGGCCTGTCGGACAGGCCCGCGGCGTGGTATTGGACACCCAAGCGGCGTAGGGTTCCGCTTGGACAGGGACTGCGGGCGCGATGGGTCGGGCATCCAACTGCGATCTTGTCGGGCCGCCGGAGCCTGATGGTAAGCGACACTCGTCGCCCCAGCGTCGTGTGACAGCGGCACCCGCCCGATTTGCGAACGCTACGGCCGAGGTTCTGAGCCCGATCGGCCCCCTGCGCCCCGGAGCCCCGCCTCCAATCACGGTCCGGCGTCGCTTCGCGTCCTCGGGACCAATTCCAAACTCTCCATTTCCACCAACCTCGAAGAAGGTCACCGAAAATGTCATTGAATGCCGGTCTGTCGATTCCCGAAGTGCGCAATACGCGCAGCGCCCACCTCACCGACGACATCGACTACGTCATCAAGGGTGCCGAGACGCAGTATGTCGAGATCGAGCTCGACCCCGGCGAGGCGGCGATCGCAGAGGCCGGATCGATGATGCACAAAGACCCTGACATCGCCATGTCGACGCTGCTGGGCGACGGGTCAGACACGGAGAAAACCCTTGTCAGCCGCGTCTGGGGCGCGGGAAAGCGCACCGTGACCGGCGTTGGCACGTTCACCACGCTTTTTAGCCATGAAGGCACCGGCAAGGCCCATGTGGCCTTTGCCGCGCCCTATCCGGGCCATATCATAGCGCTCCGCCTCGACGATATCGGCGGTGAACTGATCTGCCAGCGCGATGCGTTCCTCTGCGCCGCGCGCGGTGTGTCGCTCGATCTCTACCTGCAGAAGAAGGTCATGACGGGCATTTTCGGCGGCGACGGATTCATCCTGCAGCACCTGATCGGCCACGGCTGGGTGTTCGTCCATGTCGGCGGCACGGTGATGGAGCGGGAGCTTGCCGCAGGCGAGATCATCGATGTCGATCCCGGCTGCGTGGCGGCCTTCACCAAGAGGGTCGATTTCGATCTGGTGTCGGCGGGCTCGGTAAAATCGAGGCTTTTCGGGGGCAGCGGGTTCTTCTTCGCCCGTCTGACCGGGCCCGGGAAGGTCTGGGTGCAAAGCCTGCCCTTCTCGCGTCTGGCCGGGCGCATCGGGGCGAGCGTGGCCGTTTCGGACACGAAAACGGAGGTTGGTATGGATATCGCCGGCGCCGTCGGCGTGGGCCTCATCGACGCCTTGAAGCGATAGGCTCTGGGCCGACCGGCAGACACCGACCTGAACCACGCGTCATGGCCGAAGTTCCGGGCATGACGCATTGTCGGATGCGTCACCGACGCCTCGCCCTGAGGCAGCCGAATTGATCCCGGCCGAATTGACCCCGGCGCGGTCTTGCCCGATACCGGCGGCACCATGCGCGATCCAGCCCGTTTTTGGGACAAACTCTCGACCCGCTACGCCAAGATGCCGGTGCAGAACGAGGCCGCCTATGCGGCCACGCTGGATCAAACGCGAACCTATCTCAGCCCTTCCGACAGCGCGTTGGAGGTCGGCTGCGGCACCGGAACGACCGCGCTCGCGCTCGCGCCCTCGGTCGCCCGCTACCGCGCCACCGACATTTCCGGCGGCATGATCGAGATCGCCCGCGCCAAACCCGCTGAATGTGCCCGTGGAGTTCGCCCAGGCCGGGCTCGACGATGACGGCCGCGGCGCAAGCTACGACGTCGTGTTGGCCTTCAACCTGCTGCATCTGATCGAGGATCTGGACGGGGCGCTGGCACAGATTGCAGCGCTGGTGAAACCCGGCGGGCTCTTCATCTCGAAGACCATATGCAAACCGACCGAGCGGCTGAGCTGGAAGCTTCGCCTGATGCTCGTGGCGCTGCCAGTGATGCAACTGATCGGCAAGGCCCCCGATGTGCAGTTGCGCCCCACAGAGGCCCACGAAGAGGCCGTGGAACGGGCCGGGTTCGAGATCCTGGAACGGGCCAATTATCCGGCCTCGCCGCCCAGCCGCTTTCTCGTCGCGCGAAAGCGCAGCTGACCACCCTGCGAAGGCGCGTCTGAGCCCTTGCAATCCGGGCCGGGCTCGTCTATCCGCGCGGCTTCGAACGCGGGCATACACCCTTGGAGGATGCCCGCCACAACTCAGGAGAATACCCATGGCTGGTGAGATCCCCGATCTCGTCGCCGAGGTACGGACGGGGACGGGCAAGGGGGCCGCCCGTCAAGCCCGTCGCGACGGATACGTACCCGGCATCGTTTACGGCGGCGACAATGACCCGCTGCCGATCAACATCCCCTTCAACGTACTTCTGAAGCGCCTCAAGCAGGGTCGCTTCCTGTCGACGCTCTTCAACCTCAAGGTCGAAGGGCACGAGGACGTGCGCGTGATCTGCCGCAACGTTCAGCGCGACGTGGTCAAGGACCTGCCGACGCATCTCGACCTGATGCGCCTGCGCCGCGCGACCAAGATCGCGCTCTTCATCCCGGTGGAGTTCATCGGCCATGAAGAAGCTCCCGGGCTCAAGCGCGGCGGGATGCTCAACGTGGTGCGTCCGGAGGTGGAGCTGCGCGTGACCGCCGGCGAGATCCCCGAAAAGCTGGTGGCGGACCTGACCGGTCTGAATATCGGCGACTCGGTGACCATCTCCGACATCACCCTGCCCGCTGGGACGAAACCGACGATCGACCGCGATTTCAACATCGCCAACATCCAGGCGCCGTCGGGCCTGTCCAGCAGCGAAGAAGAAACCGAAGAGGCCGAAGAGGCCCCCGAGGCGGAAGAAACCGAAGAGAGCTGAGACCAGCGCTTCGGCACCAGATCCCGGCCCGGTTGCAGCGCGCAGCCGGGCCGTTTTTCGTTCCGCCGCCGGCGGGCTCATGTTGGTAATCAGCGCGCCTGTCCCCATGGTTTCGCCGTAGCACGATCTGCACTCTCCTGGCCCGATGCCGGGAGAGTCGCCGCGAAAGAAGCGAGGACATCTTGGTCGGAGAGCCGCCGCTCCAACGCGCCCTGAAACAGCGGGGGCGCTTACGGCGTCGGTGTCCCGCGCAGCAATCGGGCGTCAAGGCGCGCATCGCGACGGCGCAGATCCGGGAATGCGGCACCCCCGCATCTCCGACCGGATTCCGACGCGGCATCCTTCGCGATCAAGACCGCGGTGACGCCACAAGCGTCCGGGCGCGCAAAATCCGCTTGCATCATGGCGCCGCGGCTTTCACGGACATGCCATGAGCGATCCCGACGCCGACATCCGCCTGCGCGAGGCGACCGCCGACGACCTCGACGCGGTCTGGACGATCTTCGCGCCGATCGTCGCCGCGGGCGAAACCTATGCCTTTCCGCGCGACACGACGCGCGAGGAGTGTCGCAGGATCTGGATCGACCAGCCACAGAAGACGCTAGTGGCCGAGACGTCGCAGGGCGTTCTGGGCACCTACTTTCTGAAGCCCAATGCCGCGGGGCCCGGGGGCCATGTCTGCAATTGCGGCTACATGGTCGCGCCGGAGGCGCGCGGGCGTGGCCTCGCCGCGGCGATGTGCGTCCATTCCCAGGATCTCGCCAGAACCCTCGGCTACAGGATGATGCAGTTCAACGCCGTGGTGGAGACAAATACCGGTGCCATCGCGCTGTGGCAGCGGCTGGGGTTCGAAACGGTGGGCCGCGTGCCCCGCGCCTTCGCCCATCCCACGAAAGGGTTCGTGGACATCTTCGTCATGGCGAAATGGCTGGGCGACCGGGCGCCGGTTTGAGCGATTGGTCAACGCGATTGCCACGCTCTGTTTCAGCCGTTCACGGCCGACGGCGCCAACTGACACACAGTGAAACAACCTACCCGGGGATGTGGTGGGTCGTGTTTTGCAATGCCGGGTCGCGAGACGCAGGGTCATGCTGCCAAAGATACGGAGACACACCATGAACCGCCGCACCTTCCTTGCCAGGACCGGGGCCGCCACCGCCGCTGCGCTCGCCACAGGCACCCTGCCCGCCTTCGCCCAGACCCGCGCCGAAGTGCTGATGGCGGGCCGCCTCAGCGGGAGATCCGACCATGTGACCACCGGCACGGTGTCGGTCCAGCGGGTCGGCGGCAAGACCTACGCCGTGCTCGGAGCCGACTTCAGCCTCGACGGCGCGCCGGACCCGACGCTCGGCTTTGGCCGCAACGGTTTCGTGAAAGCCACCGAGTTCGCTCAGTTGCGCGACCTGACCGGAGAGCAGATCTATGAGTTGCCCGCGGGTCTCGATCCCGCCGACTACACCGAATTCTACGTCTGGTGCCGAGAGTTTTCCGTCCCGCTCGGTGTCGCAGAGCTGCGTCCCCGCTAAACGGTCCGCGCAAAGGGTCGAGAGCGTCAGGCGAGCTCCTGCACGCTCTCGAACACTTCCAGTTCGGGCGGGCCGAGATAGATGTCGGCATGGCTTTTGGCGCCCTTGTGCGCCGCGCGGAAAGCCTCGGACTTTGTCCAGGCCCGAAAATGCTCCACACTGTCCCAGGCCGTGTGGCTGGCATAAAGCCGGTAGCCGTCCATCGCCTCGCCCTTCATCAGGTGAAAGGCCTTGAAGCCGGGTACCGACGTCAGATGGCTGTCGCGGTTTTTCCAGACCGACTCGAACGCCTCCTCGGCCCCGAGCTTTACCTTGAAACGGTTCATTGTCAGATACATGGGCGTGATCCTCGATTTGTCGCGCGCAGTCTCTCTGCCGGCGACCGTCGATGCAAGCCGATCCTTGACCTTGCCGATGTCCCGGCCCGCCTCCGTCGCGCCGCCTCTGCACTCAGGCGGGAGTTTCCCGGACGGCAGCACTGGAAAAAGACGGCGATTTGAGAGACAAGGGGATCGGTTTTCCCAAAGGATACCACCCCATGCGTCTCTTCGTCGGACTGGGCAATCCCGGCGCCAAATATGCGCGCAACCGGCATAATGCCGGGTTCATGGCGCTTGATCGTATCGCGGCGGACCATGGCTTTGAGCCCTGGCGCTCCCGATTTCAGGGCGAGATCACCGAAGGGCGGCTCGGCGGCGGCAAGGTTATGCTGATCAAGCCAGGCAGCTTCATGAACCGCTCGGGCCAGCCGGTGGGCGAGGCCGCGCGCTATTTCGACATCGCGCCCGAGGACATCACCGTCTTTCAGGACGAACTCGACCTCGCGCCCGGCAAGGTCCGGGTCAAGCGCGGCGGCGGACATGCGGGCCACAACGGGCTGCGCTCGCTCCACGCTCATCTTGGGCCGGACTACCGGCGCGTTCGGATCGGCATCGGCCATCCCGGCCACAAGGATCGCGTGTCCGGCTATGTGCTGAGCGACTTCGCCAAGGCGGAGATCGCGCTCATCGACGATGTGATGCGCGGCATCTCTGACGGGGCCGACGCGCTCGCCGCGGGCGATGACGGGCGCTTCATGAACGCCGTGGCGCTGCGCGTCGCGCCCCCGCGCGCATCAACCGGCACCGCACCGGACCGCAGCTCCGGCGATAGACCCCGCGCCGCGCCGCCTGTCGAAAAGGAGCGTCCGGCTGCGGCGAAACCTGCGCCCGCAGTGCCGGAGCCCGCCACCGACCGCCGCAGCCCGCTGCAACGCCTCGCCGACCGTTTCAGATGAGCCCTGTTCAGATGACCCCTGCCAGAGGAGCCCCGACATGAGTGCCGAACCCTCCCTCAACGTCCTTGGCGGCCCCCTGGCCGACTGCTCGGTCGACCCGCTGACCGGCTTCTACCGCAACGGCTGCTGCGACACCGGCCCCGAGGATTCCGGCAGTCACACGGTGTGCGCGCTGATGACCGACGAATTCCTCGCCTACTCCAAGTATCTCGGCAACGATCTGAGCACGCCGCGCCCGGAGTTCCGCTTTGCCGGCCTCAAGGCCGGGGACCGCTGGTGCCTCTGCGCCGGCCGCTTCCTGCAGGCTCATGACGAAGGGGTCGCCCCCAAGGTCAGCCTCGAGGCCACGCACAAACGCGCGCTCGACATCGTCCCGCTGGAGGTTCTGCGCCTTTACGCGGTCGAGGAAAGCACCGACTGAGCGCGGCCGGTCCGGGCGCCTTTTTACCCGGTCAGACCGTGATGTTCGCGGCGCCGCCGTCGATCATCCAGTTCTGCCCGACGACAAAACCTGCCTTCTGCGAGCAGAGAAACGCGCAGGCCGCGCCGAACTCCTCCGCCGTGCCATAGCGCCGGGCCGGGATCGTCGCCTGGCGGTTCGCCGTCGCTTCCGCAACCGACGTGCCCTCGGCCTCGGCCTTGCCATTGTCGAGCGCGACCGCCCGGTCGGTGGCATGGATGCCCGGCAGCAGGTTGTTAATCGTCACGCCGAAGGGCGCGACCTGCCGCGACGTGCCCGCGACAAAGCCGGTGAGCCCGGCCCGGGCGCTGTTGGAGAGGCCCAGTTGCGGGATCGGCGCCCGCACGCTGGCCGAGGTGATGTTGACCACCCGCCCCCAGCCGCGGTCGCACATCCCCGGCAGCAGCGCCGTCATCAACGCGACCGGCGTGAGCATGTTGGCATCGAGCGCGGCGATGAAGTCCTCCCGGTCCCAGTCCGACCAGAGGCCCGGCGGCGGACCGCCGGCATTGGTCACGAGGATGTCCGGCGCACCGGCGGCCTCGATCACCTGGCGCTGCCCCTCCGGCGTGGTGACATCGCAGGCCACGATCTCGACCGAGACACCGTGAGCGGCGCGCAGGGCAGCGGCCGTGGCCTCCAGCGCCTCGGCGCCGCGGGCATTGAGCACCAGATCGACGCCCTCGGCGGCCAGTGCCACCGCGCAGCCCCGCCCGAGACCCTTCGATGAGGCGCAGACCAGTGCGCGCTTGCCCGAAATCCCCAGATCCATCGCCAGCTCTCCCCCGCCTTTTGTCGGACCCGCCTACCGCAGACGCCGCCCGTGCTCAATCGCTTCGGCCGGCTTCGGGGTGCGGGATGGGCTCCGGGCCGGCACAGGGGGAGACGCATGGTAACCGGGCTGGTCAGGGGATCTTCCGGTGAACGAAGCGCCGGACACTACGGCCGGCAGGCACCGTCCTTGTGGCAATACTGACCGGTCAGCGGTTGACCGTTCGACGCCAGGCAAAGTGATCTGACTTCGGCAGGGCGCGCACCGGCGGTGCCCGGGCTGCAGCCATCGCTCAGCTGACAGCAGACGGGAGGATCCACCGCCCGCCCAAGGGCATCCAGCAATGGCGATGCGGGCCGCTCGATCACGATCGTGGACGGCGCCGCAGCCGGTGGCGCGCTCTCCCGCGCGGCTAGCGGCCCGGCGAATATCAGCAACAAAACAAACAGACGCACCCTCGAAACCTCCGGATCAGGACAGAACCAGCCTGACCCGGGGGCTCCGAAGACCGGGTTAATGCATCCTCAGCAAACCATCGTGGCGGGCTTGTCCAGTGCCTCCATGGCCTCGCGGAACGCCTCATGCTGTTCCGGCAGAAGATGGGTGTTCTCGACCGGCGGCGTGGTGGCCAGCGCGACCTGCGGCGCCGCAAGATGGACGGCGTATACGGTGATACCAACGAGCGCTGCAATCCAAAGCGCACGCGGGACGTAGACGAGCGAAGCGGTCATGGCAATTTCCCCTCAAGTGCTTTCAGTGACCTGAAAATATCAGCACGAGGGTCTACGGCCCCCGCACCTCTCAAAGGTGTCGCAAACCCGTGCATCCGGCTAGGTCCCGCGACGTCAAAGACTCTCACCTCACCGAGACGGGCGTCCCGCTCCCACTCACAGCTGCGCGATGGCCTATTGCAGACCGGCGACGCCGGCCCTGCCACCGCGCAAAAAAAACGACGGGACGCGCAGCGCGCCCGTCGTATGTTGTTTGTCGTCTGTTTCTGCCGTCCGGTCTTCGCGACCTCACATTGTGTAGAAGAACTCCTCGCGCGCGATCTTGCCATCCTTCACGGTATAGATGGCGACCTCCTCCATCGGCATCTCCTTGCCGCTCTCCTTCTCGCGCATCAGCGACTTAAAGATGAGCGCGAACCGGTCGTCGCCATGCAGATGCGGGCCCTCGATCGTGCCGGACACGAACTCCATGGAGTTGTTCCACCAATCATGCTTGGCCTTGATCGCATCGATCCCGACCGCTTCGGGGCCATCGGTACCGGGCATCGCGGTCGCCTCAACCGAGACGCAGTCCGGCGCGTAATGCTCGGCCAGCAGCGCGTCGACGGAATTGGTTTCGTTCGCCGTCTTCACGGCCGCGGCAAGCTCTTTGAGATCCATGGTGATCACCCCCTGATGTTCATGTTGTGTTCTCACCTTGCCACGATTCCATGACAAAGTCACGACATCCGCGCCCCGCTTGCCGACAGCTGCCGCCATCCCTAGGTGTTCAGTCCCGGCATCTGGTGGATCGGATTGAGGATGAATCGATCCGGCTCTGAAGTCCAGACCTTGCAGATGTACTCGTAGGGCGTGAGACCGCTGAGTGTCTTGAG
>JBCDBB010000121.1:0-11749 GCA_039184415.1 Pseudomonadota bacterium
CGGGGAAGTACTTCTTCAACCGGATATCGGCGGTGCGGGCATGGCCCTCCATTCCCTCAAGCCGGGCGATGCGCGCCGTGGCTTCCGCGATGGGCTTGGAGCCTTCGCGGGTGGACCGCTGCCAGGTTACGATCTTCATGTACTTGTGGACCGAAAGCCCGCCGGTGTAGTTCGCCGCCCCCGAGGTCGGCAGCACATGATTTGTACCGGACGCCTTGTCGCCAAAGGCCACCGTGGTCTCCTCGCCGAGGAAGAGCGAACCGTAGCAGGAGAGCCGCCCAAGCCACCAATCGAGGTCCCGCGCCTGCACAGTCAAATGCTCGGGCGCGTACTCATCGGAGGTCGCGGCCATTTCCTCGCGGTCGGCGCAGAGGATCACCTCGGCATAGTCGCGCCAAGCCGCCGTTGCATTGTCACGGTTGACCTCCGGCAGATCGTCGATCAGCAGCGGCACAAGGCGCATCACTTCTTCGGCCAGAGGGCGATCATCGGTGACGAGCCAGACGGGCGAGTTATAGCCGTGCTCGGCCTGTCCCACGAGGTCTGTGGCCACCACCATCGGATCCGCCGTGCTGTCGGCGAGGATCAGGCTGTCCGTGGGCCCGGCGATCATGTCGATCCCGACCCGACCAAACAGGATGCGCTTTGCCTCGGCGACGAACTGGTTGCCGGGCCCCACGAGAATGTTCGCCTTCGGCAAGCCGAACAGGCCGAAGGTCATCGCGGCCACGCCCTGCACTCCGCCCATGGCGAGGATCTTGTCGGCGCCGCAGACATGGGCGGCATACACGATCGCGGGGTTCACGCCGACGTCCGGGCGCGGCGGTGAGCAGGCCACGATATGCTCGCAGCCGGCCACCTTGGCCGTGGTGACGGTCATGATCGCGCTGGCGATATGGCTATAGCGCCCGCCCGGCACGTAGCAGCCGGCCGCCTTGACGGGGATAGCCTTTTGTCCCGCGATCACCCCGGGCACGACCTCGATCTCGATATCGCTGAGGGTCTGCCGCTGTGCCTCGGCAAAGCGCTTCACATTGCCATGGGCGAAACGGATGTCTTCCTTCAGCTTCTCGGGGACCTGCGCGCTCGCTGCGGCGATTTCCTCGTCCGTCAGCAGGATATTGCCATCGTACTTGTCGAACTTGGCGGCGTAGTCGAGCGCCGCCTGATCGCCCCCCGCCTCGATATCGTCGAGTATCTTCTGGACGATCTCCTGGGTCTCGGAGGCGTCGCTCTTGGAGGTCAGCGTGGCTTTCTTGAGATACTCTCTCGTCATCGTTGGGGTCCTACTTGTAGATATCGGGAAGCAATGTGGTCGACAGCCCCGGCCAGTATGCGATCAGCAGCGTCACGCAGAGCATAAAGAAGACGAAGGGCACGGCGCGATAGGCAATCTTGAGGATCGACTCCCCCGTCAAGCCTGAAACCACGAAGAGGTTGAGGCCCAGCGGCGGCGTGATGAAGCCCACGCCGAGGGCCGTGATCATCATGATGCAGAACTGGATTTCGTTCATGCCGATATTGTCGGCGAGCGGTTTCAGGATCGGAGCGAGGATCACGATATTGGGCGTCGTCTCCATCACGCAGCCCGCCGCAATCAGAATGCCGACCATCATCAGAATCAGCACCCAAGGCTCATTGCTGACGGAGGTCGCGGCGGCGACGAAGCCCTGCGGCACGCCCATGATCGCCAGCGCCTGAGCCAGAGGCAGCGAGAACGCGATGATCGGCAGGATGACCCCGTTCACCTTGGCCGAGCTGACGAGCATCGCCGGAAAGTCCGACAGCTTCAGCGTGCCCAGAATGAAGCCCATGATGATCGTGACCACCACGGCCACGGCGCCGGCCTCGGTGGGCGTCAGACGCCCAGAGAAAATCCCGTAGAAGATGATCCCGGGAACGATAAAGGCATACCAGCCTGATTTCAGCGCCTTGCCAAGCCGCGACAGATACTCGTTGAAGCTGATATTGCCGCCTCCTTCCCAGCCGTAGAGACGGTTCATGATGACATTCGTCGCCAGAATCGACACGAGGATCGCGATGCCTGGGATGAGCGCGGCCAGAAAGAGTGTGGAGGCCGATATGCCCAGCACGAGGCCGATGATGATATAGGCGATGGAGGGCGGGATCAGGATGCCGGTACAGGCGCCCGCCGCGACCAGCGCACAGGCGTAGGGGCGGGGATAGCCCGACTCCACCAGCCGATTGATCGTCATGCGCCCCACGGCGGCAGCCCCGGCCGCATCAGAGCCCGAGATCGCCGCGAACATCCCGCAGACGAGGACCGTCGCCGAGCCGAAACCGCCCTTGGCGAACTGGGTCAGCGCCTCGGCCACGTCGAGGAACTTGCGGCTGAGCCCGGTGCGCACCAGCACGTCGCCGGTCAGGATAAACAGCGGCACGGCGGTCAGGGCGAAATGGTCGATCCCGTGAAAGAGGCTCTCGCCGACAAGGCTGAGAGGCAGCGCGCCCGACCAGAGCAGCATGAGGATCGCCGAGGCGCCGATGGCGGCCCAGACCGGGACTGCGAGCGCCACGAGCGCCACAAAGAGCAGCACAGGCCCATAGAAATCCCAGCCAAGGATGACGGTCTGTTCCTGGAGTTGGTTCCAAAGCATGTCCGTCCCCTCAGTCGAAGAGCTTGTCGCCTTCGTAAACGGGACGTCCGTTCCGAAAGTCGTTGATGTCGCGAAGGAAGGATTGGACGAGCCTCAGGATCACCAGGGCGAAACCGAAGGGAACCGCTGACAGGAACCATACCTGAGAGATGCGCAGACCGTGGGTGACCGAGCCGAACTTTGCTGAGACGAGCACGGCCTCGAGCGACCAGTAGAAGGCGATGACCGCCACCACGAACATCACGATATCGCCGAAGATATAAAGGAGCGCCTTCACCCGCGGCCCGACATACTCCATCAGCACGTCGATGCGGATATGTCCGCGTTCCTTGACCGCCGCCGCCGCCCCGATCCATGCCAGATAAATGAAGGAATAGCGCACGATCTCTTCGCCCCAGATCGACGAATAGGAGAACACCTCGCGCCGCAGCACCTCGATGAACATCGTCGCCACGAGCATCACGTAGAAGACGAGCAGGAGCCATCGCTCGGCGTTCCGGTTCAGCGCATCAAGCAGGTGAGACATGGAGTCCTCCCGTCAGCCGGCGCGCGGGACTGAGTTCCCGGCCGGTATCATCAGACCATCTGTGATGTTGTGATCTGGCCGGTGTGCTGGTTCACCGGCCAGATCGGAACCGCTCAGGCGTCGTGGACGTAGTAGCGGCCCTGTGTTCCGGCCGCCTCTTCGAGCGCGGCGAAGGCATCCATGGACCCGGCGAGATCGACCTTGAACTGATCCCATTCGGGAAGCTGATAGCCTCCGACCTCCTGCCAGGCGGACAGCTGATCGTCGCTCAGCGAATGGAACTGCACGCCGGCCTTGGCCAGTTCCGCCATGGCGTAGTTTCGCGCGGCGGGGACTTTGGCGAGGTTCTGCTGGGCAGTGATTTCGCCCGCAAATTCGATGCCAGCTTGAACGTCCGGGGGCAGCGAGTTGAACCATTCCAGGTTCATCGAATAGACCTGACTGTCCGGTACCGCCTGGGTGAAGGTCACGTGGCTCAGAATGTCGGAGAAGCCGAAAACATATAGCGCACCCACCGAAGGATCGAGCGCATCGGCCACGCCTTGCTTGATCGCCGAGGGAGTCTCACCCCAGGCCACTGGCGTCGGATTGGCGCCGACCATGCGGTAATACTGTTGCAACATTGCCGAGCCCGGCACACGGAACTTGATGCCTTCCAGGTCGCTCGGCAGCATCACGGGGCCGGACCCGCCGGCCCGGATCGCCACGACGCGTGGATCAATCACGACGTAGAAGAGCGCCTTGAAGCCCGAGGCCTCAATCTTGGGATGGACGTCGGCTTCCCACGCGGCCGAGGTCACAAGGTTGGTGAAGCGCTGGTTGGAGCCGCAGAAATAGGGCAGGTTGATCAGGTCGACCGAGCTTGCGAAGGGCGCGAAATTTGACAGAGAATGCTGGGCGCACTGGATCGTGCCGCCCTGCACGGCCTGTGCCAATGCCCCGCCCGCGCCGAGTTGACCACCGGGGGCGAGCTTCACATAGACTTTGCCGTTTGTGGCGTTCTGGATGTTTTCCTTCAGGTCGAGCTGCATGATGGGATAGCTGCGTGACGCGCCCAGGACATAGGCTGTGGCCAGCGTCATGGTATGCTCTGCCGCGGCTTCGCGTGCCCGTTCCTCCTGCGCGGTCTGGGCGCTGGCCTGGGACGACCAGAGTATCCCGCCGGCGCCGGCGACCAGCGCCGCAGTGAAGCTGCCGGTGCCGGCGAGCCTCAGAAAATTGCGCCGCTCTTCGGATGCAAGCTCCTTACTGTCGCGATCCATGCTTTCCTCCCTGTCATGGTTCATTGGTCGCCGTCATTGCGGCGTGCAGCGTCCTCTCGCCTGAGGATCGCTACGACAAAGGCTATGGACGCGGCAAAAAGCGTCAGCATTTCGCCGACATCGCCGAGAAACACCGTCCCTCCGAAAGCCCCGAGGGCGACGTTGCTGAAATAGATGGCGAAGAGGACAATTGCGATTACCAGTGCCATCTCTCCGCCTGCCTTCCGTCCAGATGAGTCGATGGAAATGTAAGCGCTTACAAAATTTCATGCAAGCGCTTACATTGGCAATACTCGCAAAGTGCGCTTAGGTCTCTCTGAAACAGCTCGCAAAGTCGGGGCATGGATCAGGACAGCAACAGGGATCGCGCACCTCTGAAGGGCGCGCTAAAGGCCCGGGACACGCACCGCCCGACGCTCGAAGACGTCGCCCGGCGGGCCCGGGTGTCCACGGCCACCGTGTCGCGCTGTCTGAACACGCCCGACCTCGTGGTCGAGCGGACCCGGAAGCGCGTGCTCGAAGCGGTTCGGGAGCTCGGCTATTCCCCGAACTTCAATGCCCGTGCGCTCGCGGCCAAACGCACCAACACCATCGGGGCGATCATTCCGACGATGGAGAATGCAATCTTCGCGCGGGGGCTACAGGCCTTTCAGGAAGAGCTGGGCCGCCACGGCTTTACCCTTCTGGTGGCAAGCTCATCCTATCGCGCAGACCTCGAAGAGGAACAGATCAGGACACTTCTGATGCGGGGCGCCGATGCGTTGCTCCTGATCGGTCACGACCGTCCAAAAGCAGTCTACGAATTTCTAGAGCGCCGCGGGGTACCCTTCTTGGTCACCTGGGTCTACGATCCGTCAGCAGAGCATCAGTCGGTCGGTTTCGACAATCGAGCCGCGATGAAGGAGCTGGCTCAAAAGGTTCTTTCCTTCGGACACAGCACCATTGCCGCAATCACGGCTGTACAGGACTCCAACGACCGCGCGCGGGCCCGGTTGGAAGGGATTCGCGACGCGTTACGCGATCGCGATCTGCCGCCGGAAAACCTGCGGGTTCTGGAGACAACCTATGCCATCAAAAGCGGCGCTGCGGCGTTCGATCAGGTCATGTCAAAGAGCCCGATCCCGACTGCAGTCCTGTGCGGCAATGATGTCCTTGCTGTCGGCGCAGTGACGGCTGCGAAAGCCGCAGGCCTGCGCATTCCCGAGGATGTCTCGATCACCGGTTTCGACGATATCGAGCTTTCGGAGATCGTGGAGCCGCAACTGACGACGGTTCATGTGCCCCACCGCGCGATGGGCACGGAGGCCGCGCGGCGCCTCGTGGATATGCTGAACGGGACCCCGGCGAAGGACAGTCTGCGGCTGGACACCGATCTTCGCCTGCGCCGAACGCTGGGGCCGAGTCCACGCTAGGCATCGGCGGCGGATGCCGGCCCTGACGCTCAGGTGAGCCAGAGAATCCCTCCGAGCACGAAGCTTGCGATGAACACCGTTTCGGCCACGATCAGAACCACCGCAGGGCCTCCGACATCCATGATGCTGCGCAGTGAGGTTTTCATGCCGACGGCTGCGATCGAGATCAGCAGCGCCCAGCGGGACAGTTGCGTCAGGGTCTCGACGATGAAGAGCGGCACCAGCCCGAAGGAGTTCAGCGTTGCGAAGGCGAGGAACGCCAGCACGAACCCGGGCACCAGCGGCGGGCGTTTTTCGGATGTCTCATTGCCCATGGAGCGGATCACGAGCGCGAAGACCAGCACCACCGGGGCCAGCATCGACACGCGGATGAGCTTGACGAGCGTGGCCGTTTCACCGGTTTCCTCGCTCACCGAAAAGCCTGCACCGACGACCTGGGCGACGTCGTGGATCGTGCCGCCGAGGAAGACGCCTATGGCCTGATCGTCGAGATGAAACAGTGTCACGATCACCGGATAGAGGATCATCGCAATCGTCGAGAGGATCGTGACGCTCAACACGGTGAAGATCAGGTTGCGTTCGGAATGCTCGTTCTTGGGCAGGACCGCCGAGATCGCCATGGCCGCCGAGGCGCCGCAGATCGCCACCGACCCGCCCGTCAGCAGCGCAAGACGCCAGCCGCGCGACAAAAATCGCGCCCCGATCAGACCGACGCAGATGGTCAAAACAACGCCCAGCACGACGAGCCCGATAAGCTCCCAGCCCAGTCCGAGCAGCAACTCAGCGCTGATCCGCACCCCGAGCAGTGCCACGCCGAGACGCAGAACCGTCTTGGCCGTCATCTCGATCCCGGCGACGCAGCGGCCTTCTTCGGCCAGAAAGTGAAAGGCGATGCCCAGCAGGAGCGCCATCAGCATGGCCGGGGCGCCGTAATGCTCCGAGATGAACTGCGCCGCAAGCCCGATGACCGTCGCCACGAGAAACCCAGGGCCCAAAGTGTGGGCGCGCTCGCGCAGCGTTGCAATGTGATTGGCGGTCGGACGGAAGGAGGAGCTCACCGGAGAACCTTTCTAAGTCGAACAATGCTCCACCCGTCGCAAGACGGATGAAGCGATCCCATATCTCCGGGCGCGACGCTGCCCGTGCGCCCTCAGAGACGCGGCTGCTGTGGACGCATGTCCGAGGCACTGATACCGGCGATTTCGACCGGCTTTTTCATCGCGTCGCGACGGAAAGGCTCGCCCAGTTCCTGATTCAGTACAACCTCGAGCAGGGTTGTGACATTGTCTTCCATCTGCGCGCGGATGGCTTCGCGTAGCGCTTCGGTGGTTTCCTCCATGGAGGTGACAGTCACGCCTTTCAACCCGCAACCTTCGGCGACCTTGGCATAATCGACGCCCAGGTTGAGTTCCGTGCCGACAAAATTGTCGTCGAACCAGAGCGTGGAGTTCCGTTTTTCGGCGCCCCACTGATAGTTGCGGAAGACGATCATGGTGATGGCGGGCCAGTCGCCACGGCCGCAGGCGGTCAGCTCGTTCATCGAAATGCCGAAGGCGCCATCGCCGGCAAAGCCGACACACGGCATGTCCGGGCAGCCGATCTTGGCGCCAAGAATCGAGGGCAGGCCATAGCCGCAGGGTCCGAAGAGCCCCGGCGCGAGGTACTTCCTGCCCTTTTCGAACATCGGGTAGGCGTTGCCGATCGCACAGTTGTTGCCGATGTCGGTCGATACGATCGCCTCTTCGGGCATCGCCGACATGATCGCCCGCCAGGCCTGACGCGGTGACATCCGGTCGGGCTCGCGGTCGCGCGCCCGCGCGTTCCAGGTGACGCCTTCGTCGCTGTCATCCTCATGATCCATCGAGGACAGCTCCTGCGCCCAGCGGGATTTGGCCTGGGCGATCAGCGCCTGTCGCTCCGCGCGGCCTGCATCACCGGCTGTGTCTGACAGTTCCGACAGGATCTCTTCGGCCACCATGCGCGCATCGCCCTGGATGCCGACGGCGACCCGCTTGGTCAGACCGATCCGGTCGGCATTGATGTCGACCTGGATGATCTTGGCGCCCTTGGGCCAGTATTCTGTCTGATAGGCCGGCAGGGACGAGAACGGGTTGAGCCGGGTGCCGAGGGCGAGGATCACGTCGGCTTTGGCCATCAACTCCATACCCGCTTTCGAGCCGTTATACCCCAGCGGTCCGCAGGACAGCGGATGGCTACCCGGGAACGCGTCATTATGCTGGTAGTTGCAGCAGACCGGGGCGGTCAGGCGCTCGGCCAGCGCTGCAGAGGCAGGGATGGCGCCAGCCAGAACGACACCGGCGCCGTTCAGGATCACCGGGAACTTCGCCTCAGACAGCAGGGCTGCGGCCTCGGTAATCGCCTTCGCGGAGCCGCGGGGATGCTCGATATCAACGATCTGGGGCAGGTCGATATCGATGACCTGGGTCCACATGTCCCGCGGGATGTTGATCTGTGCCGGAGCCGATCCGCGATGGGCCTTGGTGATAACGCGGTTCAGGACCTCGGCAATGCGGGTCGGGTCGCGCACTTCTTCCTGGTAGCAGACGCAGTCCTCGAACATCGCCATCTGCTTCACTTCCTGGAATCCGCCCTGACCGATGGTCTTGTTGGCGGCCTGCGGCGTGACCAGTAGCAGCGGCGTGTGGTTCCAGTAGGCTGTGATGATCGGCGTCACGATATTGGTGATGCCGGGTCCGTTTTGCGCGATGGCCATGGACATCTTGCCGGTCGCGCGCGTGTAGCCGTCGGCGGACATGCCGGCATTCACCTCGTGGGCGCAGTCCCAGAACTTGATGCCCGCCGCCGGAAAGAGATCCGAGATCGGCATCATGGCGGAACCGATAATGCCGAAGGCATGTTCGATCCCGTGCATCTGGAGGACTTTGATGAATGCCTCCTCGGTCGTCATTTTCATGGCGTTTCCTTTCGGTCGCAAAGCTGAAGGGTCTATTCGTGGTGAAGGTCAGGCTCGGCGGTCCTCCAGGATCATGTCGCTGGCCTTTTCGCCTATCATGATCGTGGGGGCGTTGGTGTTGCCGCTGATAATTGCCGGCATGATCGAGGCATCGGCCACGCGCAGCCCGCTGAGTCCATGCACTCTGAGCCGATCGTCGACGACAGCTTCGCTGTCATGGCCCATGCGGCAGGTACTGGTCGGATGATAAATCGTCTGACTGATGTTGCGTGCGGCCTCCAACAGGTCCTCGTCGGTTTGCGGGTCGGTATTCGGGACATGCTCGCGCACCACAAAGGGGCTGAGCGCTGCGGTCCTGGTCATGGCGCGGGCGAACTTGATGCCCCGGACTGCGCAGAGTTGATCAGCGGGCGCCGAGAGGTAGTTCGGTACGATCTTGGGATAGGTCTGCGCGTCCGGGCTGGTGATGTGGATATGGCCGCGGCTTTCCGGCCGCAGCTGACAAACCGATGAGGTGATCCCAGAAAACGGGTGCATCTCGATGCCCGGCTTGTCGGCGGACAGTGGCTGGAAATGGAACTGAATATCGGGTGTCTCGACGCCTTCGGCGGATTTCGCAAAGATCGTCACCTGACTTGCGCCGAGGCTCATCGGTCCCTTGCGGAACAGAATGTACTGGATGCCGATATTCATCCGCGGCAGGAAACGGTTGATTGCATCGTTCAAGGTCGGCACGTTGACTTCGTAGACCAGGCGGATTTGCAGATGGTCCTGAAGGCATTCTCCGACGCCGGAAAGCTCATGGCGTACATCGACGCCCGCAGACGTCAGGGTATCGCCGCGGCCAATTCCCGAAAGCTCAAGGATCTGCGGCGACCCGATCGCGCCGGCCGACAGGATTACTTCTCCGCCATCGCGCAGCATCACGGTCTGAGGCTTGCCATCATGCAGGTACCTGACACCGGTGACCTTGCGTGGGTCGGTTTCGTCGAAGATCAGCCCTTCGGTGTGGGCGTGGGTGATGATCTCAAGGTTTGGGCGCTTGCGGGCCGGGTTCAGAAAGGCCCGTGCCGAAGAGCAGCGAAACCCACCCTTTGCGGTCTGATGGAAATAGCCCGCGCCCTCCAGATGGCCGCCGTTATAGTCCTCCGTGCGCGGCACGCCCATCTCGACGGCGGCATCTATGAAGGCCTCCGCGATGTCGCTTTTGGCGCGGATGCGCGACACGGCGAGCCCGCCGCTGCCGCCGTGAACGGCGGTTTCTCCGTCCTCGTGTGTCTCGGACCGTTTGAAGAGCGGCAGGACATCGTCCCAGCCCCAACCCTTGTTGCCGAGCTGTGCCCAATGATCGTAATCGTCGCTCTGGCCGCGCACATAGAGCAGCCCGTTGATCGAACTGGACCCTCCGAGTGTCTTGCCGCGCGGCCAATCCAGGGAGCGGCCGTTGAGGTTTGGCTCCGGCTCCGTCTTGTAGCACCAGTCGGTGTTGGGATTGTGCAGTGTCTTGAAGTAGCCGACCGGCACGTGGATCCACGGATTCCAGTCGCGCCCGCCCGCTTCCAGAAGAACGACCCGGATTCTCGGGTCAGAACTCAGGCGGTTGGCCACGACACATCCGGCAGATCCTGCTCCAACGATTACATAGTCGGCCGCCGTTTCGGTCACTGTCTGGTCCCCCCTGTTCGACGCACCCTTTTGAGTTTCGCCGCATTGAACATACGGATTATTATTGAGACCGCAAGTCTCATTTTTATATTTTTGAGACCGCAAGTCTCATTTTTAATCTTGCCAGATACAGATTTCTATGTTGTTTTGGAACTACAAGTCTCAATAAAACAGGGAGGAGACGGATGAAAATCGCCAATAAGCTCGCGGGGATATCTCGCCGCGACCTGATGCGGCTCACGGGACGTTTCGGTGTCAGCTCGGTATTGCTGGCTGCGGGCGGAGCCGGAGGCGCTCTCAGCTTTGCATCGCTCGCGCAGGCGGCGGAATCAACTTACGAGAAGCGGTTCGGAAAGGAACCGAAGCACACGCTGAAATTCGGCGCGTCCGGCTTCAACGCACGCAACCTGCTGATCGAGCGCGCCGGCTGCCTGGAGTTCGCGCGGGATCTGGAAGAGCGTACTGACGGGGAGATCCGTGTCGAGTTCATCGGCGACAACCAGATTTGCAGCCAGCTGTCCTGTGTCGAGAAAACCCAGCTCGGCATCGTCGACATCTATGCCGCGTCGACGCAGAACTCGGCCGGTGGCGCGCCCTACCTCAACGTGCTCGACTATGCCTACATGTTCCCCAGCCGGGCCGCGCAGTACTACTTCCTCTACAGCCCGGCGAGCCAGACCATCCTGCGCGATCCGCTCGAAAAGCGGCATGGGCTGAAATTCCTGTTCTCGCACTGCGAATTGCGCGGCATCCAGATGGGCCTCGGCTGGCAGGACAAGCCCCAGGTGACAAAAGTCGAAGAGCTTTTCGGGACCAAGAACCGGGTGACGGGCACGCAGCTTGGCCGGATCGCCATGCAGCTGCTCAACCTCAACCCGGTGCCCATCGCATGGGAAGAAACGCTCGACGGTCTGAAGCAGGGCCTGATCGACGGGGCGGAGACATGGGCCTCGGCGGTGGCATATGCCAACATGAGCCCGGTGGTCAGCCAGTCCATCGACCTGAAGTTCTTTTGCGGCACCGAACACACGGCGATGTCGTCCAAGGTCTATGACGCTATGGAGCCGCATCTTCAGGACGCCATCATGGAGTCGGCCTATCTGGCGCAGGTCCATGTGCAGGCGGCCAACGAGGCGGCGCTGGTCAAGACCGTCGGTTTCTCCGATCCCCAGCTGCCGGACACGATCTTCGTAAAGGAAAACGTCAAACCGACCTTCCTGCCGGATAGCGAGATCAAGATCGCCGAAGAGATGTGCAGCCCCGAGTTCAATCCCGAACCCTGGGAGCAGTGGCGCGAGCGCATCAACAACTGGTCGGGCGGTCTCGACACA
>JBCDBB010000122.1:0-11548 GCA_039184415.1 Pseudomonadota bacterium
ACAAGGCCGGCTATTCCTATACCGCGGCGCCCATGATCGTCGACGGCAAGGTCATCGTCGGCAATTCCGGCGGCGAGTTCGGGATAGTGGGCGCAATCTATGCCTATGACGCCGAAAACGGCGATCTGGTCTGGAAGCGGCCGACGATCGAAGGGCATGTGGGCGAGCTGAACGGCGAACCCTCGACCATGACGGGCGAACTCAACGCGAGCTGGCCCGGCGATATGTGGCAGACCGGCGGCGGGGCGACCTGGCTCGGCGGCTCCTATGACGCCGAAACCGACACGATCGTGATGGGAACCGGCAACCCCGCCCCCTGGAACAGCTGGCTGCGCGGCGCGGGCGAACCCACCGAGGGTGATACCGGCGACAATCTCTATGCCGCCAGCCGCCTGGGCATCGACCCGGCCACCGGCGAGATCAAGTGGCATTTCCAGTCCACACCGCGCGAAGGCTGGGATTTTGACGGCGTGAACGAGGTCGTGGCCTACACCGACCGCGACGGCAACCAGCGCTTCGGCACGGCGGACCGGAACGGCTTTTTCTACGTGCTCAACCGCGAGGACGGCGGTTTCGTTAGCGCTTATCCGTTCGTGGAACAGATCAGTTGGGCGAGCGGCATCGACGAAAATGGCCGGCCGATCTTTGTCGAGGAGAACCGCCCAGGTGACCCTGGCGCGTCCGCCGATGGCGACAAGGGCGAGATTGTCTTTTCGGTTCCGGGTTTCCTGGGCGGCAAGAACTGGATGCCGATGAGCTTCAGCCAGCGGACGGGGAACTTCTACATCCCCTCCAACGAGTGGGGCATGGACATCTGGAACGAGCCGATCACCTACAAGAAGGGC
The DNA here is from genome assembly GCA_039184415.1 of Pseudomonadota bacterium. Classification (GTDB taxonomy): domain Bacteria; phylum Pseudomonadota; class Alphaproteobacteria; order Rhodobacterales; family Rhodobacteraceae; genus JANSYP01. The sequence continues at coordinate 846 of JBCDBB010000122.1, forward strand.
GCGGCCTATCTGGGCTCGGGCTTTACCATCAAGCCGCTCTTCGAGGACCATATCGGGGCGCTCAAGGCGATGGATCCCGATACCGGCGAGATCCTGTGGGAGTATCAGAACGGCGCGCCGCTCTGGGCAGGCGTGATGACGACCGCCGGCGGGCTGGTCTTCACCGGCACCCCCGAGGGCCGCTTCATCGCGCTCGATGACGAAACCGGCGAGGTTCTCTGGGAGTTCCAGACGGGCTCCGGCATCGTCGGACAGCCGATCACCTGGGAACAGGATGGCGAGCAGTTTGTGGCGATCATGTCCGGCTGGGGCGGCGCGGTTCCGCTCTGGGGCGGCGAGGTTGCCAAGCAGGTGAGCTACCTCAATCAGGGCGGCATGCTCTGGACATTCCGCCTGCCGAAGGAACTGGCCGCGGTCGAGTGATAAACGCGCCGGCATCCAAGCCGCAGAAACGAGAAACGCGCCCCATCCCGGGCGCGTTTTTCTTTTGCAGGGGCGATCACTGCTGCGGCGCGGGATCTGCCCCCTTTTCTGCTACGCGCTTCGGATCTGTCTGGTGACGACAGCTCCTTCAAGCACGCGGAATCAACTTGGTCGGAGGGGGATCTTGCCGGATGTGCGCGACACTTTCACTGCGCACTTGCTTAATCCGAGTGTTTTTGTCATCTTTAGCGAGCAGCCACCCCGCTTCGTCTCCGGGGAAGCCGAAAACCCCACAGGAGACCTCGCGATGACCCAACAGACGACGCTACCTTACCCTGACGTCCGTGACAGTGACCGGCTGCGCGCCAAGGACGACCTCTGGGCCCGCGCATTCTGCCTGCCCGGCGGTGTCACGCTTGAGGCGCTGCTCGACTGGATCGAGACACGGCCATGACCTTTCAGCCAAAAACCGCCCCTCAACCGGCCCCGCAATCCAGACGCCTGAGCGTTCCGATCGATACGCCGCCGCTCCATGATGCGCGCACGCTCACCGATGGTGGCCAGCTCGCGCAGATCAATCTGGATGGTCAGGTCTACACGCTGCGCATCACCCGCGCCGGAAAGCTGATTCTGACGAAGTGAGGCCGGCCTTGCCGCGGCGGGGCGCACCGGGCAGGGTAGGTCCATGGACGACCCTTCCACGGCTCCCCGCCTGCGCATCCGTGTGATCTTCGGCGACGCCGGCATGATCGGCCCCGGCAAGGCCGAGCTGCTCGAAGGAATTGCGCGCACGGGCTCCATCGCCGCAGCAGGCCGCGACATGGGGATGAGTTACAAGCGCGCCTGGCAGCTTGTCGAGACGATGAACGAGATGTTTCGTGAGCCCTTGGTGCTGCGCAGCCGTGGCGGAGCCAAGGGCGGCGGCGCCGAGGTGACGGCCACCGGCCGGACTGTTCTGGCGGAGTACCGCGCGCTGCAGGCAGCGGCAGGACAGGCCGGATCCGACATCATCGACCGGCTCCATGGCATGTTAAAAGCTCCGGCACCCCAGGATTGATCCTTGCGCAATGGGGGGCAGCCTGCGATATGTTTTTCAGAACATATCGGTCCTTGCCATGTCCCGACGCTTTCGTCCCCTGCCCCAGATGTCTCGGCGCGCCGCGCTCGCCGGTTTGGCCGTGGCCACCGTCTGGCCCGCGTCGGCCCGCGCGGCAGGCCCCGCCAGTCTTACGGTCTTTGCCGCCGCCAGCCTGACGACCGTCCTGGAAGAGCTTTCGGACCGGTTTTCCCGAGCGACCGGGCATCGTGTGGCGGTGTCACCGGCCGGGTCGTCTGTGCTGGCCAGGCAGATCCAGCACGGCGCGCCGGCGGATCTGTTCATCTCGGCCAATTCCGACTGGATGGACCTCGTGGAGGCCGACGGGCTGATCCGCCCCGAAAGCCGTGTTGATTTGCTGTCGAACCGGCTCGTCCTTGTGGCCTCTGCCATGAGCGCACGCCGCGTGGACCTCTCAGACCCCTGGGATGTGAACGATGCGCTCGGGTCCGGACGACTCGCCATGGCGCTCGTCGACGCGGTGCCCGCAGGCATCTACGGGGCCGAAGCGCTGCGCAGTCTCGGCCTTTGGGAGGGCATCGCCTCACGCGTGGCGCAATCGGACAATGTGCGCGCGGCCCTTGCGCTCGTTGCTGCGGGCGCGGCGCCCCTGGGGCTTGTCTACTATAGCGACGCGTTTGCCGAGCCGCGAGTGCGGATCGTGGCTGAGATTCCGACCGACAGCCACCCTCCGATCGTCTATCCCGCTGCAATTCTGACCGAATCTGCCGCACCCGACGCTGCCACCCAGTTTTTGAGCTATCTGACCAGCCCGCCGGCCCGTGATTTGTTCCGCAACGCAGGATTCGAGCCCTTGCCCCGGCCGACCTGAGGATGGACTGGTTGAGCCCGGAAGAGTGGAGCGCAGTGCATCTGTCGCTGCGTGTGGCGATCTGGGCGACCTTGGTCAGCCTGCCGCTGGGCATCTTTGTGGCCTATGCCCTGGCGCGCTGGCGCTTTCCCGGACGCCAGGTTCTCAACGGTCTCGTTCATCTTCCGCTGATCCTGCCGCCGGTGGTCACCGGTTATCTGCTGCTCGTCACCCTCAGCCCGACGGCACCGCTGGGCGGGTTTCTGGCGAGATTCGGCATCGTCTTTGCCTTTCACTGGACCGGCGCCGCGCTGGCCGCAGGGATCATGGCCTTTCCTCTGATGGTCCGCGCAATCCGGCTGTCCATGGAGGCAGTTGACCCCGGTCTCGAGCAGGCGGGCGCAACGCTCGGCGCGGCCCCGATCTGGGTGTTTCTGACGGTTACTCTGCCCCTAAGCCTGCCCGGCATCCTCACCGGCGCAATCCTCGCCTTCGCCAAGGCGATGGGTGAATTCGGCGCGACCATCACCTTTGTTTCGAACATCCCGGGTCAGACCCGTACCCTCCCCTCGGCAATCTACGCTTTCCTGCAAGTGCCCGGCGGTGAGGGGTCCGCGCTGCTTCTGGTGGTGATCTCCATTGTCCTGGCCATGGGCGCGCTGCTGATGTCGGAATTGCTTGCCCGCCGGCTGCAGGCGCGGATGACGGGCGCATGACGCTGACGGTGTCGCTGGCGCATCGTTTCGGCGACTTCGCGCTGGATGTTGCGTTCGAAGCTCCGCCCGGGATCACGGTGCTGTTCGGCCGTTCGGGTTCGGGCAAGAGCACCGTGGTGAATGCGGTCGCGGGTCTTTTTACGCCGCAGCGCGGGCATATCACCCTGGGCGATCGGGTGCTCCTGGATACCGAGGCGCGCCGCACGGTACCGCCGCACCGGCGCAGGTTGGGCGTGGTGTTCCAGGAGGGCCGGCTCTTTCCCCATCTCACCGTGCGCCAGAACCTGCGATATGCGCGCTGGTTTTCGCGCGATCCGGCCGAGAGCGACGATGGACAGCGCGTCATCGAAATGCTGGGCATCGGCCATCTGCTCGACCGCCGGCCGGCGCGCCTGTCGGGCGGCGAAAAGCAGCGCGTGGCCATCGGTCGGTCGCTGCTCGCCCGGCCCGAACTGATCCTGGCCGACGAGCCGCTGAGCAGTCTGGACGAGGCACGGAAAGCGGAGATTCTGCCCTATTTCGAGTGGTTGCGTGACGACGTTAAGGTTCCAATACTCTATGTGAGCCACTCCGCCGTGGAGGTCGCCCGGCTGGCTACCACCGTCATCGCGCTGCAGGACGGGCGCATCGCGCGTCAGGGCCCGGCGCTGGAAGTGCTCGGCGATCCCATGGTGACGCCAGCGGGCGTGCGCGCTGCCGGCGCGGTGCTGGAGGCAGTGATCGCGGTGCAGCATGGTGACGGGCTCACCGAACTCGACGCAGGCGGAGCGCGGCTTTTCCTGCCCAAAGTGCCGGGCGGAGCCGGAACCCGGCTGCGCGTCCGTATTCCTGCGCAGGATGTGTTGCTGTCACGCGGTGCGCCTGAGGGTCTGTCGGCGCTGAACGTCCTGCCCGGCACGGTCGAGCAACTGCGTCAGGGCACCGGACCGGGCGTCATCGTCTCGCTGCGCACCCAGGCCGGACAGCTGCTTGCGCGCGTCACACGGCGATCGGCCGAGCGGCTGGAACTGGCGCCCGGCGCTGAGGTGCATGCCGTAGTCAAGACGATCGCCATCGCGCGGGAGGATGTCAGTCAGGGCGCGCCTGTGGAGTAGCGACACGCCTTACGACGGGGCGGTCTCTAGCAGTTCGCGGATCGCCGCGCGCGGCCCGATGTGTTCGAGCTTCTCCAACGCGCGGGCAAGGTCGCGGTGGAGGTTCTGACGGTCCTGCAAACTCTCCAGCGGCGCGCCCTGCCCGGCCAGTGCCGCAATCATGTGCTCCGGCGCTGATCCGGCCAGACGGCGCAACTCTGCATCACGTGGATCTGACAGCGGCGCGCGCGCCTGCCGGATGGTCGCCAGCCATCCTGCGACCGCCAGACAGAGCCCCGGCGCGCGCGCGCCCCTGTCCGAACGTTCCAACCAGGGCGCCACAAGACGCATAGGGAGTTTTTGAGAACTGTCGGCCGCGATCTGGGCCAGCGCGTGATGGAGGGCGGGGTTGGAGAAACGCACCAAAAGGTCTTGCCAGTAGCGGTCAAGTTGCGTCTCGGGCAGGGTCAGGGTTGGAAAGACCTCCGACCGGGCAGTGCGGGAGATCAGCGCGGCAAGGTCCGGATCGGCAACGGCCTCGGCCACTGTGCGATGACCAAGCATGGGCCCAAGCAGCGCGAGCGTCGTGTGCGCCCCGTTCAGGAGCCGCAGTTTCATGGCCTCGAACGGAGCGACATCGCCCACCATCTGCACGCCCGCGCTTTCGAAATTCGGTCTGTCCGTGGCGAACCGGTCCTCGATCACCCACTGGCTGAAGGGCTCTGTCATCACCGGCCAGGCATCCTCCAGGTCGGTCAGCGCCGCAATCTCGTCGCGGTCGGCCCGGGTCGTTGCGGGGGTGATGCGGTCCACCATGGACGAGGGCGTGGCGAGCTGATCGTCGAGCCACCCCCTAAGGTCCGGAGGCGCGGCCTGCCGTATCAGATCGCCCGTATGCACGCCGTTCTCGGTGAGATTGTCGCAACTCAGCACAGTCACCGGTCCGGCCCGGTGCGCCGCACGCTGCGCAAGCCCCTTGCCCAGCACCCGCGCCAGAGGACCGTCCGGCGCATAGCCTTTTTCAGTCACGGTGATCGTGACCAGCCGGATTGCGGGATCGGCCAAGTGCGCCACCGCTGCTTGCTCTCCGGTCTCGACCGAAAGGACGGAGCCGATAATCCGGGCTTGCAACCCGTCCGGCGCACGAATGCCGAGTGTATAGAGGCCGTCCTGCGGGTTGAGGGCCGCTGCCATGTCGGGCCGTCGCAGCGAGATGCCGCGAATCCCCCAACCGGGCGTCTCGTCCAACAGATCATTGAGGGTCACCGCCTGATGGGCGCGGTGGAAACTCCCGATACCGAGATGCAGAATCCCCACCGTGACGCGCGCGCGGTCATAGTGTGGCAGTTTCGCGGGGCCGTGATAGCCGAGCAGGGCAGCAGCGTTGAGCCTCATGCCCCCTCGCTCGCCAGCCGGTAGGTTTGGCGCGGCAGAGTTACGGTCAGGTCGCGGGCGATCTCATGGGCCTCCGCTTCGCGCAGCCGGTGGTCGGCCACGCGCGCAGCGAGGAATGCTGCATCCACGCGCCGGGCCATGTCGTGGCGCGCCGGGAGCGAAGGGAAGGCGCGGGTATCGTCGGCAAAGCCGACCGTGTTGTAGAACCCGGCCGTTTCGGTGACCGCCTCCCGGAACCGGCGAATACCATCCGGGGCGTCGAAGAACCACCAGGCCGCGCCGAGGCGCAGCGCGGGATAGGCGCCCGCCAGGGGGGCCAGTTCCCGCCCGAGTGTCGTCTCATCCAGCGTGAAAAGGACAATCCGCAGCCCCGGCGCATCACCCACGGCATTCAGAAGCGGCGCCAACCCTTCGGCGAAACTGACGGGGCGCGGAATGTCGAACCCTTTGTCGAGCCCGAAACGGGCGTGCACACGGCGGTTGTGGTTGCGGGCGGAGCCGGGATGGATCTGCATGACCATCCCGTCTTCGACGCTCATCCGCGCCATTTCGGTCAGCATCTGCGCCCGAAAAAGTGCGGCATCCTCGGGCGCGGCAGTGCCAGCCCGCACGCGGTCATAAAGCGCGGCGGCCTCGGTGCGGCCCAGGTCGGCGGTTCGAGGATCGGGCACACCATGGTCGGTGGCCACGGCCCCGGCCTCGCGAAACGCCGCGCGCCGGGCGCGATGGGCCTCCAAGTAGCCGTCCCACCGGTCTAGGGTGCAGCCGGTCAGGTCGGCGAGCCGGTCAAGGCCCGGGCGAAAGAGCGGATGCTCCGGGTCGGTCACCTCGTCAGGCCGGTAGGTCGTGACGACATTGCCCGCCCAGCCGCTGTCTCGGAGCGCGCGGTGATGGTCGAGCGGGTCAAGCGCCCCTTCGGTCGTGGCCAGCATTTCGATCCCGAACCGCTCGAAAAGCGCGCGGGGACGGAAGGCAGGTGTCGCAAGGCATTCCGCAATCCGATCATAGGCAGCGTCGGCCGTCTCTCGCCCGAGCGGTGCCTCAAGCCCGAAGAGCGTCTCGAGCGCGTGATCCATCCAAAGCCGCGTTGGTGTTCCCCGAAAGAGGTGATAGTGCGCCGCGAACCGCCGCCAGACCTCTCGCATATCGGTCTCTGCCGGACCGCCATCCAGCGGTGCGACGCCCAGATCCTCAAATCGCACGCCCTGGCTCACGAGCATCCGCAGCACATAGTGGTCCGGCCGCACCAAAAGGCTTGCCGGGTCGGAGAAGGCCATGTCCTGCGCGAACCAGGCCGGATCGCAATGGCCATGGGGGCTGAAGATGGGCAAATCACGGATTCCTTCATAGATCGCGCGGGCGATCTCCCGGGTCCGCGGCTCTGGCGGAAAGAGGCGGTCGGGATGAAGCAGGCTCATGGCGCGAACCCCTGGTAGATCGGCAGCGCAGGGTCGAGCGGCAGGCGCACCCGCGCGCCCGAGCGGTCGGCCTGGTAGATCGCGCTCGCCAATTCCACAGAAGCTATACCCTCCTCTAGGGTGACCGCCCGGCCCTGCCCGTCCAGATCGTCGGCAATGGCGGCGAGAAACCCGGCGAATCCCTCCAATACCGTCGGTGTTTCCGAGATCAGCTGATCGATTTCCGGCTGATCGTCCGGGTTTCGCGCGATGAAGCGCCAGTGTCCCTGCCCCGGCGCGTAGGGCGTCCGGTCGCTTTCCGCGGTCAGCCCTTCGAATACGAAGCGCAGCCGGCTGGTGTCGTTCGCAGCGCCGAGCGTGATGGAGGATGTCGCCAGCGCGCCGCCCTCCATGCGCAGCGCGATGGCCGCGCAATCCTCGGTCTCGATGTCGTTGATCCGCGTGTCGAGCATCGCCGAAACCTCCGCCACAGGTCCGAAATAGCGTGCCAGCAGATCATGGGCATGGATCGCGTGGGACAGCACTGCACCGCCCAGTTCGTGGGCCCAAGCCCCCCGCCAGGGCGCCGCGTAATAGGCGCCATCCCGATTCCAGTGGGTTTCTAGCGAAGCAACCTGAGGCTGTCCGGCGAGCCCTGCCGAGACCAGTGCGTCGAGCTGCGCGAATGCCTGCCCGTAGCGGTACTGGAAGACCGGGAAGACACGCCGGTTGCTTTCCTGCGCGGTCCGCGCGACCCGCCTTGCATCGGCAACAGATCCTGCGAGCGGCTTTTCCACGATCACATGCTTGCCCGCGGCTAGAGCGTCACACGCAACCTGTGCGTGGTGATGCGGCGGCAGGCAGATATCCACCAGATCGACGGCCGGGTCGGAGAGCACGGCATCGATCTCACCAACCGCCTTGGCGCCCGTACGCGCAGCCTGAGCCGCGGCACGTGTCGGGTCCAGATCGCAGATTTGCGTGACACGGAACCGCCCGGGCAGCGCCAGATAGCCATCGATATGCTCGGCACCGATGCCAGCCCCCAGAACCGCGACAGCCCGTGTCATGCAAGCGCTCCGCGCCGGTCCGCACGCATCTGTGCGGTGAGGGCGATTTCCATCACTTTGAAGCAATGCGCCTGCCCCATCGCCGTCTCCGTCCGGTTGCGTACATCCGCAATCAGCCGGTCGAAAAAGGGCAGCGGCGCGTCCGCGGCGTCGATATGCTCGCAGCGTGTCCCATTGGTGAGGAACAGGTGATCCGTGCCCGCACGCCCTGCCACATCGATATATTTTCGCAATTCGAGGGTGCCCAGTGTCCCTAGGATCGTCAGCCGCCCGTCGCCCCATGTCGGCAGCGCGTCCGGCGTGTACCAGTCGACCCGGATGTATCCCTGTGCGCGTTCGGACCGGAGCAGAATCTCCCCGAAATCCTCCAGCCCGGGGTCCTGCGGGTTGGCGAAATTGCCGACACTGGCGGCCACGATCTCGGCGTCCTCAGAGCCGGTCAGGAACAGGAACTGGTCGATCTGGTGGGACGCGATATCGGTCAGGATCCCTCCATAGCACGCGGGATCGAAAAACCAGTCCGGCCGCGTGTCGCGGTTCAGCCGGTGGGGGCCGAGCCCCACGGTCTGCACGACCTGTCCGATGGCACCCTCCGCGATCAGGTCCGCGGCGCGCGTCACGGCGGGCACCTCGAACCGTTCGGAAAAATCGATGGACCAGATGCGCCCGGTCTCGGCAACGCAGGCGCGCAAGCGGCCCAGTTGCTCCAGCGTCGTGCAACCGGGCTTGTCGCTCATGACGTCTTTTCCTGCGCCCATCGCTTCGATGGCGAGATCGGCGCGACGGTCGGGAATGTCGGCAATCAGGATCATGTCGATTTCCGGATCGTCGAGCAGCACACGCCGGTCTGCGACGCGCGGGATATCCGGGAAACGCTTGGCGAAGCCTGCAAGGGGCTGCGGGGCGCCCGCGGTCCACCAGCCCTTGCACCGGCAGCCGCGGTCGAGCATGTGGCCGAGCTGGCCAAAGATATGGCGGTGATCGATCCCGATAACGCCGAGGGTGAGCGTCATGGTGCGCCCTCCACCGAGACGCGGCGGCCTTCGCGCGCAGATGTCTCCAGCGCGGTGATCAGCCGATGGACCTGCAGCCCATCCGCCCCGGTCACGCGCGGCGGTCGGCCCGTGGTAACCGCGTCCGCGAAGTCCGCGATCAGCGACTTGTGCCAATCATAGGGGAAGGCCATCGGATCGGCGCCACCGCCGGTCCCGGCTTCTTCGCCGATGCGGTCCGTCCGCCCATCGCGCCAGCGCAGGGTCAACACACCAGAGGCCAGCTCGGCCGCGGCGCGTTCGCAGTGCAGGGTGAGGGACTCCGCATCGCCCGGATAGGCCGCGGTCGTCGACATGAGTGATCCGGCGGCGCCCGAGGCAAAACGCAACCCGGCAGCAACGAAATCCTCTGCTTCGATTTTGTGGAATCTGGTGGTGGCAGCCATGGCCTGAACCTCCTGCACCGGACCTGCGAGCGAAAGCATCAGGTCCAGCGTGTGGATCGCCTGGCTGATGAGCACGCCTCCGCCGTCGCGTGCATAGCTGCCCCGGCCCGGAACGTCGTAATAGCTCTGATCGCGCCACCAGGGCACACGGGCGTCGACGATCTCGATCCGTCCGAGTGCGCCTTCGGCCAGAAGCCCTGCAAGCGCCTCCGACGCCGCGCGGAACCGGTGCTGGAACACGACACCGAGCTGCACGCCTGCATCCTTGCAGAGGCACACGATCCGTTCTGCCGCCGGCGTCGTACGCTCCAGCGGTTTCTCCGACAGAATGTGCTTTCCGGCCCCGGCAAAACGCGCGACGATTTCTTCGCGGGCATCGGGCGGAGTGATCAGCAGCAGCGCATTGACACCCGGGTCGGCGGCCAGTGCGTCTAGATCACCCACTACGGGAAACCCGTAGCTCTTTTCAAAGGCGGCACGCGAGGACGCGCTGCGGGCAAAACAGCCGCGCACCTCGATCCGGTCAGCGAGATCACGCAGGGCCAGCGAGTGGGGTTTCGCCGCCATGCCAAGCCCGACCACCGCCATGCCGATCCGGCGCGTCATGGCGCCAACCTATTGGCGAGCACCCTGCCCTCGGCATCGAACAGATGCATCTCAGCCCGGTCAAAGCGCAGGCCGACACTTTGACCGGGGCGCACCGGGACCTGGCCAGGCTGATGAAGCGTCAACTGCGGCAAACCCTCGGCATCGACATAGAGATAGGTTTCCCCCCCAAGCTGCTCGGCAAAGGCAACGGTCGCGGTCAGATCAGAGGCGCTTTCCTCGCTCATCGCGATATGCTCCGGACGTATGCCGAAGGTGACCTGCGACCCGGGCGCCAGCCCGGTGACCGGCGATATCCCGATCCGTGCCGCCCCAGCGCGCAGCACCGTTTCCGCCCCGTCTTGCTCCGCCACGGTCTCAATCAGGTTCATCCTCGGCGACCCGATAAAGCCCGCCACGAAGACGTTTTGGGGACGGTTGTAGAGCTCGAGCGGCGTGCCGATCTGGGCCACGCGCCCGTCGCGGAGCACCACGATCTTGTCGGCAAGCGTCATGGCCTCCGTCTGGTCGTGGGTTACGTAGATCATCGTGCCGCCGATATTGGCATGGAGTGCCGAGAGCTCGCGGCGCATGGCCACGCGCAGTTCGGCATCGAGGTTCGACAGCGGCTCATCGAAGAGAAACGCCTTGGGGTCGCGCACAATGGCCCGCCCGATGGCGACCCGCTGACGCTGGCCG
>JBCDBB010000123.1:0-11504 GCA_039184415.1 Pseudomonadota bacterium
AGCGCTGCGGCGTGAAAGTCGAAGTGCTTGGCTTCACCACCCGCGCCTGGAAGGGCGGCCAGTCGCGCGAGGCCTGGCTGGCCGAGGGCCGCCCGCAGCTGCCCGGCCGCCTCAACGACCTGCGCCACATCATCTACAAGTCCGCCGACGCACCCTGGCGGCGCACGCGCGACAATCTCGGCCTGATGATGAAAGAAGGCCTGCTGAAGGAAAACATCGACGGCGAGGCGCTGGAATGGGCGCACCGGCGGATCTGCTGCAGGCCAGAAGCACGCAAGATCCTTATGGTGATTTCGGATGGTGCGCCCGTGGATGACAGCACCTTGTCAGTGAACCCGGCCAACTATCTGGAGAAGCACCTGCGCGACGTCATCGCCATGGTGGAAAAACGCAAGGCGATCGAGCTGATAGCCATCGGCATCGGCCATGACGTCACCCGCTATTACGAGCGGGCGGTGACTATTACGGATGTCGAACAGCTCGCCGGCGCGATGACCGAACAGCTCGCCGCGCTCTTCGACAGCGATCCCCGGGCGCGGGCCAAGCTTTCTGGTCTTCAGAGGGCGAGTTGATCCTGCGACATGGAGGCCCGCGCGCCGCGTGTAATGGTTAACAGAGATTGACATCTCCACCGCCGACGGTGGATATCAGCCTACTCCGATCCAGCAATTGCCGCCCATGGCGGGAGCGCAAGATCCAGGTCATGCGCAACCTGCGGCGTCCGCTCGGGCCGCCGCGCAAACCGGATTGATCCCAATGAAACAATACCTTGTGCCGCTTTGCGGGGCTCTGCCGCTGGCGGCAATGACGGCCGGTCTGGCCCATGGCGACCCGCTGTCGCCTTTTCTTTTTTCCGATCAAACCGCTGATGCGTTGGTGCTCGTCACCGACCTGAACGGCGATGGCGATGGGCAGGACCCGGGCGAGGCTCAGGTGTTCTTCGACGGGTCCAACGCGTCCGGACTGACGGGCGCAGGAAGCAATATCTTCACCATCGTCCAGGATACCGATGGCACGGTCTACGCGGGGGACGGCGACGCCGATGCCGTCTTCAGACTGCGCGACAACAATGGCAACGGCAACGCGCAGGGCCGCGGCCAGGCCAATGTCTGGTTCTCATCGAACAACGCCGAGGGGCTCACGCTGCAGACGCCGAACGGACTGGCTGTGGGCAATGACGGCGCGGTCTATGTCGTCGAGGCGGACACTTTGGGAAATCCCAGCGGGGATTTCGTATATCGCACCGTCGACCTGAACAATGACGGGGACGCCGAGGATATCGGCGAGTCGAGCATTTGGCTCGATCTTTCCGCGCTCGACCCGGCCTCATCGGCTTTTGAAATCGCGTTTGATGGTGACACGGCCTATATCAGCGACACCGCAGGAGGTAGCCCTCGGATCTACCGCGCGAGCGACAGCGATGGTAGCGGGGTGATCGAAGCGAGCGAGGTCAATGTCTTCATCGACGGCACCAACCCATTTGGCGTGCCGCTCGATTTCGCGTTCGATGCGTTCCTCGGCGATGTCTACTCGCTGGAACTGTTCGGCGACTCGCTTTTCCGGCTGACCGATCTCGACGGCAGCGGCGATATCAATGACCCCTCCGAAGCGCAGGAGGTCTGGAATGCCAGCCTCGTGCCTGACCCGTTCCTTGGATCTGTTTTCTTTGGCATGGCGGCGGGTCCCGGCGGCGATCTTGTGCTCACCTCCAGCGGCGGCGATGCCAACGAAGACCTGCTGATCTATCTGCGCGATCTCAATGGCGACGGGCTCTTCACCGACCCGGATGAGACCATCGTCGCGCTGAGCGGTGACACGAACGGCGTCTTTCCGAACCGGGCCCGCACAGCGGCCTTCTACAGCCCCGTTGTCGCGCCGGTCCCTTTGCCGGCCGCCTTGCCGCTGATGCTGGCCGGGCTTGGCCTGCTGGGGCTGATGCGTCGCCGCGGCTGATCTTGCGCCGGGCAATGCAGCACGGTAGCCCTTGACCCAACCGGTCAGGAGCGCCTGAAATGCTGCAATCTTTCGACGTGACCGGGGCGCCCGATCAGGGGCCGCCCCGGCTCTCAGCGCTGCGCGATGTGATGGCGCAAGAGGGGATCAAGGGCTTTCTGGTCCCACGCGCCGATGTCCACCAAGGCGAGTATGTGGCCCCCGCGGACGAACGGCTGGCGTGGCTCACGGGATTCACGGGGTCAGCGGGGTTTGCCGCGGCTTTGGGTTCGCGCGCCGGTCTCTTTGTCGATGGACGCTACCGGCTGCAAGCGCGCGAACAGGTCGACAAGCGCGCTTTTACCATCGTGCCCTGGCCCGACACAAAGCTCGCAGATTGGCTCAAGACCGAGTTGCCCGGTGGCGGGACCGTCGGGTTCGATCCGTGGCTTCATACGGTTGGAGAGATCGAGAGCCTGCGCAAGGCACTGACCGGAACACCCATCGATTTGGCGGATTGTCCGAATCTGATCGACCGGGTCTGGACGGATCGGCCGGCACCACCTGCCGGCAAGATCACGCCATATCCCGAAGCGCTGGCCGGGCGCAGCAGCAAAGAAAAGCGTAAGATTGTGGCCAAGGCCCTGCGCGAGGCGAAAGACGACAGTGCTGTGCTCACATTGCCCGACAGCATTGCCTGGCTGCTCAACATACGCGGCGCCGATATTGCGCGCATCCCGGTTCCCCATTCATTCGCGATTGTTCACGCAGATGGCAGCGTCGATCTCTTTACCGCGCCGGAAAAAACCAACGGGCTCGGCGATGGCTTGGGTCCCAACGTCCGTCTCCACGAACCCGGCGCCTTTCCAGCGGCCCTCGGCGCGCTGACCGGTCAGGTCCGGCTCGACAAGCAAAGCATCCCGTACGCGGTGCCGATGCTGATGGATACCGGCAGCGCGCGCTACGATCGCGATCCCTGCCTTCTCCCCAAGGCTTGCAAGACGGCGGCGGAGCTCGACGGGACCCGCGAGGCGCACCTGCGCGACGGCGCGGCCATGGTCGAATTCCTCCATTGGCTCGACGAACAGGCCGAAAAGCTCGGCGACGCGGACACCATCCTCACCGAAATTGACGTGGTCACCGCCCTCGAAGGATTCCGCCGCGCGACCAACCAGCTGCGGGACATCAGCTTCGAGACGATTTGCGGGGCGGGACCAAACGGCGCCATTGTCCACTACCGTGTCACAGGGAAAACCAACCGTACTCTGCGCACGGGAGAGTTGCTGCTCGTGGACAGCGGCGGGCAGTATCTCGACGGCACGACAGACATCACCCGGACTGTCGCCCTTGGCGCGCCAGAGTCCGAGGCGCGCACCTGCTATACCCGCGTGCTGCAAGGGATGATCGCAATCAGTCGGGCGCGCTGGCCCGTGGGCCTTGCCGGGCGCGATCTGGACGCGCTGGCACGCTATGAGCTTTGGCAGGCGGGGCTCGATTACGACCATGGGACAGGGCACGGGGTCGGCATGTATCTGTCCGTTCACGAAGGTCCGCAGCGCCTGTCACGCCAGTCCGGTGAGGAACTGCGCCCGGGCATGATCCTCTCGAACGAGCCGGGCTATTACCGCGAGGGCGCGTTCGGGATCCGCATCGAAAACCTGATTGCTGTGACCGAGGCTCCGACGATGCCGCGAGGCGACGCGCAGCGGCACATGCTGAGCTTTGAAACCCTGACTTATGTCCCGCTTGACCGGCGCCTGATCGCGGTTGAGATGCTCACACAAGAACAGCGCGACTGGATCGATGCCTACCATGCCGAAACCTTACGCAGGCTTGGGGGTCGGGTTTCCGCTGAGGCGCGGCGCTGGCTAGAGGCCGCAACCGCCCCGCTCTGACACGGTTGCGTTACGAAACACCGGCTTCATGCCGGAACAATGCGAAGATCGCTCACATGTATGGCCGATCTTACGACGACCGACGATAAGGGAGAAAAGATGAGCAGTTCATTTCGGATACGCAAGGCAGATGGGCTCTGGGTCGTACGGGCCGCAGGCGCGGTGATCGGCGAAAGCCGAAACGCCCTGGAGCTCGCCGAAGGCGACAACGCACCGGTCATCTATTTCCCGCGTGGCGATATCGCCATGGCCTTCCTCGAACCGACGGATCACCAGAGTCACAGCCCCACGCTTGGAGAGGCGCGTTACTTCACCGTGACCTCGACGGCAGAGACGCTGAAAAACGCTGCCTGGAGCTATGAAACGCCCGCACCGGACGCCGAAGCGATCAAGGACCATGTCGCCTTTACCGACAGTGTCGCGGTGGAACAGCTCTAGGCATGTTCTTCGGCCGCCGTCGCCACGAGCGCGCGGTTATAGGCCTTGAGCGCATCGATATGGTAGAGCGCGCCGACCAGTTCGCGTGTGGTCCCGTCGCGGCTGGTTGCCGTCACAGCGATGAAATCCGACTCGGTCCGCGCGAAGAGCGGCATCGCCTTTTCCAGCGTCGCGACGCGGTCGAGACAGATGCCGTCTGCCACGAGCTTTTCCAGAACCTCCTTGGGCGGCGCCTTGGGATGGCCCAGACCGCGCATCACGCCTGACACACGGTGGAGAGTCAGCAGATAGGCTTGGGGTCCTGGTGCAAGGTGGAGGCCGCGGCGCTCCAGTTGGGTGAGAAAGAACGAGCGCTGGACCAGCCTGCCGGCCAATGCCGTCGACAGCGAAACCGACGTCATCACGGCGATCCCGGTCTGCCAGTCTCCGGTCAGCTCGAACACGATCAGTGTCGTCGAAATCGGCGCGCCCAGTACGGCAGCCGCGACCGCGCCCATGCCGGCCAGGGCATAGAGCGACACGCTTCCTGAAACATCGGGAAAGATGCCGGTCGCTATATGGCCGAAAGCCAGGCCCGAAAGGGCCCCTACCATCAGAGATGGCGAGAAAATCCCTCCGCCCATTCGGCCCGCAAAGGTAATCGAAACGGCCGCAGCTTTGACCAAGGCGAAGATGACGGCGTCCTGCCAGTCAAGTCCCCCGATAAGCGCACGAATGGTCGTCTCGTAGCCAACCCCGATGATGTGGGGAAACCAGATCGCAATTGCGCCGAGGAATGCACCGGACACCGCTGGTCGCAACCAGCGCGGCATTTTCAGCCATGCCTGCACCCGGCTGGCACTGTCCTCGGCCCAGAACACGCTCCACATCAGAGCAGCAGCAACGAGGCCGGAGGCGAGCCCGAGCAGAAGAAACGCAGGCAGCTCGACATAGAAGTCGAGCATCGGTTCATGCGGCAGCTCGAACTCGTGCACGTCCCCGTACTCGAGGCGGCTGATCACAGTGCCCGCGACCGAGGCGATGACGATCGGGGCGAATGCGTGGACCGCAAAATGGCGCAGCACAACTTCGAGCGCAAAGAGCGCACCCGCAATCGGCGCGTTGAACGATGCTGACACCGCGCCGGCCACCGCGCATCCCAGCAGATCACGCCCGGTGATCCCGTCGGCATGCATTCGGCGGCAAACCCAGGTGGAGATTACCCCGGCCAGATGAACGACCGGGCCCTCGCGACCGCTCGAACCCCCGGTTGAGAGTGTGATCAGCGAGGCCAGCGCCGACGCGAGACCCGCACGCGTCTCGACCCGGCCGTTCTGAATCGCGGCGCCTTCGATCACATCGGCAACCGACCGCACGCGGCCATCATCGGTGAACCGGTTCAGAATTACACCGACGACAAGCCCGCCGCAGATCGGCAGGATCAGCACCCACCACCATGGCAACGACTCAGCAACGCTGGCCAGGGTGACGTCACTGGTCCCGTAAAAAAAGGTCTGTAGGGTCGCGATGCCCTTGCGAAAGAGCAATGCCGCGAATCCGGCAGCAATCCCGATCATGAGCGCAATGAACCAGAACCACACCTTTTTCGGGGCGCGGCGCGCAAGAACGCGCAAACCCCGACGCGCAAACCTCCACCACAGGGGCGAAAGCCGCTGGGATGGGACAGTTGGCTCTGGTGTGGTGTTCACGAAACCTGGCAGCGGGCCGAAAGCATAGTCCGGATGCCGCGGCCCGTACGCCAGCCGGAGAAAATCGCGGGTCTCTTACCCGTTGCCCCAGCCTGTGACGCGGAAGCGACAGTTGCAATCGCCATAATTGACGCGCTCGCAACGTCCGCCGGTACAGGCAGGCTCAGCCGGTCTCGGTCAGCAGCGCCTCCGCCGCAGCGCGCGCCGCCGAGGTCACCTTGTCGCCGGAGAGCATGCGCGCAATCTCATCCACGCGGTCATGCGGGCGCAGCGGAATGACGGTCGAACGGGTTTCGTCGCCCTCGACATGCTTTTCAACACGCCAGTGGTGCGCGCCAAGCGCCGCGACCTGCGGGGAATGGGTCACGACCAGAACCTGTCCGGCGCCGGACTGAGCGCTTGCTGCCAGCGACGCCAGACGGCGGCCCACCGCATCGGCTGTCGCCCCGCCGACGCCGCGGTCGATCTCGTCGAAGATCATGGTCCGGCGCGGGCTTGTCGTTGCAAGGCACACTTTCAGCGCCAGCAGAAACCGAGACAGTTCCCCGCCCGAGGCGATCCGTTCGAGGGGACCGGACGGAGCGCCCGGGTTCGTCGCCACGCGAAAGGCTACCGTGTCGATGCCGGCGGGTCCGGGATCCGCGGGTTGGATATCGGTGGAAAAGACGGCACGCTCCATGCGAAGCGGCGTGAGCTCAGCCATCACCGCCTTATCGAGACGGGCGGCCGCAGTCTGGCGCGCCACACGCAGCTCGCCGGCCGCGGCGTCATATGCGACCTGAGCGGCGTCCAACTCGGCCTGTGCAGCGGCAAGATCTTCTGCGCCATGCTCGATCTTCGAAACCCGGGCTGCGAGATCAGCTGTCAGTTCCGGCAGTTCATCGGCGAGAAGACCGTGTTTGCGGGCCGCCTCGCGGAGGGCAAAGAGCCGCTCGGTGACGCGATCGAGCGTCAACGGATCGATATCGAGCGCCGCAAGCGCGCGACGTACCCCGTCTGCAGCGGTATCGATTTCCGCCAGCGCCCGGTCGAGGGCTGCCAGCGGGTCATCGAGCGCTCCGTCAAGCTCCGGCGCGATCGGTTCCAGCCAGCGGATGGCCGTAGCAAGCGCGGTCTGCGGCCCGTGGTTTTGCCCGTCATCGCCTGCGAGCAGGGCAGCCGCCTTCAGAATGTCTTCGCGCAGCCGGTCCGCTGCCTGCATCCGACGCCGGGCTGCATCCAGTTCGGCTTCCTCTCCATGCTTCGGCTCCAGGTCTTCGAGTTCCTGCAAGTTGTGGCGCAGCGTGTCCTCTTCGGCGCGCGCTTGCGCCAGCGCCGCTGCCAAAGCCGTCTCTGCCTGTTCCGCGGATCGGAGCCTTTGCCACGCTTGCCTGACCGTCGCCAGCTCCGCGTGATATCCGCCGAAAGCGTCCAACAGCATCCCATGGCCGCGCGCATCCAGCAAACCGCGGTCATCGTGCTGACCATGGAGTTCCACCAAGGTTTCGGAGAGCCGCCGCAGCACATCGCCCGAAACACGGCGGTCGTTCACACGGGCGGACTTGCGCCCATCAGGCGCGTTGGTCCGGCGCAGAACCAGTTCGTCATCCTCGGGAAGATCCGCGTCCCTCAACACGGCCCTGGCGGGATGATCCGCGGAGAGGCTGAAGACCGCGGTCACCTCCCCCTGAGCGGCGCCAGCGCGAACGAGGTCGGCACGCCCGCGCCAGCCCAGAACGAAGCCAAGCGCATCGAGCAGGATGGATTTGCCCGCCCCGGTTTCGCCGGTCAGAACGTTCAGACCCGGCTGAAACGCGATCTCCAGCCGGTCAATGATCAGGATGTCGCGTATTTCCAGACCGCGCAGCATCGCCCCTCGTTCAGACTCCGTTCCGGCGCCCGCTCCGGGTTCAGCGCAGTGACGCTCTCAGAGCCACTCGCCTCTGATGGACTGGCGGTAGATCGCACGCAACCATCCATCGCCGGCGGGCTCGAGCGCCAGTCCCTGGCCGGTGAGCAACGTGAAGCTGTCGCTGTACCACTCGGTCGACTGGTAGTTATAGCCCAGAATTGCGCCCGCGGTCTGCGCGTCGTCAATGAGACCCAGCGACAGGTAACTTTCCACAAGACGGTGGAGCGCCTCGGGCGTGTGGCTGGTGGTCTGGAAATCCTCCACCACGACGCGGAAGCGGTTAGCAGCGGCGGCATAGTGACCGCGTTTGAGATAGAACCGCCCGATCTCCATCTCCTTGCCGGCAAGATGGTCGAAGGCAAGGTCGAACTTCAGAATTGAGGACCGGGCATATTCGCTGTCCGGATACCGTTCGATCACCGTGCGCAGGGCTTGCAGCGCCTGAAAAGTCAGACCCTGATCGCGGCCTACATCGTCGATCTGGTCATAGTAGCTCAGAGCGAGGAGATACTGTGCATAGGCCGCGTCCTCGTCGGCCGGGTAGAAATCGATATACCGCTGGGCGGCGGCACGGCTTTCTTCATAGTCCTTGTTCCGGTGCAGCGCGAAAGCCTGCATGATCAGCGCGCGCTTGGCCCACTCAGAGTACGGGTAGAGTCGTTCGACCTCACCGAAGTAGCGGGCCGCAACCTCGGGATCGTTGGTTTCCAGCTCGTACTCGGCCCTGTCGTAGATCTCCTTCGGCGTGAAATTCTCGAAGGTCGGATCTGGATCCCCCGCGCAAGACGCGAAGGCGAGGACAACCCCCGCCCAGATCACCAACCGTGAAATCGCCGCCGACTTTATCATTGCTGTCGAGCCCTGCCCCTTCGCTTGGCGGGTCGGATACCACCCTGCCGTCTGGGGTGCTAGCACAGATGATCGGACGGCAAAACGGGCGCACACGAAAACCTTCGCGAGCGCCCGTGATTAGGGATCAGGCGCAGAGAGCCAGATCTTCCTGACGCACTCCGACGCCCGGCAGGCGCGCCGCGAAGCGTTGGTCAACAACCGTGAGACACGCGGCGCCGGGCCTGGAAAACACGGCATGCAGCAACGCAGCGGTCAGCGCATGGCCTGCTCGACGACCGGTGTATCGGCCCAGGATCGGTGCGCCCGCAAGGTAAAGATCCCCGAGCGCATCGAGCATTTTGTGCCGCACAGGCTCGTCATCGTGACGCAGGCCGCCCGGCGTGAGCACCCGATCGCCGTCAACAACCACGGCGTTTTCCATGGTCCCGCCAAGCGCCATTCCGTTGGCCCGCATGAAATCGACGTCTGCGCTGCGGCAGAAGGTACGACTGTCGCACAGCTCGCGCACGAAGGCACCATTGCTCAGATCGAGATGTTTGACCTGACGACCGATGGCGGTGTCGGCAAATTCGATCTCGAACCGCATCTCGAACCCTTGGGCGGGATCAAGCCGGGCAACTGCATCGCCATCGCGTACTTCGACCGATTCCAGAATCCGCCAGACCCGAACCGGTGCCTGCTGCTGCAGCATGCCGCGCGCGAGAATCGCGCGAACAAACGGCGCGGCACTTCCGTCCAGGATCGGAACCTCACCATTGCTGATCTCGATCAGCGCGTTGTGGATTCCCAATCCGGCCAGTGCCGCCATGATGTGCTCAACGGTCGAGACGGATACACCATCCGCATTCTCGATCCGCGTACAAAGACGCGCCGGATTGACCGAGTCCCATCGGGCCGCGATCAGATTGTCCTTATGGGTCACGTCGGTCCGCCGGAACCAAATTCCATACTCTGCTGACGCAGGATGAATCGTCATGCGGACGGGCGCCCCGCTGTGGAGCCCGACGCCCTTGAATGTGACCGGAGATTTAACGGTGTATTGCACTGCTCGGTTTCCTAATGTTTTTTTTACACCTTTTCCGTCGACGATCAGATAAGTGGCCAGCCGGCAGGATCGCAATTCAAAGATTGCAACGGTCTGAAACATGGTCCGAATCGGATCGGCGGAAATCCGCCGCCGCAGCGCAGCATGCCTGTAAGATATTGCATTCAAAAATAAAAAGACCGGCCTTCGCCGGTCTTTCCAAGCAAGTTTTGTGCTGTGTCAGTTCGCCTGACGTCGCAGGAAGGCCGGAATTTCGATGCGGTCCATTTCCGGATCTTCTTCCAGATGCTCGTCGATCGCGGTCTGCGCCGGCGGCACCGGGCGCCCCGGCGCGGTGCGCGCGTCACCGGAATGACCGGTCATCCGGTTGATCAGGGAGTTGATCCCGAAGCGGGCACGATCGCCGTCACCCGCGTCACCGTCTGCCCGATCGCCGGCCGGATCCTTGCGCGCTGCGGCGTGTAGCCGGGCAAGCACTTCCGGTGACGGCGTTCCCGCAGCCGGGGCGGCGAACCGCGCGGCAGCATCCCGATCCGGATTCGGCGCATAGGCCGGCGGCGGCAGCCCATCGTCGGTCTCCTGCGCGCGTGCCGGCTGACCGGCCTCGTCAAGATGCGTGAAGAAGGTAGGCTCACTCGACGCCGCCGGCGCTGCCTGCTCAGGCGGAGCTTCGAACGCAACTTGGGGCGTGACGGCCGCTGCTGCGATGTTCTCTTCGACTTCGTCGTCTCCGGCCACCGGTGTCTTCAGTGGCGAGGCAAGACTGCGGCGCGGCACAGGGGTCTCGCCCGCATCGACGGCCGCGTCTATTCCTGTCGCGACCACGGAAACCCGCATCGCGCCTTCCATGTCGGTGTCCAGTGTGGAGCCGACGATGATGTTCGCATCTGGATCGACCTCTTCGCGGATGCGGTTGGCCGCCTCGTCGAGCTCGAACAGGGTCAGATCATAACCGCCAGTGATATTGATCAGAACGCCTTTGGCGCCCTTGAGGCTGATCTCGTCGAGCAACGGGTTGGCGATGGCCTTCTCGGCGGCCTGAACCGCGCGACTCTCGCCCTCGCCCTCGCCGGTGCCCATCATCGCCTTGCCCATCTCGTCCATCACAGCGCGGACATCGGCGAAATCAAGGTTGATCAAACCGGGACGCACCATCAGGTCGGTAACGCCCTTCACGCCCTGGTACAGTACGTCGTCCGCGAGGCTGAACGCCTCGGTGAACGTGGTCTTTTCATTGGCCAGACGGAACAGGTTCTGGTTCGGGATGATGATCAGCGTGTCGACAACCTTCTGCAGGACTTCGACGCCCTCCTCGGCCTGACGCATGCGCTTCGCGCCTTCGAATTGGAAGGGCTTCGTGACAACACCAACGGTCAGGACGCCAAGCTCACGCGCGGCTTGCGCGATGATTGGCGCTGCACCCGTGCCGGTGCCCCCGCCCATGCCGGCGGTGATGAAGCACATGTGACTGCCGGCGAGGTGATCTACGATCTCCTCGATGGTCTCCTCAGCAGCGGCAGCGCCAACACTGGGTCGCGCGCCTGCGCCGAGGCCTTCGGTGACCCGAGCACCCATTTGGATGCGGGACTTTGCCTTCGCGCCTTGCAGCGCTTGTGCATCGGTGTTCGCGATCACGAACTCGACACCGTCGAGTTCTTTTTCGATCATATTGTTGACGGCATTGCCGCCAGCCCCACCAACGCCAAAAACGGTGATTTTGGGCTTTAGCTCCTCGTGCTCCGGCACAATGAGATTCAGAGTCA
>JBCDBB010000124.1:0-11416 GCA_039184415.1 Pseudomonadota bacterium
TCGTGGAAGGCCGGACGCTGATGGTCGCGCACGTACATCGTGCCATAGACCGCCGTCAGGAAGAACTTGATCCACCATTCGTTGCCGCCCCTGGTCAGGTTGGGGTCGGTCTTCATCAGAAGCGCGAAGGCCTCGCCATGGCGGAACTCGTCATTGCACCATTCCTCGAACCATTTGAAGATCGGGTGGAACCGGTGCTCGGGGTGCTTCTCGAGATGCCGGAAGATGGTGATGTAGCGCGCATACCCAATCTTTTCAGACAGATAGGTCGCGTAGTAGATGAACTTGGGCCGGAAGTAGGTGTATTTCTTCTTCTGGGTCAGGAAACCCAGATTGACGGCAACGCCGACTTCGCGGAGCGCGTCATTGATGAAGCCCGCATGGCGTGCCTCGTCCCGGGCCATGAGCTGAAAGAGCTGGGTGATGTCCTTGTTCGCGCCGCGCCGCTTCATTTCCTTGTAGAGCACGCAGCCCGAGAATTCGGCGGTGCAGGACGAGATCAGGAAATCGATGAATTCCTTCTTGAGCTGGGGGTCCATGCCGTCCCAGTCGATCTGGTCCCAGTCCTCGTTCTTGCGGAAATGGCCCTTGTTGGGGTCGCTGACCATCTCGTCGATCAGCACGTCCCAGGTCTCGCGGAGCGAGCTGACATCGATGGCGTCGAGCTCATCGAAATCCGTGGTGTAGAAGCGCGGCGTGAGCAGAGTGTTCTGCATCGCGACGGCGGTGGCGGCCTCGCTGTCGAACTTGGCCTGCTCCTCCTGGATGGCGAGGCCCTCTTCGACGGTGGTCGCATCGGCGGTGTGCTTGCGGACAGGGGCGTTCATAGCGTCACCTCCTCGGAGAAGGAGAACTCGCAGAGTTCCATGACCTCGAAATCACCGGTCAGACGGGTCCAGAGGCGTTCCAGCCCGCTGGCACGGATGATGGTGGCGGTGCGGTCCTCGGACACGATCTCGCCGTAGGGCGCCATAATTTCAGGGCCCTGCACCTGCACCTCATCGCCCGGATAGACGGTGGCGCCGTTGTTGAAACGCACATGCGCATGCAGGCTTTCAAACTTGTGGGATATCTCGACCGTGCAGGGCGCGGTCTCCTTTTCCCGAGTGAACAATCCCATTTTTCGGTTCCCTTCTGAGTGTTCGGGGTGCGGTTGGCTAACCCGCACCGGGTTGAATTCTTAGTCGAGAAGTTTGGCGAAGGCGGCTTCGTTGAGTGCCCCGAAACTGGCGATCTCCGCCGACCAGCCGGTTGCGGGGTCCTGGATCGACAGCCGCCCATTGGCGTATTCGACCAGGTTGACGGGCGCGAGCGGATCGGTGCCCATGAGCATCCGTTTCCGATCGAGCCCGCGCCAGATGACCGAGATGAACCCGGCCTCGGACGCGTCGAGTTCCATCAGGACAGCACCATCCGCGTCCCGCACGATCACCTCGCCATAGCGGTTGCCATCGAGGATCAGCACACGGCTGTCGGTCACCTCGGCGGCATGGGGCACACCGACCAGCGGGCGGTCTGTGACGCGGGCATAGGTGGTGAGCGCCAGAGCCGAGAGCGCGAGCGCCCCCATGGCGATCAGCAGGCGGGTCGGGATCATTTCCCGGTCGCGCCGTTTGAGCATTTCGTGGCCGTGGGTCTGGTCGGACATGGACACGTCTCCTTATTCGGCAGGAATGGCGGCGGGAGGAACCGGCGCACTGGTTGCGGGGGCGGATGCGGTCTCGGCGGCCGGTGCGGGCTCTGCGGTCACCTCAGGACGGGCGAGCCGATCCTCGGCGGCGTCGCGCAGGATCGCGGCGACCTTTTCCGCGTCCGGAATGCAGCGCAGGGCGGGTTCGGTCTGTCCCATCCGCCAGGGCCGCACATGGGGCCAGGCCACGAGATAGCTGATCTTGCTCTCACCGGTGGTCTGGAGCGCGATCGTGCCGGTACCGTCAGGGCGCAGGTCCATGTTGGCGTTGCCGATCCAGCGGAACGGGATGTTGAAGGTCACCGTCAGGGCCGCCCCCACCCGCAACAGGACGCGCTCGGTCGTGATCGTGTAGACAGTGCTGCGCGCCATCACCCAGGCGAGGCCATAGAGCAGCGCCACCGCGCCTGCGCAGAGCACCGCAAAGGGCAGCGCCGTGAGGATGGCCGGTCCGATCGCCATCTCGGTTGCGCTGGCGGCGATCCGCCAGACCGAGATCACGGCGAAGTAGATCAGGATCCAACGCAGCGCGAAGGCGTCACGCAGCAGGGCGCGCGGGTCGGGGGCGCCTTGCCACAGGATCTCCTCGCCCGGCGGCAGCGGGCCCGGCAGGCCCCGCTGTGGCTCGAAAGCGAAATCGTCGTTGGGCATCGGACTGACCTCTCGCGGTTCAGATGACAGGGTTGGCCCGGTCGCCGGCCCAGAGCTTGCCGCCGGCGAAGTAGCCGGAGATCTTCTCTTCCTCGAGCATGGTGACCTGGGCGTCGGACTTGTGCTTCGGCACGCCGGGGAACTGGTCGGACTGCAGCGCATGGATCATCACCCCGGTGCTGCGGATCCGGGTCAGCGGCATCGGACACAGGATCTTGCCCGAGCCATGCTCGCCATCCAGTTCGATCTCCAGATAGCGGACCAGCTGCTCGGCCTCGTCGACCCACATGTCGCTGATCTTGCCCACGCTCACGCCATCGGCGGCGATGACGTCCAGACCGCGCGGATCGCGCCCGGCGGACACCCGGAACTCATCGAGCTTGGCCATGGGCAGGATCTTGGGATGACCCTTGCCGTCCAGTTCGGGAATGTCGCGCCGCGGCGCCCAGGAGGCCGGGCCCACGCCGTCGGCCATCGGATCGCCGGTCGGGATGAAGGGCTGACCGGCAGGGCCGGAGCGCTTCAGCGCCACCTCGCGCTTTTCCTTTTCGCCGTTGGGGACGGTGACCTCGCCGCGGCCATGGGGCAGCGTGAAGGTCTTGGGCGAGGGCACCGGGAACGGCCCCTGGTTGGCCGCCGCGTTGCCGTCGTCATCCTCCAGCGGATAGCCTTCGCGCATGTTCTCGGTCTGCAGATAGTAGATCAGCAGCGCGAAGAAGAGCCAGAAGAGCCAGATCGCGGCACTGGCCAGGTCGAAATTTCCAAAGAATTCTACACCAACCATGATGGGTTACCTCCGTGTCACGTTGGAAAGTCGGCCAGACCGATCTTGGTCGGGCCGAATTTGCCGGGGTTGGCCCCCATCGGGGGCGTTTGCAGGGAAGAGCCGGTCCGCACGAGCGGGCCGAGCGCGATCAGGGTGACGAACAGCAGCCCGATCTCGACATGATAGACGAACGTGTAGCCGGCGGAGGCGGTGGACATCGCCTCGCCCAGAGACCCCGAGAGCGCCAGCACATTGACCCCGTCGCGGAGCGCCCCGCCCAGCGCGATCGACAGACCCGCCGCCGTCGCCTGTGCCGCGCCCCAGGCGCCCAGCGCGAGGCCACGGCCCGCCAACCCGCCCGCGGGCATGGTCATCGCCGCCATCAGAGTGGCCACTGCAAAGAGCCCGCCACCGAAGCCGATCAGCCCGGCGCCGGCGAAAAAGAGCGCAGGGCTGCCCATCGGATCGGCGAAGATCACCGCTGAAAAGGCCGCCAGGCCCACCAGCAGACCCCGGGACGCGCTGCGGTAGGGGTTCATGCCCCGCGCAAGCCAGCGGCCCGCAAGAACGAAGCCCGCCAGAGCGCCCGCCGCCCAAAGCGCCGTCAGGTAGGTCGTGGCCGAGACCGACAGGCCCAGAACCTCGCCGCCATAGGGCTCCAGCAGCACGTCCTGCATGTTGAAGGCCATGGTGCCCAGGAACACGACCGCCAGCAGACGTCCGGCATTGCCGCCGGCCATCAGATCGGCCCAGGCCTCGCGGAAGGCCGGGCGCGGCGCGGCGCGTTCTGCGCGGCTCATCGGTTTGACGGGTTCCTGCCGCCAGAGCGCGACGAGGTTCAAGAGCATCGTGGCAACGGCGGTCCCCTGCACGACCTGGATCAGCCGCAGCTGCGAGAAATCGCGCAGGAGCCAGCCCAGAATCAGCGCCGCGGCGCCCATGCCGACGAGAAACATCACGTAGAGCAGCGACACGACCTGCGGGCGGGTCTCATCCGTCGCCCGGTCGCTGGCAAGCGCAAGACCCGCGGTCTGGGTCATGTGGAGACCGAGGCCGGTCATCAGGAACGCAAGCGCCGCGAGCACCTCGCCGGCCCAGGACGGTCCCATCACCTGGTCCCCAGAGAGTACGATCAGCGCGAAAGGCATGATCGCCAGCCCGCCCATCTGCCAGAGCGAGCCGAACCAGAGATAGGGGATGCGTTTCCAGCCGATGGCGGAGCGGTAGGTGTCCGACCGGAAGCCCAGCAGCGCGCGGAAGGGCGCGACCAGCACCGGCAGCGCCACCATGAAGGCCACCAGCGTCGCGGCGATGCCGAGCTCCACGATCATCACCCGGTTCAGCGTGCCCAGCAGCATCACCGAGGCCATGCCGACGGAGACCTGGAAGAGCGACAGCCGCAGCAGCTGACCCATCGGCAGCCCCTCGGAGGCCGCGTTGGAGAAGGGCAGCCAATTGGCGGAGATGCTCTTGACCATGCCGCGGGTGACGATCATGCGCTGCCTCCCGCCCGATGCTCCAGGCATTCGGAGATGTAGAAGCCGCTCGTCACACGCTCGATCCGGCGCACGGCGCCCTGTGCATGGGCGTCGAGCCGTTCGGCGGCGTGGGGGATCATGACCGGCGAACGGTCGGAGCGCGGGAAGGCCTTGCCGGCCAGCCAGAACGCCATCAGGAACGGCGTGCGGGGCGCGACCGTGAACACCACGGACTGCGCGCAGCGGTCGCCGAGTCGCGCCAGCGCATCGGCGATGTCCGGCGCGGTGTAGTAGATCAGACTGTCCATTGCGATCACGTAGTCGAAGGGCCCGTGGGCGGGATCGAGCATGTCGCCGGCGGTGAAACGGACACGGGGACGCAGATGTTCCGGCAGCCGCGCCTCGGCGATCTCCACGAGGCTGGGCGAGATATCGACGGCCGTGACCGCGGCGCCCCTTGCGGCCAACTCCGTTGTCATCTGCCCAGCCCCGCAGCCGGCATCGAGCACCCGCGCGCCGGTCAGGTCCTCGGGCAGGCGGTCCAGCATCACCGCCCGCATCCGGTCGCGCCCGGCGCGCACCGTGCGGCGGACCCGGCTGACCGGCGCGTCAGAGGTCAGCGCTGCCCAGGTCTTGGTCGCGGTGCGGTCGAAATAGTCTTCCACGCGTGCGCGTGTCGCACCGTATGTGCGCGATCCGCTTTGCTTGCCGTATGTCGCCGTGTCGAGCGCCATCAATCGAATCCCAGAAGCTCAAAGATCTCGCGGTCGGGCAGCGGCGCAGGCGCCAGCGGCTCTGTCCCGGCCCAAAGCGTTTCGGCCATGCGGATATACTCGGCACGCGCCTGGACGATGTCCTCTTCGTCGGGCATCTCGAAGAGCGTCTTCTTCTTCAGGCGGCTCCGGCGGATGCTGTCGAGATCGGGCATGTGGGCGATCCGCTTGAAGCCCACCGTCTTGCAGTACCGGTCGACCTCATCGGTCTCGCGCGAGCGGTTGGCGATGCAGCCCGCCAGCCGGACGCTGTAGTTTTTCGCCTTGGCCTGGACTGCGGCGATGATCCGGTTCATCGCGTAGATGCTGTCGAAATCGTTCGCCGTAACGACAACGGCGCGGTCGGCATGTTGAAGGGGGGCCGCGAAACCGCCACAAACAACGTCACCCAGAACATCGAAGATCACCACATCGGTGTCTTCCAGCATGTGATGCTGCTTCAGCAGCTTCACCGTTTGGCCTACCACGTACCCGCCGCAGCCGGTACCCGCAGGCGGCCCCCCCGCTTCCACGCACTGCACACCGTTGAAGCCGACGGTGACGAAGTCTTCCGGGCGCAGCTCCTCCGCGTGGAAATTCACCTCCTTGAGGATGTCGATCACCGTCGGCTGCAACTGGCCGGTCAGTGTGAAGGTGCTGTCATGCTTGGGATCGCAGCCGATCTGCAGCACGCGCTTGCCAAGCTTGGAAAAAGCCACCGAGAGGTTCGACGAGGTGGTCGATTTCCCGATCCCGCCCTTGCCATAGACCGAAAACACCTTGGCGCCCTCGATCTTCATGCTGGCGTCCTGATGGACCTGGACGGAGCCTTCGCCGTCCTCGCCCTTCAGGACCGGGGGGGCTTTGAGGCTGCGGGCCGCCGGCGGTTGCTTGGCGTCCATCGCATCCATCAGCCGGGCCTTGGTCTGGTCGTCGAGCGGGCTCATACGGCAGGTCCTTTCGTAAATGTCATGATGGGGCCCCTCATTCCGCCGCGACCTGCACGCCTTCGAGCGTGTCTTCGAGTTCGTCGGCGGCGTTTTGGAGCGCTTCGAGCGTGGCTGCATCGGGCGCCCAGTAGTCGCGGTCGGAAGCTTCCAGCAGACGGTTTGCCATGCGGGCGGAGGCTTGCGGGTTCATTTCGGCCAGACGGTTGCGCATCTCTTCGTCGAGCACGAAGGTCTCGCTCAGACGCTGGTAGACCCAGGGCTCCACCTGACCCGTGGTGGCGGACCAGCCCAGCGTGTTGGTCACCTGCGCCTCGATCTGGCGGACGCCTTCGTGGCCGTGCTTGAGCATGCTTTCGAACCATTTCGGGTTCAGGCTGCGGGACCGGGTCTCCAGCGCTACCTGATCCTGCAGGGTCCGGACCTTGGCGCTGCCCCGGGTCTGGTCGCCGATATAGACCGCCGCTTCCTCGCCGCGGGCGCGTTTCACGGCGCGGGTGATGCCGCCCAGCGTGTCGAAATAATGGTCCACCGTGGTAACGCCGAGTTCGACCGATTCCAGGTTCTGATAGGCAACCTCGACGTCCTTGAGCGTCTCGGTCAGCAGCGTCTTGCTGGCCCGGCTCTTGCCGTTCAGCCCGTAGGCAAAGCTCTTGCGGCTCTGATAGGCGTCGGCGAGTTCGTCCTCATCGTCCCAGGCGCCGCTGTCCACCAGCACATTGACGTTGGAGCCATAGGCGCCCTCGGCATTGGAAAAGACCCGCAGGCTGGCCTCCTCCATGTCGCAGCCCATCTTCTCGGCATAGGCGAGGCTGTGGGCGCGGACATAGTTCCGGTCCAACGGCTCGTCGGCCGTTGCGGCCTTGTAGGCGGCCTCGGCCAGCATCTTGGTCTGCAACGGCAGCAGATCGCGGAAGATCCCGGACAGCGTCATGACCACGTCGATGCGCGGGCGGCCAAGCTCGGACAGCGGGACCAGGTCGGCGCCCGAAAGTCGCCCATAGTTGTCGAAGCGCGGGGTGGCCCCCATCAGCGCCAGCGCCTGGGCGATCGGCCCGCCGTCGGATTTGATATTGTCGGAGCCCCAGAGCACCAGCGCCACCGAGCGCGGCAGCGTCGCATGGGTTTCCAGCAGCAGGTCGGCCTGTTTCGCACCGTCGCTCATCGCGAAGGCCGTGGGCATCCGGAACGGATCGAAGGCGTGGATATTGCGCCCGGCGGGCAGAACCTCGGGCGAGCGGATCAGATCGCCGCCCGGCACCGGGGCGATATAGCGACCCGAAAGCGCGCGCATCAGGCCTGTCAGTTCGGCGTCGCCGCGCAGATGCCCCGAGACTTCGGCGCGGACCGTGTCGTCGGTCTCGGCCATGACCGAGAGATGTTCCGCGATCTCCGCCTCGCCCGGCGCACGCCCGACGACATGGAGCCCGTCGGGGATCAGCGCATCCTCGGTCTCCAGCAGCTTCAGCCAGAGCGCATCGGGGTCGCTGCCATCCATATCCACGGCTTCGGCCTGGTCGGCGATCAGGCTCGCCAGTTCTTCGCGGAGCCCGTCGGCCGGATCCATCGCCCGCCACCGGGTGACGCTGTCCTTGAGTTCCGACAGCCCCTTGTAGAGCCCCGAGGCCGCCAGCGGCGGGGTCACATGGGTGACGGTAACCGCATTGGCGCGACGCTTGGCCAGGCTCGCCTCGGACGGGTTGTTGGAGGCGTAGAGATAGACATTCGGCATCTCGCCGATCAGCCGGTCGGGCCAGTCTCGCGCGCCCAGCCCGGCCTGCTTGCCCGGCATGAACTCCAGCGCGCCATGCATCCCGAAATGCAGCAGCACGTTAGCCTCGAAGCTGTTGCGCAGCCACAGATAGAACTGGGTGAAGGCGTGGGTGGGCGCGAAGCCCTTTTCGAACAGAAGCCGCATCGGATCGCCCTCGAACCCGAAGGCGGGCTGCACACCGACAAAGACCTTGCCGAAATGCGCGCCGAGCACGAAGACACTGCGGCCGTCCGATTGCTGCTTGCCTGGCGCCGGGCCCCAGACCTGTTCGATCGCGTGCAGCGGCGGCGTGTTTCGGACGATCGTGTCGGCATCGATCCGGGCGGCGACGTTTGCCTCTTGCCCGTAATCCGCGGCATTCCCGTGCAGAACCGCGTCCCGGAGCGCGTCGACGCTCTCGGGCGGCTCCACATCGTAGCCTTCGTCCTTCATACGGTGCAAAGTATTGAAAAGGCTCTCGAACACGCTCAGATAGGCCGCCGTTCCCACCGCCCCGGCATTGGGCGGGAAGCCAAAGAGCACGACGCCCACGCGCTTCTCGGCGTTTTTGAGACGGCGCAGTTTGGCCAGGCGAAGGGCTTTCTCGGCCAGAACCTCGATCCGCTCCAGACACGGCGCCATGGCCTTGCAATCGGAGACCCCGCTGCAATCCATCGAGCAGCCATGGCAGCCTTCGGCACCGTGGCGGCCGCCAAAGACCGTGGGATTCGTGGCGCCGTCGATCTCGGGTAGCGCCACGAGCATGGTGGTCTCGACCGGGCCGAGCCCTCCGGCACTGTCGCCCCACTGCCCGAGCGTCTGAAACTCGATCGAGTGGGCCGCGATGTAGGGCACATCGAGATCGCTGAGCGACGTGACTGCCGCCGCGCTGTCATTATAGGCCGGCCCGCCGACGAGGCTGAACCCGGTCAGGGAGACCATCGTATCGATCACGACATAGCCGTCGCGCTTGAAGTAGCGCTCGATCGCAGGGCGCGCGTCCAGCCCGCCGGCAAAGGCCGGAATCACTCGCAGCCCGCGCGCCTCGAACGCCCGGATGACGCCGTCATAATGGGCCGTGTCCGAGGCAAGGATGTAGCTGCGCAGCATCACCAGCCCGACCGTCGCGACCGGCTTGTCGGGCGCCGGCAGGTTCGAGCTCTCGGTCGTAATGCCGTTCCCCGGCAGATCCGGGTGGTAGAGACCGACCTCGGGATAGACGACAGGCGCCTCGGCCTGGACCTTCGTCCACTTGCGGTTCGGCGCATAGCGGCTGACGAGAAAGCGGATCAGTTGCTCGACATTGTCGTCCGAGCCGCCGAGCCAGTACTGCATGGTCAGGAAGTAGGCCCGCAGATCCTGGGCCTTGCCCGGAATGAATTTCAGGATCTGCGGCAGGCGGCGCAGCATCTTCATCGAAGCTTCCGCCGAAGAGGAGCTCTTGGTCTTGGGCTTGAGCTTTTTCAGGATCGCCATGGCGCCCGATGCGGGCTGCGACATGTCCAGATCGCCCATCCGTGTCAGGTTGACGAGCTGGGTGTCGGCGATGACGCCAAGCATCGCGTCGCACTGATCACGGCGTTCGCGCAGGACAGGCAGGATCGCCTGCACCTGGTCCTCGAGAAAGATCAGGTTGCTGAGAATGATGTCCCCGGTGCGCACCGCGGCCTTTGCCTCGATCAGCGCGTCGGGATTCTCGGCCCATTCGGCGGCTGCATGAACCGAGAAATGCAGACCCGGGAAATCCTCGGCCAGCCGTTCGGAGACCCGCGCCACGGGTCCGGCGGCATGGGCGTCCAGCGTGACGATCACCACGCGGTAGCCGGGGAAGTCGGTGCTATCGCGCATAGTGGGCCTTCGCCTCATAGAGGGTGTCGACGCTGATTTCGGCAACGCCGCGCTCGGCGGCGAATTTCTCGGTGTTGCGACGGGCCTTGCCGCGCACGAAGAAGGGGATCTTCTTCAGTTCCTTCTCGGCGCAGGGTAGCCACTGGATGCTGCCGTCGGGCTGTACGACCGGCTTTGTGGGTGCGGCTTCATCGGGGGCACCGGCCTCGGAGGGGGTCGCCCCTGTACCGGGCGCGCCCAGCATTTGGCCCTCATCGGCCGGGACCGGCTGCGCGGCCGGCGCCACCGGTTTCGGCGCATGGCCGCCATGGTGGCTGGGACCGGCCGCATCGTGAAACTCGAAATCCTCGCGGAACATCGCCAAGAGGTGCTCTTCGAGCCCCATGACCAGCGGATGGACCAGCGTGTCAAAGATGACGTTGGCCCCCTCGAACCCGACCTGCGGGCTGTAGCGGGCCGGGAAATCCTGGACATGGACAGGCGCGGAGATCACCGCGCAGGGAATGCCAAGGCGCTTGCCGATATGGCGCTCCATCTGGGTGCCGAGGATCATCTCGGGCGCCAGGGCCTCGATGGCCTGCTCGACCTCCAGATAGTCATCGGTGATCAGCGCCTCGACGCCGTACTCGGTGGCGAGCTTGCGCAGCGGCCGGGCGAATTCGCGGTTGTAGCAGCCCATGCCGACAACCTCGAAGCCCATCTCATCGCGCGCGATACGGGCCTGCGCGGCGACATGGGTGGCGTCGCCGAAGAGGAAGACCCGCTTGCCGGTCAGGTAGGTGCTGTCGACCGATGCCGACCACCAGGGCAGGCGCAGGCGGCTTTCGTCCGGCTGGCCGGTCAGGCCGGTGATCTGCTGCACTTCGGCGATGAAGTCCCGGGTCGCCCCGACCCCGATCGGCACGGTCTTGGTGTAGGGTTGGCCGAGGGTGCGCTCCATGTGACGCGCCGCGGTCTCCGCCGTTTCGGGGTAGAGCAGCACGTTGAAATGGGCCGCCCCGAGCCGGGTCAGGTCCACCGGGCTGGCACCCATGGGCGCCACGACATTGACCTCGACGCCGATCTCCGACAGCAGGCCCGTCAGTTCCTCGACATCGTCGCGATGGCGAAAGCCGAGCCCCGTGGGCCCGAGGATGTTGCAACTGACACGCTCCGTCCGGTCCGTCGGCCGGGCAAGGTGACGGACAAGCTGAAAAAACGTCTCGTCGGCCCCGAAGTTCTCCTTGCGCGAATAGCTCGGCAGCTCCAGCGGGATGACGGGCACCGGGAGACCCATGGTCTCGGCCAATCCGCCCGGATCGTCCTGGATCAGTTCGGCGGTGCAGGACGCGCCCACGATCAGCGCCTGAGGCTGGTAGCGTTCGTAGGCGTCACGGGCGGCAGTCTTGAACAGGTCCGCGGTGTCGCTGCCCAGATCGCGGGCCTGGAACGTGGTGAAGGTCACCGGCGGGCGGTGATTGCGCCGCTCGATCATCGTGAAGAGCAGATCGGCATAGGTGTCGCCCTGGGGTGCATGAAGCACATAGTGCAA
>JBCDBB010000125.1:0-11149 GCA_039184415.1 Pseudomonadota bacterium
AGTACACGGCGCCCCGGCGCCCCTCCTGGCTGAGATAGAGAACGCCTGTCTTTCGGCTGATATCGATGGTCTGGAGGAGGTCGACGAGGCCCATCTCCGCCAGGGAGCCGCTGGCCAAAAGCCGTTTCTCCGCCAATGCGGCGATCCGGGTGCAGCAGGTGTTCAGCGTGTCGAGATCATGGGTGACCAGAAACACCGTGAGGTTCAGCGTCTCGCGCAGCTCAATGATCAGGTTGTCGAACTCCGCCGCGCCAATCGGGTCAAGACCGGCTGTCGGCTCATCGAGAAAGACAATTTCCGGGTCAAGCGCCAGGGCTCGGGCCAGACCGGCGCGTTTGCGCATCCCGCCCGACAGTTCCGAGGGGTATTTGTCGCCCGCCGAATAGGGCAGCCCGACCATCGAGACCTTCAGATCGGCAAGCTGCCGCCGCAGGTCGGGGTCGAGCCCGTCGATGCCGAGCATAGGAACCTCGACATTCTCGCGCACGGTGAGCGAGGAAAAGAGCGCGCCGTCCTGGAACATCACGCCCCAGCGGGACTCCAGCGCCGCGCGGGTGTCCTCGTCGGCATTCAGCACGTCGATGCCCAGCACCTTCACGGTGCCCGCCACGGGCCGTTGCAGCCCTGCGATGGTGCGCAGCAGGACCGACTTGCCCGTGCCAGAGCCGCCGACCACGCCCAGGATCTCGCCGCGATAGACATCGAGATCGAGATTGTCATGGACGACATTGGTCCCGAACTGGTTGCGCAGCCCGCGGACCTCGATGACCGCCTGTGGCAGGGATGACGTGTCCTTCACCAGCCCACCTGCGCGAAAAAGACCGAAAAGACCGCGTCGGCCATGATCACGGCAAAGATCGACACGACCACGGCGTTGGAGGTCATCTGGCCGAGCGATTCCGCGTTGCTCTTGACCTGCATCCCCGCATGGCAGCCGACGACACCGATGATGAGCGCAAAGAAGGGCGCCTTGACCAGCCCGACGAGCACATTGGTCAGGTCGGTACCCTCGATCAGACGCGTGCGGAACATCGCCGGCGAAATGCCGAGGTCGATCCAGGCCATCAGCGCGCCGCCCAGGAGTCCCGCGACATTGGCGATCAGCCCCAGCACCGGCAGCATCAGCAGGAGCGCCAGGATCCGAGGCACGAAGAGCACCATGGCCGGGTCGAGCCCCAGCGTGCGCATGGCGTCGATCTCCTCGCGCATCTTCATCGAGCCGATGGCCGCGGTGAAGGCCGAGGCGGTCCGGCCCGCCACGATGATCGAGGTCAGCAGGATCCCCAGCTCGCGCAGGATCGAGATCGCGATCAGATCGACGACGAAGACCTCGGCGCCGAACTGCTGGAGCTGGGTGGCGCCCTGGAAGGCCAGGACCACGCCGATCAGGAAGGCCATGAGCGCCACGATCGGCACCGCCTTGACCCCCACCTCGTCGCAATGGTGGACGAGCGCGGTGAAGCGGAACTCTCCGGGGTGGCGGAACGCACGGCCCATCCGGGCCAGGAAAACCCCCAGAAAGCCGGTGAGTTCGAGCAGGAAGGTCAGTCCCGACACCACCGAACGCCCGACCCGTTCCAGACGGTCCGCGAGGGTCGGCGGCGGCGGCGTATCGTCCTCGACCTTCGGCAGGGCGCCCGAGACCGTCGCCAGGAGGCTCTCCACCTCCCCGCTGGCGCCGGTGATCTCGAAGGGTTGGCCCGCGGCCTCGATGCGCCGCTGGAGCGCTGCGATCATCCAGGCCCCGGCAGTGTCGAGCCGGCCCACCCTCGAGAGGTCGAGCCGGACCGCGCGGTCGGCGGCGATGCCGTCGAGGGGCGCCTCCAGCCCGGTGGCGGTGTAGATGGTGACATCTCCGGACAGCGCGACCCTGCTGTCGCCGGCACCGACGGTGATCTCGACGCCCGGAGGCGCCGCCAAGCTCGCCTCGTTCGGAAGATGAGGCTTCCGGGCGCCTGATGCCTGCGATGCCGCCAAGCTCTTCTCCCTGCGTGACCGTCGGTCGGGGGTCGGTTTCGCGGGACGCTATGGAAATCCGGCCCGGAAGTCACGCCGGACGGGGTGCTTTTCCGGCCCGCTGGGCGGGCTGTTGCGCGGAGGCGGCAAGGGGCGTGGGGCTTTGGGCGCGCGTCGCGGACTGGGCGGACAGGACGCGGGCCGACTGAACGGGCTTGCCGCCCGTCGCCTGCCAGCGGCACCGATCGCGGATCAGTCCGCGCCTCCGGCGATGTGCGGGGCGGTCTCCTCAGCGTCGATCCCCCCGGCGCCGGTCACGGTCGCATCCTGTCCGCCGGGACGCGCCACGACATTGCCCCGGCCCTCGGCCACCATCCGGCCGGCTTCGATGACGGGCCGGCCGCGCAGGATCACGGTTTCCGGCCATCCCTGTACCTCGAGCCCCTCATAGGGCGTGTAGTCCGACCCGTCATGCAGGTCGGTATGGCGGATGGTGCGGCGGACCCCGGGATCCCAGATCGCGATGTCGGCGTCGCTGCCCACTGCGATCGTGCCCTTTTGCGGATAGAGACCATAGGCGCGCGCATGGTTGGTCGCCGTCAGGGCGACGAAGCGCGGCAGGTCGATCCGGCCCGTTGTGACACCTTCGGAAAAGAGGATCGGCAGGCGGGTTTCCACGCCGGGGATACCGTTCGGGATATGGCGGAAACTGCGCAGCCCCCTGGGGTTTCGCTTGCCCTTGTCGTCGGCATAGCGGAACGGGCAATGGTCCGACGAGAAGAGATCGAAGAGACCCGTCTGCAGCCCCCGCCAGCAGTTTTCCTGCTCTGCGCGGTTGCGGGGCGGCGGCGAGCAGACGAATTTCGCGCCCTCCCAGTTTTCGCGCGACAGGTCCTCGCCCTCCAGCATCAGATATTGCGGGCAGGTCTCGGCGGTGATGTCGAGCCCGCGCATCCGGGCACGCGCGATTTCCTCCATCGCCGCACCGTTGGAGACATGGACGATGACGATCGGGACATCGACCACCTCGGCCAGG
This sequence comes from Pseudomonadota bacterium, assembly GCA_039184415.1. Classification (GTDB taxonomy): domain Bacteria; phylum Pseudomonadota; class Alphaproteobacteria; order Rhodobacterales; family Rhodobacteraceae; genus JANSYP01. Next base: position 2,993 of record JBCDBB010000125.1, read on the forward strand.
GTCAGGGCGCGATGGGTGGCCTCGCGTTCCGCGGCCACCGGGCGGGTCGTGGCATGGGCCCGCGGGGCGGTGTCGCCGGCCTCTTCGGAGCGCCGGGCGAGAAAGGCGATCACGTCCTCGTTCTCGCAATGGACCATCACCCTGGCGCCATGGCGGCGCGCGACATCCATGGTGGCGAGGATCCCGGCATCATCCATGCGGAGGGCCTCGTAGGTCATGAACAGCTTGACCGACCGGTGCCCCTCTTCGATCAGGGCGGGCAGTTCCTGGCCCAGCACGCTGGGCGTGGGGTCGGTGACAATGAGGTGAAAGCCCAGATCGATATGGGCATGGCCCTCGGCCTGGGCGCGGTAATCGCGAAAGCTGGCCGCCAGGGAGTCCCCGCGTTCCTGCAGGCAGAAGGGCATGACCATCGTGTTGCCGCCGAAGGCCGCCGAGCGCGTGGCGCTGTCGAAATCATCGGCCATCTCGATCCCCGGCCCGGAGGGTTGGGCGATATGGACATGGCTGTCGATGCCGCCGGGCAGGACATAGCGCCCGGTCGCGTCAATGGTCCGCGCGGCAGAGCCCATATCGCCGCCGATCTGTGAGATCCTGCCGTCCCGGATGCCGATATCGGCGGAAAACATGTCCGACGCGGTGGCGATGGTGCCGTTGGCGATGACCAGGTCGTGGGACAATGCGGGACCCCTTTTCAGGCGTTGATGAGATCGAGATCGAGATCGCCGGCATCGCTGCGCCGGTAGGCCAGCCCGATGGCCAGCGTCTGAACGAGGCTCATGACGGCGGTGAGCGAGCGGAACCCGTGCAGCGCGGCGTCATCCACGGGCAGCACCACCGCGGCGCCCTCGGTGATCGAGCTGACCGGATTGTCGGTGATCGCGAGGATCGGTGTCCCGGCCTCCCGCGCCTGGGCCGTGGCGCCGATGGTGGCGGGCGCATAGGGTGGGAAGCTGATCGAAACCAGCAGGTCGCCCGGTTGCATCACCGCGATCTGGTCATCGGGTGCGCTGCCGGTCCCGCTGATCTGGATCGCCTGGCAATGCGCCCGCCGCAGCGCGTAGGAGACATAGGAGGCCACGGGATAGGACCGGTCGAGACCGATCACATGGACCGTCCGCGCGGTCAGAATGAGCTCCATCGCCTCATCGAGCGGCAGTTCGGCCAGCCGGCTGCCCAGATGGGCCAGGGAGGCGCCGTTCGCCCGGCAGAAGGACTGGCCCACCGCGACGAGGTCGGACGGGTCGCGCACGACCTCGTCGCCCTGGATATGCGAGATCCGTTCCGAGAGGGAGGCGGGATAGGCGTTGTGGAGCGGTGCGCGGAAGATCCGCTGCATTTCGGTGAAGCCGTCGAACCCCATCGCCTTGGCCAGCCGGACGAAGATCGACGGCGTGAGCTGGGATTTCTTGGCCATGACGGCGAGCGTTTCCAGCGCGACCACGCGCTGGTTCTCCAGCACCCATGCCCCGGCGTCGAGCATGCGTCCGGTGAAGAGATGCCGCGCGCCGGTGAGGCGTTCGCGGAACTCCTCCAGATTTCTCGGTTTGGGGAGCGTGTCGGGTTTGGCCGTGTTCTGGGTCATCGCTGGGGCTCTTGGTCGTCTCGCTCGGCGGATCGCCGCGTGCTGGAACTTAGTGGGCTAGCACTTGCGACAGGAAGGTGCGACCGCGTTCCGTCTGCGGGCTCTGAAAGAACGCCTCGGGATCGGATTCCTCGACGATGCGGCCGCCATCCATGAAGACGATCCGGTTCGCGACCTTGCGCGCGAACCCCATCTCGTGGGTCACGCAGACCATGGTCATCCCCTCTCCGGCCAGTTCGATCATGACGTCCAGCACCTCCTTGATCATCTCTGGATCCAGCGCCGAGGTCGGTTCGTCGAAGAGCATGATCTCGGGCCTGGTGCAGAGCGCGCGGGCGATGGCGACGCGCTGCTGCTGACCGCCGGAGAGCTGCTGGGGATATTTTGCGGCCTGGTCGGGGATATGGACGCGCGCCAGAAAGTGGTGGGCGCGCTCCTCGGCCTCCTTGCGGGGGACGTGATGCACCCAGATCTGCGCCAGCGTGAGATTTTCGAGCACGGTCAGATGGGGGTAGAGATTGAAATTCTGGAACACCATGCCGACGCGGGCGCGCAGCCTGTCGATATTCTTCATCTCGGCATCGATTTCCTGCCCGTTGATCTCGATCCGGCCCATCTGGTGCGTCTCAAGTTGGTTGATGCAGCGGATCAGCGTGGATTTGCCCGACCCGGAGGGCCCGCAGATCACGATCTTTTCGCCAGGCTTCACGGTCAGGTTGATGTCCTGCAGCACGTGGAACTGGTCGAACCACTTGTTCAGCCCGTCGATACGGATGATGTCCGCCGCGTCCGCCATGGCGCCTGCTCCGTTCAGGTTGGATGGATGGCCGTCTGCCGGGGCCGTCATTTGGGTTGGCCCGTCTTTTGGCCCGTCTTTTGGCCCGTGCTGAGCCGGCGTTCGAGATGCATCGAGTAGCGCGACAGGCCGAAGCAGAGCACCCAGAAGCCGACACCGGCAAAGACATAGCCCGTCGTGGTCACCGTCGGGGCGAGCCAGTTGCTGGAGGAAATCCCCGCCTGCACGATGCCCAGCAGGTCGAAGAGCCCGATGATCAGGACCAGGGTCGTGTCCTTGATGATCGCCACATAGGTGTTCACGAGCCCCGGGATCACGGTGCGGAGCGCCTGGGGCAGGATGATGAAGATCATCATCTTCCAGTAGCCCATGCCCGATGCGGTGGCGGCCTCGAACTGGCCCTTGGGGATCGCCTGAAGCCCGCCGCGGATGACCTCGGCCATGAGCGCCCCGTTGAAGAGCGCCACGCCGATGAGCGCGCGCAGCAGTTTGTCCATGGTGAAGCCCTGCGGCATGAACAGAGGCAGCATGACCGACGCCATGAAGAGGATGGTGATCAGCGGCACGGCGCGGAAAAGCTCGATGAAGGTGACGCAGAAGATGCGGATCGCGGGCATGCGCGACCGGCGCCCCAGGGCCATGAGGATCCCGATGGGCAGCGCGCCCAGCATGCCGGCCACAGCCACGACGAGGGTCAGCATGAAGCCGCCCCAGCGGTCGGTGGGCACGACCTCCAGGCCGAGCAGCCCACCATGGAGCAGCAGGACCGTCACCGCGGGCAGGGCGATGAAGCTGCCGGTGATGATCCAGCCCTTGTTGGGCATGCGCGGCAGGAACAGGACGGCGATGGAGGCGAGCAGCGCCAGCATCGACAGATCGACCCTCCAGCGATGCTCCGGCGGGTAGAAGCCGTAGATGAACTGCCCCCAGCGCGCGCCGACAAAGGCCCAGCAGGCGCCTCCGGCGGCGACGCAATCGTCGCGGTCGCCGGTCCAGGCGGCATCGATGAAGAGCCAGTCGATCAGCGGCGGGATCGCGCGGATCAGCAGCCACAGGACCAGGAGCGTCAGCAGGCCCTGGCGCCAGTCGGGAAAGAGGTTCCGGCGGATCCAAGCCGCGGGGCCCGAGAGCGGCCCCGGCGCCTCCACCGGCAGGTGTCGGGTGGTTTCGGTCATCGCATCCTCAGAACGGCCGCCGCGTGACGCGCCAGTTGAAGAAATTCATGATCGCGGCGATGAGCAGGCTCACCGTGAGATAGAAGGCCATGGCCAGCGCGATGGTCTCGAGCGCCTGTCCGGTCTGGGTCATGGTGGTTCCGGCGACGATCGAGATGATTTCCGGGAACGCGATGGCGGAGGCCAGCGACGTGTTCTTGGCGAGCGACTGGTACTGGGTCGTCAGCGGCGGGATGATGATCCGCAGCGCCTGGGGGATCACGACGAGGCGCATGATCTGACCGCGGCTGTGGCCCAGCGCCTGCGCCGCCTCGGTCTGGCCGTGGTCAACGCCCTCGATGCCGGCGCGCACGATCTCGCCCACCGCGGCGGCGATGTAGAAGGACAGCCCCAGAAGCGCGGCCAGCATCTCGGGCAGGATGACCATGCCGCCCTGGAAATTGAAGCCCTGGAGCGCCGGGACCGACAGGGTCACCGACGCGTTGGTCGCAAACCAGGTGGCCAGCGGCAGGGCGACGAGCCCGATGATCCACCATTGCAGCACCGGTCTGGAATGGCCCGTCGCCGCACGGTGACGGCGCGCTAGACGGGCCATGGTCAACGCGATGATCAGTCCGGCGGCAAAGGCGAGGAGGGTGAGCTGGGCGCCGGAATCCAGCAGCGGCTTGGGCAGGTAGAGCCCGCGGTTGCTGAGAAACGCGCCGCCCCCGATCTCGATGCTCTGGCGCGGCCCCGGCAGCGGCCGGAGAATGGCGAAATACCAGAAAAAGAGCTGAAGAAGCAGCGGGATGTTGCGGAAGATCTCGATATAGACCGCGGCCAGCCGCGAGATCAGCCAGTTGGGAGAGACCCGGGCCAGCCCGATCAGCAGGCCGATAAGCGTGGCCAGCCCGATCCCGAGGACCGCGAGGACCACGGTGTTCGCGACCGCCGTCCAGAGCGCCTGCAGGTAGGTGTCGTTGCGCTCGAACGGGGAGAAGCGGATCGCGATGTCGAAGCCCGCGCGGTTTTCGAGAAAGCCGAAGCCGGAGGCGATGCCCTGCCGGTCGAGATTTTCCATCGTGTTCGCCAGCAGGAACTGGATGAGCAGCACCAAAAGCGCGACGAACCCGACCTGTATCAGCGCCGCCCGGATCCGGGAGCGGGTCCAGAACGGCGTCCGGGGCGGGGCCATCGGACCGAGATCACGGGAGACGGGCACGGGCGGGTTCCTCGAAGGGCGGACCGGTCAGAGGGGCCCTCGCCGCAGGACGCGGCGGGGACGGGGTCTGATCACTTGAAGGGCATCGCGTATTGCAGCCCGCCATCGGTATGGAGCGCGTTCATGCCGCGTTCGATCTGGAGCGGCGTGTCGGGGCCGACATGGCGTTCGAAGATCTCGCCATAGTTGCCCACCGAGGAAATCGCGCGGTAGACCCATTTGTTGTCCAGCCCGACCCACTCCCCGACCGGAGAGCCCTCACCGCCCAGCATCCGGGTGATGTTGGGGTTTTCGGAGGCCAGCATCTCATCGATATTGTCCTGCGTAACGCCGTACTCCTCGGCCTCGATCAGCGCGTAGACGGTCCAGGTGACGATGTCGAACCACTGGTCGTCGCCATGGCGCACCGCGGGCGCGAGCGGTTCCTTGGAGATCGTCTCGGGCAGCATGACATGCTCTGACGGGTCGTTCATCACCAGGCGCCGCGCGGCGAGGCCCGAACGGTCGGAGGTGTAGACGTCGCAGCGGTTGGCGTCATAGGCGGCCAGAACCTCGTCGGCGCGGTCGAAGCGGACCGGGCTGTAGGTCATGCCGTTGGCCTCGAAATAGTCGGCCAGGTTCAGTTCGGTCGTGGAGCCGGCCGAGACGCAGACCGTGGCGCCGTTGAGCTGCGAGACGCTGTCCACATCCATCGACTCCCGCACCATGAAGCCCTGTCCGTCATAGAACATCACCGGCGCGAAATTCAGCCCCAGCGCGCTGTCGCGGTTCAGGGTCCGCGTCGTGGTGCGCGACAGCATGTCGATCTCGCCCGACTGCAGCGCGGTGAAGCGTTCGGTGTTCGACAGCGGCGTGTAGCGGACCGCGTCGGGATCCTCGAGCACCGCTGCCGCGACCGCGCGGCACACCTCGACATCGAAGCCCGACCAGTTGCCCGCATCATCGGGGTTGGAGAAGCCCGCGACGCCGGGGGACACGCCGCAGTTCAGATAGCCGCGCTCGCGCACCTCTTCGAGCGTCTGGGCGGAGGTTGCGGCCGCGGAGAGCGCCACGAGCGCGGCGGCGGAGGTCAGAAGAGTGCAGAGTTTCATGGGGAGCCCTTTGTTGGAGAATGGGTGGTCAGGTCATTCGGCCTGTTGCGCAGGCTCTCGCACCGCTCGATGAGGCGCTTGCTTTCGATCGTTTCGGGGGTGTCCGGCGCGCCCCCGGTCCCGCGGCCCGGGAGTCGTCCGCAGAGGCAGGAAGATTCGGCACTGTCGATGACGGCGGGGGATTGACGAGCAGGACGGCATCGTCGCCCAACGCGGGGCTCTGGCTGCGGAGACAGGCGATGTCGATCTCTGCCATTTCGACCCTGTTGGGAGTTCACTGGCGGCAGTAAAACATATTTTTCAGTTTAGTCTAGAAGAAATAAAAATTCTATTTTACAACTTAATCCAGGGGCGTCCCCTCTGGCTTCAAGGTTGCGTCGCTCGCGGCGCAGCGCGTGAACCAGCTGGCCCCGAAAACCCAGGTCGCGGTGCGACACCCGACACATTGGCCAAGGGTGCCGCACCGCAACTTATGCGCCGATGATCCAGATGTCGGGCGTCAGGGTCGTGTTGGCGAGCACCAGTCCCTCGATCTTGTAGCGATCGTCGGAGACCTGGCGCGACAGGGTGAGCCGTTCGTCGCCGACCGTGAGCCACAGATCGCCCGACGGGCTTCGCTACAGAACGACGTCCTGTTCCAAGACCCGATGCAAGACGAGCCTGTCGAAATTGGTCCTGCCGGAGATGGGGTCAAAGTCCTGGATCCGGTTGTTGCCGTCACCCTTCTGCCAGAGAGAGACGTCGTTTCCGGCCCCGCCGCGCAGGAGGTCCGCGCCGCCCGTCGATGATCTCGTCGCTCCAGGACATGCCGTAGAGACTGTCCGGGCCCGCCGTTCCGGTGATGGCCACATCCTGGAGCACATCGCGGCGCAGGAGCTCCGTCCCGTCGGAAAAGACGAACCGCTCGACCGAGGCGCCGATGCCGTCGATGGCGCCCTCGATCAGCGTGAGCGCTTCGCCGGTTTTGCGGAACATGATGCGGAGGTCGCAGGCATAGTAGCCGCCGGGATTGGCCGTGACCCGCTGAAACTCGACCTCGTGCGCGAGATGGTCGGTGAAATGGAGCTGGTCGACGTCGCCCGAGGCGCCATGCTCCTCGATCCGGTCATTCCCGCCGCCCGACGTCCAGATGTAGTTTTCGGCCCAGGGTCGAAACAGCTCTCGCGGTGGGGGTGTTTGCGGCGGGTGATGCGCGCTGATCGGGGCTCTGCGATTTTGTGGATGGGCGTGCCCGTCTGACGATTGGGACCTTCTCAGTCTGATGACAGGAGGTTCCGATAACGAACCAATATGTGCCTGCGCTGCGCCAGCGCTTTCTCGAAGACATGCGGATCACGGGGCTGCAGCCCAAGACGCAGACGATGTCTCTGCGGGCGCTGCGCGACTTCACGCGGTATCTGGACCGTTCGCCGGGCAGCGCGACACCGGACGAACTGCGCGCCTTTCAACTCGACATGAAGGAGCGCGGCGTCGGCGCGCCGACCTTCAATAACCGGCTGACGGTTCTGAGTTTCTTTTACGCGACCACGTGCCCGCGGCCCGAGATGAAGCGTCACATGCGCTACCAGCGGGCGGCGAAGAAGATCCCTCTGGTTCTGAGCGCCGAAGAGGTGGCGCGCATTCTGGAGGCCGCACCGGGACCCGGGCTGCGATACCGGGCTGCCTTCAGCATGGCCTATGGTGGTGGTCTCGGGGCGAGCGAGGTCACCCATCTCAAGGTCGGGGATATCGACAGCGACCGGATGCTCATCCGGGTCGACCAGGGGAAGGGGCGCAAGGATCGGCATGTGATGCTCTCGCCCAGTCTGCTGGAGCTCTTGTGCGATTATTATCGCGAGGCGCGGCCCGCAGGTTGGCTCTTTCCTGGCCGCAACCGGGTCGATCCGATCTCGACGCGGCAGTTCAATAGGGCCTTCGGGGTCGCTTGCGAGTTCGCCGAGATCAAGAAGAAAGTGTCACCCCACACGTTGCGGCACAGCTTTGCGACGCACCTGCTGGAAGGCGGGACGGACATCAGGGTAATCCAGGTTCTGCTCGGGCACGCCAAGCTGGAAACAACGACTGTTTACACCAAGGTGGCGACCAAAACGATCCGGGATGTGACGAGCCCGCTTGATCTACTGGTGCGACGGGGGGCTGCCTCCGGCTGATCCCGGCCCATGTACCGGCCAAAGCTGGAGGTCGCGGATATCTTCCGCGCCCATGGTGCTGCGTATCGACGGCAACACGAAGGACATCTGAACCTTCCTCAGTTGAAGGTGATGTCTGCGATTGAGGCCTGCCGAACCGCAGTACCTGGCGGCCACGTG
>JBCDBB010000126.1:0-11145 GCA_039184415.1 Pseudomonadota bacterium
ACCTTGGCGAGCTGTTCATAGGGTTGCGGCCAGAAATCCTCTCCAAACAATGACGGGTCCTGCAACGCCAGCCATTTCAGGCGGCTCTCGGCGTCCACCGGCCCGCCCAAAATCGCGCCATAGCGGAATCGGTCAAGCAGCAGATTGCCTGGTTGTGGCCAGCAAGTATGATCATCGACAATCGCTCCAAACTCCGCGCCCCGCAAATCTAGCGTGCCGTCGAGGACCGCACCGTCTCGAAGAAAGAGAGCCCCGTTCGCTTTTAGGTTTTGAGCAAGCAGTGCGTAATCGCTGTCGGCGGCCCGAATCTTGGCGCCGGCGCAGGATAGACTACCGCCTAGGCGCGAGCCGCTAAGTCGTACGGTGCCATTTATCTCCGCCTGGCGCAGAAACACGCCGCCGGCAGCCTGCAATCGGTCTGCAACTAAAGCATTCTCTCCGACTTCAGCCCGCAGTGTAGCGCCGTCGCACTCAAAACTTCCACCAATGAACGCGTCAACCAAACGTACAGTGGCAGCAATGCTTGACTGGCGAAGAAACACATTTCCTTCGGCTTGCAGACGGTCCGCCTCGAGCCCGTTCATGAGGTAAGACCGATCCAACCCTAGGGTTTTGGCTCGTGCACCATAGGCATGGATCGCGTTGGGGACATGACAATGGAAAAGGTACAAATCGCCGCAAAGTTCTGCACCGTCGAGGTAGAGCCCCCGCGTCGGCCAATCCGGATCGCCATCGCCGTCGATCCAGGCGCCGAACACTTGCACGCCAGGCGCAGCCGGGCGGCAGGCGTCGCAACCGCCAAGCGCGAGATAGCGGATGAAACTTGCGCGGATCTTTACCTTGGGCGCTGGGGAGTCGGGAACGTTATCTGAGACACGTGCAAAAACCCCGCGCTGGACGGCATCGCGGAGTGTTTCCTCCGCCGGGCTGAGGCTACCGAAATCGCTGAGCTGCTTCTTCACTGGACCACCCCCAGCCTTGCGTAGAGCCGCAGCGCGTGGGCCGGGTCCTGAGCCGCGGCGGGCAGGACCGGGTCGTAGGCGGCGCGGATCAGGGCGCCGATTTCCGGGCGCAGGATCGTCGTGCCGGTCTCGGGCAGGCGCGCCAGCGGTGAGGTTCCGGTGAAAGCCGTGTCGGACCAGAGCAGGATGGACTGGACGATCTGGCTCAGCGCCAGGGTCTCGGCGGGCACGGCGGAGAGCTCAGCATCCATGCGTAGAAAGATGAAGCAGGCCCGGATCGCACCGTCCTGGTCGAAGCGAAAGATCCGGTACTGGTTGGCGTCGGCGGCCTGCAGCCGCTCGGTCAAGGCCCCAAGGTCGGGGATCATCCGGTCGAGATTGGGCACCTCGGGTAGCTCCGCCCAGTCGCGGAAGAAGAACACCATCAGGTTGGCGCCGAGCTCGGGGTCGGTCTCGGCAACCTCCTGCCCGGCAAGGCGGGCCACCGCTTCGATCGCGCCCTTGATCACGCCGAGGCTGCTATCCTCGACCCCGAACACGATGGGGGCAAGCGGCCGGCCCCAGCGGGCAAAGGCGTACTGGCCGCCGGAACGGGTGAAGAGCGCGGCGACGGCTTCGGGGCTGAGCAGGTCGGACATGGCGCCGGTTTAGGACGCCCGCACCGGCCCCCGCAACCGGCCCGGGGTGCGGCAAATCCCGTGTCTGCAACGGGTCGGTAAAACCGTCAGCACTGCTCTACCAAGGCCATGCCAAGACCCCCGGCAACACCACGCGGAGGACCCAGCTCGGGGAGACATGCGGCATGACCTTGCGGCAGGTGCGGTTGATCGATGCGCACGACCGGGTACTCTTTGTCGCACAAGAAGAAGAAAGGCGCGCCAAAGAGCGACCGCCGGAAAAGAGGGAGACCGCCGGATATGACACAGAGTTTGCTTGTCGTGACTGCCGCCGCATTTGTGGGCGCGACATTGATGGGCGCGGCCGCGTCGGCGCAGACCGACGGTGCGCCCAGCCCGGAAGCCGCCGAAGGGACCTTTCCCGGAAAGCCCTACTCGCCCTATGCCAACCGCACGATCCCGGAACGGCCGCTCTGGGGCGACACGCATCTTCATACCGGGCTGTCGCTGGATGCCGGCGCATTCGGCAACACGCTGCTGCCAGACGATGCCTGGCGCTTTGCCAAGGGCGAACAGGTGGTTTCCTCGACCGGACAGCCCGTGCGCCTCGCGCGTCCCCTCGACTGGATGGTGCTGACCGACCATACCGACCTGATGGGATTTGCGCCGGACCTGCAGGCCGGCAAGCCCGGCGTTCTGTCCGATCCCAAGGGGCTGGAGTGGTACGAAGGCTATTCCGAGGGCGGCGAGGCTGCGGCGGGGGCCGCCTTCGACATCATCCAGAACTTTTCTCAGATGACGCTGCCGGAGGTCCTGCTGGAGTCCTACAGCCCCGGCGCGGACGCCTTTGCCTTCACCTGGGAGAACATCGTGCAGGCGGCCGAACGGCACAATGCGCCGGGCCAGTTCACCGCCTTTGTCGGCTTTGAATGGACCTCGGTTCCCAAGGGCTTCAACCTGCACCGCAATGTGATGCTCCGCGACGGCGCGGTGCGGGCCTTGCAAGTAGTGCCGCCGGTGACGCAGCCGCCGATGGGCGACACCGATCCCAAGACGCTCTACGCCTGGCTGGAGGCCTACGAGGACAAGACCGGGGGCCGCGCCATCGCGTTCGCCCATAACGGCAACCTCTCCAACGGCTGGATGTTCCCGACCGAGGTTACCTACCATGGCGGGCCCGTCGACGAGGCCTATGTTCGCCAGCGCGCGCGGTGGGAGCCGCAGTATGAGGTGACCCAGATCAAGGGCGACGGCGAGGCCCATCCTTTCCTCAGCCCGGAGGACGCTTTCGCCGACTATGAGAACTGGGATGTCGGCAATCTCGATATCTCGGAGCTGAAGCAGCCCGAAATGCTCACCGGGGAGTATGCCCGCGAGGCGCTCAAGCAGGGCCTTGCTCTGGAGGCGAAGTTCGGCGTGAACCCCTACAAGTTCGGAATGGGCGGCGCCACCGACAGCCATACCTCGCTCGCGACGGCGGAAGAGGAGAACTATTTCGGCAAGTCCGTCAGCGCGGAGCCTTCGCCGACCCGGGTGCTCCACCCGTTCGTGGAAAGCGATCTGGGCGCGTTCGAGGGACACACGCTGGTGGCCTCGGGCTACACGGCGGTCTGGGCCGAAGAAAACACGCGGGCGGCCATCTTTGACGCGTTCAAGCGCCGGGAGACCTATGCCACCACCGGACCGCGGATCGCCCTGCGCTTTTTCGGGGGCTGGGACTTCTCGGACGAGGATCTGCGCACACGCATGCCCGCCGAGATCGGCTACAGCAAGGGCGTGCCCATGGGGGCGGACCTGCGCCCGCGCGAGGGCAACGGCGCGCCTTCCTTCTTGGTCTACGCGCTGCGCGATCCGATCGGGGCCAATCTCGACCGGATCCAGGTGGTCAAGGGCTGGCTCGATGCCGAGGGCGCGCTGCACGAGCAAGTCTATGATGTTGCCTGGGGCGGGGAGCGCACGCCGGACGCGGAGGGCACGCTGCCCGAGGTCGGCAACACGGTCGACCTGGAAACGGCGAGCTGGGCGAACACGATTGGCGCGTCGGAGCTTGCCACGATCTGGACGGATCCCGATTTCGACCCTGGCGAGCGGGCCTTCTACTATGTGCGCGTGCTGGAGATCCCGACGCCCCGCTGGGTCGTCTATGACAAGGTGCGGTTCGGGATCGATCTGCCTGAGGAGGCGCAGCTGGCCCATCAGGAACGCGCCTATTCCTCGCCGATCTGGTATACACCCGAGGAGTAAGCAGACGGTCGGTCCGGAGCGGGCCGTAAACGGCTTACTATCACAGAGCGCCACCACCGCGGCGCGTCGCGGGACGGGCCGTCGCGCCGGGATGGCCACAAAGTCCGCCTTAATCGCAATGACAAGGAGCGGCGCCATGCAGGAGTTTCACATTCGCCTGATCTCGGGCCTTTTCGCGGTCACCGTCACTGCAGTGGCCGCGACAGCCCAGGATCTGCGCCCGCCGGAAAGCGACCAGACCGAGATTGCGCGGTCCTATTCGCCCTTTGTCGGGCAGGACTATCCCCAGAATGTCTATTTCGGTGACACCCATCTGCACTCGTCCTGGTCGACGGATGCCGGGATGGCCGGGGCGACCCTGGGGCCGGAGCAGGCCTATCGCTTTTCCCGCGGCGAGGAAGTGGTCTCGCATCTGGGCTATCCGGTGAAGCTGCGCCGTCCGCTCGATTTCATCGTGCTTGCCGACCATGCGGAGAATTTCGGACTGGCCGAGTTCATCCGCCAGGACAGTCCCGTGGTGCAGGAAACCGAGAAGGGCCGCGAATGGTACCATCTGGTCAAGGAGGGCAACGGCTACGACGCCTTCATCGACTGGCTGCGCCTGACCGCCGACAATGTCGATGGCATCGACAATCCCGCGATGCAGATCAAAGCCTGGGATGTCGCCACCTCGAATGCCGAGCATTTCAATGATCCCGGGATCTTCACTGCCTTCATCGGGTTTGAATGGACCTCGCAGCCCGGCGGCAACAACCTGCACCGCGTGGTCCTGTTCCGCGATGGCAAGGGGCGCGCGAACACAGTGGTGCCGTTCTCGACCTACGACAGCGACGATCCGGAGGTGCTCTGGGATTACATGGACGGGTACGAAGCCGCCACGGGCGGACGCATCATGGCCATTCCTCATAACGGCAATCTCTCCAACGGGCTGATGTTTGACGATGTCACCCTGTCCGGCGCGCCGCTCAGCGCCGCATATGCCGCGCGGCGGATGCGGCTGGAGCCGCTCGCCGAAGTGACCCAGGCCAAGGGCACCGGAGAGACCCATCCGATGCTGTCGCCGGACGACGCGTTCGCCAGTCAGGAGATCCTCGACGCCGGCAACATCTCGGGCGCGGAGGCCAAGACGCCCGAGATGCTGCCACGCGAATATGCCCGACCGGCGCTGGCGCGGGGGCTCGCCTACGAGGCCGCGCTCGGCACCAACCCGTTCAAGTTCGGCATGGTCGGCTCGACCGACAATCACACCGCGCTGCCGACGACGCGCGAGGACAACTGGTTCGGCAAGGCGCATATCGTGGAGCCATCGGCTGAGCGCTACCAGGACGTGCTGATCCAGGGCGAAAGCGAAGAGCTCAGCATCTATGCCACGGATCTTTCGGCTGCGGGGCTTGCCGGGGTGTGGGCAACCGAGAACACGCGCGAAGCACTCTTTGACGCGATGGAGCGCAAGGAGGTCTTCGCCACCTCAGGTTCCCGCCTGCGCCTGCGGGTTTTCGGGGGCTGGGATTTCACCCCCGATGAGGTCTCGCTGCCCGATTTCGCGCAGCAGGGCTACGCCCGCGGCGTGCCGATGGGCGGCGATCTGCGCCCGCGCGCCGACGGCGCGGCGCCGAGCTTTCTCGTCCGCGCGCTGCGCGACCCCGACGGGGCCAATCTCGACAGGATCCAGATCATCAAGGGCTGGGTCGATACCGACGGCACGCTCCGGGAACGGATCTGGGACATCGCCTGTGCGGACCGCAGCATCCTAAACGGCGCCTGCGACGGCGATGTGGGCAATACCGTCAATGTGGCGGAGGCCAGCTACAGCAACGATATCGGCCGCGCGGTCCTGGGCGGTCACTGGACCGATCCGGAGTTCGATCCGGATCAGAGCGCATTCTACTACGTCCGGGTTCTGGAGATCCCGAAGCCGCGCTGGACGGCGTATGACGCGAAGTTCTTTGGCATCGAGATGCCCGACGGCACGGCCATGGAGGTGATCGACCGCGCCTACAGTTCGCCGATCTGGTACACGCCGGCGGGCTGAGCAGCGCGTTCAGTCGGGTTCGAACAGGTCCGTCTGTCCCGGCGCGCGGGGCGGGGCTAGGCCCAGATGCTCCCACCCGCGCCGGGCCAGCATCCGCCCGCGCGGGGTGCGCTGGATGAGACCCTGCTGGAGCAGATAGGGCTCGATGACCTCTTCCAGCCCGTCGCGGCTTTCCGAGAGCGCCGCGGAGATGGTCTCGATCCCCACCGGCCCGCCCGAATAGGCCTCCGCAATCAGGGTCAAATAGCGCCGGTCGGCACCGTCGAGCCCCAGCTTGTCCACGCCGAGCCGGGTCAGCGCGGCATCGGCGAGATCGCGGGTCAGCCGCCCGTCGCCTTCGACCAGCGCGAAATCGACGACCCGGCGCAAGAGCCGCCCGGCAATGCGTGGCGTGCCGCGAGCGCGGGCGGCAATCTCGCGTGTCCCGCCGGGCTCTGCGGGGATATCCATGAGCCGCGCGCCGCGGCGGACGATCTCGTCCAGTTCCTCGACCGAATAGAACTGGAGCCGCACCGGGATGCCGAACCGGTCGCGGAGCGGTGTGGTCAACAGACCGAGCCGCGTTGTGGCGCCCACCAGCGTGAAGGGCTGCAGATCAATCCGGACCGTGCGCGCGGCGGGCCCCTCGCCGATCACCAGATCGAGCGCGAAATCCTCCAGCGCGGGATAGAGCACCTCCTCGACGGCCGGATTGAGCCTGTGGATCTCGTCGATGAAGAGCACGTCGCGGGCGTCGAGATTGGTCAGGATCGCCGCGAGATCGCCGGCCTTGGCGAGCACCGGTCCGGAGGTCATCCGGTAGTTCACGCCAAGTTCGCGGGCGATGATCTGCGCCAGTGTCGTCTTGCCGAGCCCGGGGGGGCCGTGAAAGAGCGTGTGATCCATCGCATCGCCACGCTGGCGGGCCGAGGCGATGAAGACCGAAAGGTTCGCGCGCGCCTCCGCCTGGCCGATGAAATCGCCCAGCATTTCCGGACGGAGCGCACGGTCGCGATCCTCCGGCTGGGGGCTGGGGTCACGGATCGGGTCCGGCATGTCGGTCATCACCCTACCCTTTCGGCGCAAGCAGCTGCAGCGCCGCCCGGATCAGCGTCGCCGTGTCGGCCTCGGGATCGGCGCCCTGGGCCTCGGCCACCGCAGCCGCCGCGTCGGCGGGCGCATAGCCCAGATTGCCCAGGGCCGAGAGCGCCTCTGCCATCGCGCCGGGGGCGCCTGGCGCGGCCGGCGCGGCCGGGGCGGCCTTCGACGGAGTGGTCCGCGGCGCGCCCGCGGGGGCGGAGAGATCGCCCGACAGCGCCATGGCGGCGGGCGCCTTGTCCTTGAGCTCGTTGGTCACCCGCTGGGCGATTTTGGGCCCGATCCCCGGCGCGGCCTTGATCGAGGCCGCATCGCCGAGCGCGATGGCCCGGCCCACGCCCTCGGGCCCCAGGGTGCCGAGGATCGCCAGCGCCGCCTTGGCGCCCACACCTTGCACACTCAGCAGGAGCCGGTACCATTCCTTCTCGGCCAGGGTGGTAAAGCCCATGAGCTGCAGCAGATCCTCCTTGACCAGCAGATCGGTGAAGAGCGCCGTCGCCTCCCCCTCGCCCGGCAGGGTGGCAAGCGTGCGCTCGGAGCAATGCACCAGATAGCCCACGCCGCCCACATCGATCATCACGTGATCGGCGGCGCGGTAGACCACGCGACCTGCGATCCGCCCAATCATGCGCCTGCCCGGCGGAGCGCATCCGTGTAGCGCGCACTGGTTCGGCGGTGAAAGAGATGTGCCAGCGCCACGGCGAGCGCATCGGCGGCATCCGCGCTGTCGGGCCGAAGCCCGGGAAACTGCAACCCGATCATATGGGCGATCTGGGCCTTGTCGGCATGTCCGACGCCCACGACCGCCTTTTTCACCGCGTTGGGGGCATACTCGCCGACCTCCATCCCCGCTTGCGCCGGCACCAGCAAAGCGATGGCCCGCGCCTGGCCGAGTTTCAGCGTCGCGGCCCCGTCGCGATTAACGAAAGTCTGCTCCACCGCGGCCTCGTCCGGGCCCCAGCGAGCGACGATGGCGCTCAATTGTGTGTGAAGTTCCAGCAGGCGCGCGGCCAGCGTGCCGCCTTCAGTCCGGCAGGTGCCGTTGGCCAGGTGGCGCAGATGCGACCCTTCAGTCTCGATCACACCCCAGCCGAGGCGCCTGAGCCCGGGATCCAGTCCCAATACACGCATGATCCTGCCCGATCCGCTCGCATTTCGTTTGTTTTTCCACCGCTAGCACGAAACGCGAACATCTGCCAAGGAGCCTTGCAGAAAACGCATAGGCGGAATGCGTTTCTCCCGCCTTGTGCGACCGGCGTTCTCGTCCCATTTGAAGGCGCAGTTGCCTAGGTTTTAGGCGGTTTACGAATCACAGGAGTAGTACCATGGCCACCATGTTCCAAACCGCGCACCGTCCGGTCCACCCGCTTCCCGAAGGTGCGATCCTCCAGGACATCAAGCACTTCTTCGCGGAGCTGCGCCGCGCGATCGTAGTGTCACAAACGCGCCGTGCCCTGGGCAAGCTCGACGACCGTCAACTCGCCGATATCGGCCTCTCGCGCCGCGAGATCGACGATGTCGCAAGCCGCGCCCGTCTCCGCTAAGCGGTTCGGGTGAGCGTCAGGATCGTCCAGTCCCCGCGGACCAGCCGCGCCGTCTCGGTGCAGGCCTGGTCCGCATAGGCCGCGGCGACGTCTGCGGCCTGATCATTGAGAAGACCCGCTAGGATGAGCCGTCCTACAGGGGCGGTGATGTGGGCGAGATCGGGCGCCAGCTCGATCAGCGGACCCTTGAGGATATTCGCGAAAACAACCGCGTAGGGTGCGTCCGACGCGATGGCCGGATGACCCGTGCCCGCGGCCTGGACGCAGGTGACGCGTCCCTCCAGGCCATTGGCCGCCAAATTGGCCTCGGCCACCTCGACCGCGACCGGGTCGATGTCGCCGGCCACCACAGGCACCTCCGCCCAGACCTTGGCCGCCGCCATGGCAAGCACCGCGGTGCCGCAGCCGATATCGGCCACCGGGCCGGGCGCCATGCCTTGGGCAAGCAGGGCATCGAACGCCTCCAGACATCCCGCCGTGGTGCCGTGATGCCCGGTTCCGAAAGCCATGGCCGCATCGATCAGAAGCCCGACCCGTCCGGCCGGCACGCTGTCCGCATCGTGGCGGCCAAAGAGATGGAACCGCCCTGCCTCCACCGGTGCGAGCTGGCGCTGGACATAGGCGACCCAGTCGGTCTGGGGCAGTTCCGAGATCGCAAAGGGTTTCGCCCCGAAGGCCGCCGCCAGCAGCGCCAGACCGGTCTCGTCGGGACGAGCCTCGAAATAGCCGCCCACCTCCCAGAGCCCCGAGCCGTCTTCGATCTCGAAGACCCCGACACCGGTGGGCGCCGGCTCGAGCGCCTCGAGCGCCGCGCCGAGCGCTTCGCCGGCAGGTTTTCCGGGCAGGGTGGTCAGGGCGGTCCAGGTGGCCATGGCGCGTCTCCGGTCGGGGTCTTGCGGCACCTGCCCAGTCCGGCGGGTCGGGTCAACCTGTCGAACAGCGCAACAGGCCTGTGCCGGGTCGATCGGCGGCCTCGGGACCGGTCCGCGTACCGCACGGACCACAGCAGGCGCGGCCACGCGCCTGCCCGGCCCAACAGGATGAGCCCCGACAGGGGCGAAGACGGGGGGGGAGCGCCCCCGTCCGGCGCCCCGGGGAACATCCGGCTCAGCACAAGAGCGGGACGGTGGTCCCGTCGTCGGAGAGGTCGTACTCTGACCGAGCACGCTCAAGAACACGGCCCTCCTCGCCGCAGTGCCGCGCCAGCGCCACCGCGTCGGCTGCGACCGTTCGCAGGAAGGTCGCGTCGTCGAGCGCGATCGCGCCGTCCATCGCATAGGCGGCTGCCCTGGGGTCGATGCCGAAGAGCGCCGCCGCCGTCGTTGCCGCGGCCAGATAGATCCCGCGCATGGTCGCATGGCTGCCATCGGGCTGGTGCAGCCCGATATCGGGACGGCGGGCGTAGGCGATCTCATAGGCCAGGCCGACCGGGATCACCGCCGCCCCGATCTCCCGGCCGAGATCGGTGTATTCCGCGGCGATGCGCGAGAACATCTCGACATCATGCCTGGGATGGGCCGGGCTATAGGCGGGGGTCATGTAAAGCACGGTCTGCCCGCCCTTCGCCTCGATCTCCTGATGCGCGCGGCGCACGGCGGTGCGGAACCGCTCCCGCGTCGCCTCGGTCAGGGCGGCGGTGCTGTGGCCCTGCAGCACCACCGTGTCGTAGGGCGCCTGGGAGAGCGTCGCGCTGATATCCTGCTCGTCGAGACGGCTGCCGCGGATGGTGGAGGCCGCAACCTCGATCTTGCGCTCCGGCACCGCGCTGCTCGCGAAGGCCGCAGCATGGACATGCACCCCGCCGCCATCCTGGAGATAGCTGTTGCCGATGAAGAGATGCCGGTCGGCGAGTGCCGGGGCGCTGCATAGCAGAGCGGCGATCATCGCGGTCCAGCCGACCCGGACCGCCCCCGCGCCGGTCCACCGCTTCACCCTTGAACCCGTTCCACTCATACCAATGCGATCTCAAACCCTGCCGGACACCGCAGATAGGGTTACCCGACTTGCACGCCAAGACAGGCCAAAAAGACGTTACCGACGTGTTACTCCGCAGGCGCTGCACGGGGTTTGACCCCGGAAAAAACGGTCTCGAAGCCCGGCTCGGGATGGCGCGGAATCATCAGCGCCAGAACCAGCGAGACCACCGCCATCGAGGCGGCCAGGGCAAAGACCGAGCCGGGCGAGACCAGCCACAGATATCCCAGCGCCGCGGGCAGGAAAACGGCGGCGATATGGTTGATCGTGAAGGAGACTGCCGCGGTGGGCGCGATATCCTCGGGCGCCGCGATCTTCTGGAAATAGGTCTTCAGCGCGAGCGCCAGCGCAAAGAACAGATGGTCGATGACATAGAGCGCCGCCGCCAGCGCCGCGCCCCAACCGAACCAGTAGATCCCGCCATAGGCGAGAAACACGAGCATCAGCCCGATATACTCGAAACAGAGCGCCTTGCGTTCCCCGAAGCGGCCGACGGCAAAGCCGATCAGCGGCGCAAAGAGCATGTTTGCGACGAAGTTGATGATGAAGAGCGCTGTGACCTGCTGCACCTCGAACCCGAAATGCTCCACCATCATGAAGGCCGCGAAGACCACGAAGATCTGCCGCCGCGCCCCGGACATGAACTGCAGCGCATAGTAGAGCCAGTAGCGCCGGCGCAGGACCAGCTTCTTGGC
>JBCDBB010000127.1:0-11085 GCA_039184415.1 Pseudomonadota bacterium
CATGATGGTGGTGGTGACCCGCGTCCTGATGCCGATTGCCATGGTCGTGGGGATCTACATCTTTCTGCGCGGGCATAACGCGCCGGGCGGCGGCTTCGTTGCTGGGCTGGTCATCGCGATCGCGCTTTTGATGCAGTACATGGCCTCGGGATTTGCCTGGACCCAAGCGCGCAAAAGGATCGAGTATCACACGCTGATCGGCATGGGCGTGGTGATCGCGGGGCTGACGGGCTTCGGAGCATGGCTCTTCGGGCGGCCGTTCCTGACGAGCGCCTACACCTATATCCACATTCCGCCCGTCGAGGAATTTGAACTCGCCACGGCAATGCTCTTTGACCTTGGCGTTTTCCTGACAGTGTTGGGGGCGGTGATGCTGATGCTCTACAGCCTCAGCCGCATCGCGCGCTTCGCAGGCGAAACCGTGAATGTCGAGCCTATGGACTACGACCCGAGCGAACATACCGCCGACGTCAAGGGAGAGACCTGAGATGGAGTTTCTGGTCGCCAGCGCCGTGGGCGCCCTTACTGCGGGCGGTGTCTATCTGCTCCTGCGGCTGCGCACCTTTCCGGTGATCCTGGGCATTGCGCTGCTCTCATACGCAGTGAATGTGTTCCTCTTTGCCAGCGGGCGGCTGGCGATCGACAAGTCGCCGATCCTTGCGAAGTATGGCGATGCGAGCTATACTGACCCGCTGCCGCAAGCGCTTGTTCTGACCGCGATCGTGATCTCGTTCGGCATGACGGCCGTGCTGGTGATGATCGGCCTGGGCGCCTACCTGGAAGCCGACAGCGACCGGATCGACATCGAGAACATCGACGAGGACACCGGCGCATGATGCACTGGATTGTCCTGCCGATTGCCCTCCCGGCGATGGTCGCCCCCCTGATCGGCTTCGTGATGCGCAACGACATCACGATGGCGCGTATCACCTCTCTTGCCGCCACGGGGCTCCTGCTGGCCATCGCCATCGGGCTGATGGCTGTCGCGGCCCAAGGCGAGACGCTGACCTATCGGCTTGGCAACTGGGCCCCACCGTTCGGCATCGTGCTGGTATTGGACCGGCTTTCGGCCCTGATGGTGCTGCTGACC
Source organism: Pseudomonadota bacterium (assembly GCA_039184415.1). Classification (GTDB taxonomy): domain Bacteria; phylum Pseudomonadota; class Alphaproteobacteria; order Rhodobacterales; family Rhodobacteraceae; genus JANSYP01. Next base: position 1,091 of record JBCDBB010000127.1, read on the forward strand.
GCGGTGCTGGCTCTGATCGTCCTCATTCATGCCATCGCGACAGGCTGGGATGCGCGCGGGAGGCACTTCCACACGCTGTTCCAATTCCAGCTGATGGGCATCTGCGGCGCCTTCCTGACGGGCGATGTCTTCAACATGTTCGTCTTTTTCGAGGTTCTGCTTATTGCCTCCTACGGGCTGATGATCCACTCGGGAGGGCGCACGCGAATGCGGGCGGGACTGCAATATGTGGTCATGAACCTGGCAGGCTCGACCCTGTTCCTCTTTGCCCTCGGGACACTCTATGCCTCTGCGGGCACGCTCAACATCGCCGATCTGGCAGCGAAGGTCCCGACCATACCGCCGGACGAAGCAGCTCTGGTGCGGGTGGCGGCGATGCTTCTGATGATCGTCTTTGCGGTCAAGGCAGCTCTGTTTCCGGTTCAGTTCTGGCTGCCTGCGACCTACTCCAACGCCCCCGCGCCAGTGGCGGCGCTCTTCGCGATCATGACCAAGGTGGGCGCCTATGCCATCCTGCGGGTCCATACCCTCGCTTTCGGTCCCGGGGTGCCGGGCACCGAGGGAATGGCAGGAACATGGCTCTTTCCGGCCGCCATCGTGACCATCGCCATCGGCGCCTTCGGCGTGGTCGGCGCGCGCCGGCTGATGCCGCTGATCGCCTTTTCGGTAGTGGGGTCGATGGGTACGCTGCTGGCCGCCGTGGCGGTCTTTTCACCCACGGCGACGACGGCGGCGCTCTATTACATGGTGCATTCGACATTTGCGGCAGCTTGCCTCTTCCTGATCGCCGATCTGGTCGTCGCGCGGCGGCGGTCCGACAGTCTGGAACCCATACCGGCGACGGTCCAGAACGGCCTCTTCGCTGCACTTTTTTTCATCGCCGCGATCGGCATGGCAGGAATGCCGCCGCTGAGCGGATTTCTGGGAAAACTGCTGGTGCTGGACGCGCTGCGCGCGCCGGGGCTGATTGGGTGGGCCTGGACCGCCATTTTGGCGGGATCTCTACTGACCATCGTCGGCTTTGCCCGTGCGGGAAGCGCGCTCTTCTGGAAATCCACCGCCTTACCTGCGTCTGACGCGAATGCGCTGCCGCACGAAGGTGCTCCGGCGCCCGGAATTGCAACAGTATCGCAGCTTGCGCCCGTGATCACAGCACTGGCCGCGCTTGCGGCACTGGCGGCTCTTGCCGGGCCCGCGGCGGCGTACCTAGAGGACACCTCGGAACAGCTCTTCGATCGTTCCGGCTATGTCGCCGCGGTCCTTGGCACCAGTGGGGAGGACTGAAAGATGCTGGCACGGCTGATCCCCCATCCTCTGCTGAGCCTGACCCTCGTGCTGGTGTGGCTGGCCCTGGTCAACACCTTCACGCTGGGCAACCTGATCCTGGGTACGGCGATCGGTCTGCTGATCCCGATGCTGACCGCAGCTTACTGGCCCGACCGGCCGAAGCTGCGCCATCCGCTGAAAGCCATCGAGTATGCCGTGATCGTCATCTGGGACATTGTCATCGCAAACATCGAAGTGGCGAAGATTATCCTCTTTCGCAAGGAAAGCGATATCCGCTCTCGATGGATAAGCGTGCCGCTCGACCTGACCTCTCCGGAAGCGATCACGGTTCTGGCGGGCACCATCACGATGACGCCCGGCACCGTGTCGACCATGCTGTCGGCGGATGCCGGCTGCATTCTCGTTCACTGTCTGCACACGGACGATCCCGACGGCGTCCGGGACGAAATCAAGGCTAGGTACGAAACGCGGCTTATGGAGATTTTCGAATGATCGAATATGCTATCTTCTTTGCTGGAATCTGTTACGGTGCGGCGCTGCTGCTCGATTTGTGGCGCCTTGCCGTGGGCCCGGACGCGGCAGACCGCATCCTCGCGCTGGACACGATGGTGGTGAACGTCATCGCGCTTCTGGTTCTCTATGGGTTGTGGCGCGGCACTGCCGTCTATTTCGAGGCCGCGATGCTCTTTGCGATGGTCGGCTTCGTGTCAACTGTCGCCTATTGCCGCTTCATCCTTCGCGGCGACATCATCGAATAGGTGCCCCATGAACTTCATCGTCGAACTGCTCATCTCACTTTTTCTGATCGTCAGCGGCGTCTTCGGCTTTGTCGGATCCTATGGGCTAATCAAGCTGAAGAATTCGGTTCAACGCCTGCATGCGCCGACAAAGGCGACAACGCTCGGGGTGGGCGGGGTTCTGATCGCCTCAATGCTCTTCTTCTTCGCGGACACCGGCCAGATCTCGATCCACGAACTTCTGATTGCGCTGTTTCTCTTTCTGACTGCGCCGATCACCGCCAACTTCATCGCTAAGACCTACATGGTTGCAAACGTGAAACAGAAGACGCTACCCGACAGTTCCAGCGGATGCGGCTGGTCGATCTATGACAATCCGCCAAACACCGATGGGGAGGGCTGACGCCTGCCCCCGAATGAGTTGCGGGCCGGTTCATTCACCAAAAATGCGTCGTCTTCGCCGAACAGAAGGCGCGCTGGAAAGAATGCAAAATCGTCGAAGGTGCTCGGAGCGCGCAAGCGAGCGGACTCGCGAACCCGGACATCCTTGAAGAGACAGACCAAGTCCTGTGGAGCGCTTGCAATCGGTCCGGGGTGGTCTGCCGCCGCCGCTATGAGCCTTTGGTGTTCACAACGGCCAGCGGCCTTCAGACACAGAACCTGTCTTCGGCTGTCGCTCGGGCGGACACACCGTAGTTCGCCTCTTTCTCACGATTTGGAAACCGGCGGTGCTTTGCGTATCGGCATGACGTGATTTCCCTTGTGCTGCGGGCTTTGCAATGGTCATTGATGCTAGACGGGGTGTCGGACGTTCAACAGGATCCACGTCCTACCAAGAGTGAGGAGATCACGGATGACTCGGAAAATCACAGCTTTCACCGTAGTTGCGCTGTTTGCACTGGCGGCGTGCGATGCGACCCAACAGCAGCAGGACACGGCTGTCGGCGGCGTTGTTGGTGCAACCCTTGGCGCGCTTTCGGCAAACGCGCTCGGCGCCGACGCTGGCTGGACCGCAGCGGCAGCAATTGCGGCCGGGACGGCAGGCGCGCTCTATGCCAATAACCGGCAGACGAACCAGTGCGCGTACTACACCGGAAACGGGGATGAGGTGGTCGTGCGTAACTGCCCGAGCTAGTGAAACCAGCGCTCCGGCCACGAGCGCCGGAGCGCGACCCTGACGTATCCTTGGTTAGGCCTTCACAGTAGCGGGCAGAACGATGCCCGTAGAATAGCTTTGAGCGAACCATCAATGAAGACCCATGTCGGTTTCAAGTCAAAGGGTTAGGTGTCTGAAGCGTCTGCGACCCAATGAGTGTCCGAGAAGAAGATCGGAATAGGCGGGAATGGGCGCAGCGCGGTTCTGTTCCCTGCGATGTGACGAGCGCTACCGGTGAGATCCCCACAAACCAGTCTACGGACAAATGCTGGCGCGCCAGCGGACCCCAACTACAGACCGAAGCACTGTTACAGATTGCGCGCGACGAGAGCGGCGGAAACAAACTCTCTTAGACCAGCGAGCACCCGTTTCAGCGGAGCGCCATCAATCGCGGCGCGGTAGGCTCTACCTTCAATCAATTCGATCAATAGGTGGGCCGTCTCTTCGACGTCGGCAACAGCAGTTAGGCTTCCTTCGCGGACCCCGCGCTCTATGAGCCCGATCACTGCTGTCACGAGCGCTGTGCGGCTCTCTGTGAAGAGCACGGCAATGTCGGGTTTCCGCAGGGCTTCGCATGTGATTTCCAGCGTCAGGATCACATTCTCCGGCGACGACAGATATTCCGCATACCCAGTGACGAATTCAGCGAGAACGGCATCGGCGGGCTTCTCTTGCGCGAGCAGATTTAGGAATGGCTCAAGCTCGGCGCGTTCCAAAGTGGCGATCTCTGCCAGAACGTCATGTTTTCCGGAGAAGTGGTTGTAGAGATTGCCGAGACTGATCCCGGCCCGCTTGGCGATCTCCCGAACCCCGGTCTGGTGATACCCGTTCTCTAGAAAACACATAAACGCAGCATCCAGTATCTGGCGTCGCCGCTGCGCGTTTGCCTTGTCGCGCTTGTTTTCCGTCTTCGTCACGTCTGACGCTCCATTTTTATATTGAACGAACGTTCGTTCATATATATCTCCCTGTTCCGAAAGCGCCAAGACTCAATTCGAGTAGAGCACCGAATGAAAGGGTAAGGGATGCCGGACGGGCGAGATCGGCCAGGCATATGGCGTCGATTGACGATGCTTCTATTCGCCGTCAGCGCACTCGCCACTGTTCTTACCGTGCTTTGGGGCATCGAGGATTCCGCAGACGTGACTGAGCGGGACACGACGCCGTCGTCGCCACTGGTTACCGTGACAGAGGTTGGCACTGACGAGGCACGGGCGGAGATCTCAGTGTTCGCCGAACTGCGTCCGAGATGGGATGCAGAGATCCGGGCCGCAGTCGCAGGCCGGGTCACCGCGGTGCACAAGGCGGCGTTGGCCGGCACGCGGGTCACACGCGGAACACCACTGTTTTCGATTGAGCCAACCCCTTACGCCACCACTGTCGCCGAAGCCGAGTTGCGGCTCGAAGAGGCCCGGCTGACCTATCTTCAAGCGCAGAACCAGGTGACCGTCGCGCGCCGGCAGTTTGCCCGGGACTCTCTCGACCCTCCGAACGAATTGGCGCTGTACCTACCGCAGTTGCGGATCGCAGAACGCAGTCTGGCTGCATCGGAAGCGCAGTTGCAAACCGCGCGTCGGCAACTGGAAGACACCGAAGTCACGGCGCCGTTTTCGGGATTTGTTACCAGCAGGACGGCGAGCCTCGGACAGACCGTGACGACAGGCGAAGCACTGGTTCACCTTGTCGACGACAGGCAGTTCGAGATCGTTGCCGAGGTCAGCCAGGCGGATTGGGCGCTGCTGGACCATCCGATTGCCGGCGGGAAGGCAACCCTCTTCGCGCGGGATGGTCGTCTTCTGGGAGAGGCTTTGATCCGACAAGGCGGCGGGTTTCTGGATCCCGCCACCCGGCAGATGCGGGTGTTCCTGAACGTGTCCGACCCGGGCGACGGCATCCTTTCGGGGGACTTCCTGCGTGTGGTCTTTGCCGGTCGAGCTTTGCCGGACACGCTCACGCTGCCGGAATCCGCGCTGACGCGGGCCGGTCAGGTCTGGATCGTCGGCAAGGATAATCTGCTGGTCCGTACCGAGCCCGACATCCTCTTCCGCTCCGGGAACACGATCACAATTCAGGCGCCCAAGGGCCCCGGGCCGTGGCGTGTGGCGACCGCGCCGCTTGCCTCTTTCCTGCCGGGCCTGCGCGTGACGCCGCAGATGGAGGCGCGCTGAACCATGCAGGCCCTCACCGGATGGTTCATACGCAATCCCGTGGCCGCGAACCTCTTGATGGTCCTGATCCTGTTTCTGGGGGTGCTCACGCTCTTCTCCATACGGATCGAGGGCTTTCCCAGGATCCCCCCGGAAACCGTCCAGATCTCGGTCGAGTATCCCGGCGCCACCGCGGCGCAGGTTGACGATCTGGTTACGCAGAAGATCGAACGGTCGCTGGAAGGCGTCCGGGGCATGCGCAGCATCACGTCGCAGTCCGTCAACGGGCTCGCCACGGTGTCGGTGCGCCGGGCCGGCGGCGCGGATCTGCAGGATGTGCTCGACCGTGTGCGCATCCGCGTCGATGGACTGGCGGACCTTCCAAGCCAGGCGAGACGGCCCGTGATCGACGCCTCGGGCTACGATTTTCCGGCGCTCTACGTGAATATCCACGGACCCGCTGATCCCGCCACGCTGCGCACGCTCGGCGACCGGCTGCGCGAGGATCTGCTGGCGCAGCCGGAGATTTCGCGGCTGCAGATCTGGGGGCTCATCCCCCGGGAGATGCGCATCGAGGTCGATCCGCAAAGGCTGCGCCAGTACGGGTTGACGGTCGCCGATGTCATGGCCGCAATCCGGGCCAACTCGCTCGACTTTCAGGCCGGGGAACTGCGTACGGACGGCGGCACGATCTTTCTGCGCGCTGACAATCGCGCGCGCTACGCACCCGAGTATGGCGATCTGCCCATCGTCGAACGGGCGGACGGATCCAGCGTTCCGCTTGCAGATATCGCACGTGTCGAAGACGCGTTTCTGGAGGGCGACTTCCTGTTCCGGCTCAACGGCGCGCCCACGATCGGGATGGAGATCCTGGTGGGTCAGCGGGAAAACCTGCTGGAGATCAGCGAGGTTGTGCGCCGCACAGCGGACGCCTTCGCGCCGCAGCTTCCCGCCAATGTCAGCGTCACGGTCTGGGGCGACAGCGCGGGATACATCGCTGACCGGCTTGCGCTTTTGACCTCAAACGGGGTGCAGGGGCTGCTTCTGATCGTGCTGATGCTGTCGATCTTCCTCAATGTGCGCCTCGCCTTCTGGGTGGCCATGGGCATCCCGATCTCGGTGATGGGTGCCATCGCGGTCTCGGGGTCGGGGTGGGTCGACTATTCGCTGAATGACGTGACAACCTTTGGGCTGATCATCGCGCTCGGCATCCTGGTGGATGACGCGGTGGTCGTCGGCGAAAGCGTCTTTGAGGAACGGCGCGGGGGCGGCGATCCGATCGCAGGCACCGAGCGCGGGGTGGAGAAGGTTTCGGTCGCCACCGTCTTTGGCGTCCTGACCACCATCGCCGCCTTCTATCCGATGCTCCTGATCGACAACCCGCTGGGCAAGGTCCTGGCCGGTTTCGCGGGGATCGTGATCCTTGCGCTCATCTTTTCGCTGATCGAGAGCAAACTCATCCTGCCTGCGCATCTGGCCCGCGTGCCGATGGCTCAAGACCGCAGGACCCTGCCGGCGCGCCTGTGGGGCCGCGTGCAGGACAGCGCGCAGGCAGGCCTCTGCCGGGCCCGGGACCGTCTCTACCGGCCGGCGCTTCTTGCGTCGATCCGGCATCGCTATGCGGTTCTGATCCTCTTCATCGCCGCGGCGGCCCTAGGCATCGGGCTGATCGCAAAAGGCAAGGTTCAGACCGTGTTCTTTCCGGATGTGCCGGGCCAGATCATCACGGTCAGCCTTGAGATGGATGCCCGTGCCCCTTTCGCACTGACCAGAGCGAATATGGATCGGATCGAGACCGAAGGCCGCGCCCTGACCGAAGAGCTGCGCGTCGCGGCGGGGATGGCCGACAGCCCGATCCGCAGCTTCTTCACCATCGTCGATGGCGCAGGACGCGGGCAGATCTATGCGGAGATGCTCCCCGTAGCCGACCGACCCGATGTGCCGATCCTCGATGTCGTGCGCGCCTGGCGGAAGCGGGTCGGTGCGGTCGAGGGCGCGACAGAGCTGGAATTCACCGGGTCCGAAGCGCTCGCGGGCGGTTTTCAGATCCGGCTGATCTCGCGCGATACCGACCGTCTGACGGAGGCGAGCGCCGAGGTGCGCGCGTTCTTGGGCGGCCTGGAGGGTCTGTCCAACATCCGCGACGACCTTACCGGCGGCCAGCCCGAACTGCGGCTGCGCCTCAGACCAGAGGCGCGGCATCTGGGCTTCACGACGGAAACGCTCGCCAGCCAGATCGGCTATGGGTTCGGCGGTGCCGAGGTGACGCGTATCCAGCGCGATGGCTCCGAGATACGCGTCCTGGTGCTGAACGCCGACAGCGCCCGGGACACGATCGATGATCTGATGCAGACGCGGCTGCGCAGCACCTCCGGCTCGTGGGTGCCGCTGGCGACGGTGGCCGAGATCGACGGCAGCTATGCCGCCGGTGCGATCGACCGGCGCGACGGGCAGCGCATGAACACGGTCTATGCCTCGGTCGACCGCGCCCTGGTTGCGCCGGAGGAAGTGGGCCAGGCCGTGCTCGAACAGATCGTCCCGGAGCTGACGGAGCGCTTTCCCGGCGTCGAGGTTATCGCTGCAGGAGAGCTCGAAGAGATGGGTGAGATCCGGGGCGGTCTGGTCCGGGCGCTCCTACTGTCCGCTGTTCTGATCTATGTGCTGATGGCCGTTCCGCTCAAGAGCTATTGGCAGCCCTTCGTGATCCTGGCCATCGTGCCGTTCGGCTTTGTCACCGCCGCCGTGGGTCACCTGATCATGGGGCTGTCCCTGTCGGTCCTGTCCTTCTTCGGGATGCTCGCGCTGACCGGCGTGATCGTGAATGACAGTCTGGTCCTGATCACCCGGTACAATCAGGAAAGAGAGGCTGGCAAACCGGTCGATATCGCGATCCGGGACGCCGGGAGCGCGCGGTTCCGGGCGATCTTTCTGACCACCGCCACCACGGTCATCGGCCTCATGCCGCTTCTCACGGAAACCTCCGAACAGGCGCAATACCTGATCCCGGCCGCCGTCTCGCTGGCCTTCGGGGAACTCTTCGGGACCGCGCTGATGCTGCTGTTGGTCCCTGTTCTCATCGCCATTGGCGAAGATGTGCTTGGCCTCTTCCGCCCGGATCCGACCCAAGCCGACCTCGAAAGGGAGATGCCATGAAAAAGAACCTGATCGCGGCTGTTCTGGCCGCCGGCACGCTTGTCGCCGCCGCGCAAGCAGGGGCGCAGGGCCTCACGGTGAATGTCGAAAACCTGCGCAACAACCGTGGGAACGTGATTGTCCTCGTCTTCGATGATGCCCGTGCCTTCGACCGCCTGAACTACTTTCGGGCGGCTGACTATGCAGAGGTTCCGGCGCGCCGCGGTGCACTGCAGGTCCGCTTTCCCGGTCTTACGTCAGGCCCCTATGCCGTCTTTCTCTTCCATGATGAAGACGGCGATCAGGATGTCGGCTATCGCAACGGCCGGCTGCTGGAAGGCATCGGCGCGACCGGTGCGCCCAACCCGGACGACGATCCCAGCTTTGCCGAGGCCGCGGTTCCCCCCGGAAACGCCAGGGTGATCGTGCATTACGACCGGTGAGCGCAATGTTCGCCGGATACGACCTGACGATTGCGACGCTCTTGCGGCTCTACCCGTGGAGGGTGGCGCTGACCTGGCTCATGGTGCTGGGGGAAACGGTGTTCATGGCGCTGGTGCCCCTGTTCATTGGCTTTGCCATCGACGGGCTCACCGAAGACCGGCTGGCAGAGTTCTGGCAGCTTGCCGGACTTCTGGCGCTGCTCATCGGATTGAGCGTGCTGCGGCGGGTCTATGACACGCGTGTCTACGGCACGATCCGGGCCGACTTTGGCAAGGTCCAGGTGGAACGCGGCAGCAATGTACCCGTTTCGGCGCTGAACGCGCGTCTCGGTATGGGGCGGGAGCTCGTGGAGTTTCTCGAGGAAACGCTGCCGATGGTCATGGCCGGTGTCGTACAGCTGGCGATCGCCCTGGTCGTTCTCTATGCGTTTGCGCCGCTTTTGGCAATCTCGGCCGGGATCGGTGCGGCCGGGTCGGCCGGGATCTATATCCTGTTCCATGGTCGGTTCTATCGGTTGAACCGCGCGCTCAACCAGCAGAGCGAAAAACAGGTGCGCGTGTTGGAGCTGCGATCCGCGCGCCCGGTGCTCACGCACCTGCTACGGCTGCGCCGGTTCGAGGTGCGGCTTTCGGACAGCGAAGCCCTCCTCTACGGGCTGGTCTTTCTGCTTCTGCTGATATCGATCCTCTTCAACCTGTGGTACGCGACCGCCGTGATTGTCGTCAGCAGCGGTGCGATCTTTTCGATCGTAAGCTATTCGTGGGATGTCGTTGAGGGGACGCTGACGCTTCCCATGACCTTGCAGAACTGGACGCGGCTGTCCGAAATCATGCGTCGTCTTAACGCACCAATCGTGTCCGCTTCCTGAAAACAAGCGAGTGAGATCCGGCCAAATGGTGGACTTTCGTCGCTGCCTTCGACAGCTTCCCTCCGCCATGTCAAAGCACTAAATCCCGACGCCAGCGCTGCGAGCGCGAATGAAAATGAGGCCGCGAGCAGGCCACCGACTACGGGTTCGCGACGTCTCGGCGTGCGACGGACCGAACCTCTCCGGTCCGCCGCTTACTTTGGTGCGCCAGCCCCGCCGTTACG
>JBCDBB010000128.1:0-11028 GCA_039184415.1 Pseudomonadota bacterium
AGAAAGCCGGAGAGGACTGTGACGGGAAGGCGCGTGTCTGTCATGGATTCGTACCTGTTTTCAGATTGTACTTGCTGCGGCGTGCCGAACGCCTGAGCGCAGGGTCTCGAGACTTCGCTCGAGACGGCGCTGCCCGATGTCCCGCGCGATGAGCACGATGCTCGAGCGCCGCTCTCCACCCGACCAGCTGTGGAGCGGCATCGGCGGGTCGAATATCTGCTGCACGCCGTGGAACACGAAGGGCAGCCGGACATCATCGAGAAAGACGATGCCTTTCGCGCGCAGGATGTTGTTGCCCCGCCGGGCGACGAGGTCGTTGAGCCAATCGTCGAAGACATCCGCCGAGATCGGCTCATCGATGACGATCGACGCGGTGGCGATGCGCGCGTCATGGCCGGACATGCCGGCGGGAGCCGGCGCGGGTTGCGCCAGCCCCGAGAGGTTCGCGAACGGATCTGCCGGGGCGGCCGGCATCGTCGTCCAGGAGATCGCATCGCTAAGCGCGACGCCGTGGCGGAGCCCGCTGAGCCCCCATATGCGCCCGGCGATCCCAGCGCCCCGGACCGCGTACAGGATCCGCGCGCCCGGATTGAGAGCCGTCAGGCGCGCCTCGAACGCGCGGAGCCTGTCTTCTGCCACCAGGTCGGTCTTGCTCAGGATGATCAGGTCGGCCATCGCCACCTGCGACACGGCCTCGAACTGGGCGTCGAGCGTGGCGGGGCCGTTGACGGCGTCCGCAACCGTGACCACGCCGTCCATGCGGGTCGTGCGGACCAGGGCGCGGTCGGTCACCAGCGTCTGCAGGATCGGGCCGGGATCGGCGAGCCCCGTGGTCTCGATCACCACCCGGTCGAACGACACTGTGCCCGCCTCGCGCCGTTCCAGGAGCCGGGCCATCGTCGCGGAGAGCTCTCCGCGAAGCGAGCAGCACAGGCACCCCGACTGCATCAGCGCGATATCCTCGCCAACCGTCTCGATCAGATCATGATCGAGTCCCGCTTCTCCGAACTCGTTGACGATGACCGCGACACGGCCCGACGCACCATCGGCGAGAATGGCGTTGAGCAGCGTCGTCTTGCCCGCCCCGAGAAACCCGGTGAGCACCGTGACCGGCAGCCGTGTGTCTTGCGCAGACATTGCCTTTACGACCCAAGCGCTCCGGACAGTGTCGTCGCGTTGTGGTGCATCATGTCCAGATACGTCGCCGCCGGACCGTCCGGTCCCGACAGCGCGCCGGGATAGAGCGTGCCGCCGATGCTGGCCCCGGTCTCGCGCGCGATCTGTTCCAGCAGACGGCTGTCGGAGATGTTCTCGAGGAAGACGGCCGAGACGCCCTCTTCGCGCATATGCTCGATCAGCTCCGCAACATTCTTGGCAGAGGCCTCGCTCTCGGTGCTGAGGCCCTGGGGCGCAACAAAGGTCAGATCGTAGTCGCGCCCGAAATACTGAAAGGCGTCGTGGGACGTCACGATGGTGCGCTGCGCCTCCGGCAGTGCGTTCATCATCGCGTGGATCTCTGCGTCCAGCGCTTCGATTTCCGCCACATAAGCCGCGCGGTTTTCTTGGAAGGTTGCAGCATTCGCGGGGTCGGCCTGGGCCAGTGCCGCCGTGATGTTGTCGACATAGATCACGGCATTGTCGAGGCTCTGCCAGGCGTGGGGGTCAAAGGCGCCATGGTCGTGTCCGTGGTGATCTGCATGGTCTTCGTCGTGACCATGGTCATCGTGGATCGCATGTTCTTCGCCATGATCGTAGCCGGCATGCGCGTCTCCATGGTCGTCTCCAGCATGCTCTTCGGCATGATCGTGGTCGTGATCGGGGTCGTGATCGTCATGCCCGGCATGTTCCGCGCCGTGATCATGGTCGTCGTGTTCCGTATGTTGTGCGTCATGGTCGTCGTGGTCGTCATGACCCGCATGCTCTTCGCCATGGTGATCGTCGTGGCCGTCTTCATAGGCGATGGGCTCGACCCCCGTGGTCGCCACGACCAGGGTTCCGTCGAACCCCGACGCTTCCGCCAGACGGTCGAGCCAGCCCTCGAACTCCAGTCCATTCACGACGAGAATTTCGGCGCCCTGCACGGCACGCGCAGCCGCCGGCGTCGGCTGGTAGACATGGGTGTCACCATTGGGGCCGACCAGCGACTGCACGGTCACGTGCTCTCCGCCGATGCGTTCCACCATATCGCCCAGGATCGAGAATGTGGCGACAACCGGGATCGGTGTATCCGCGCGGGCCGGACCGGTCGCAAAGAGAGACAACGCGGCGATGGCAGAGGCAGAGGCGAGGAAGTGTCTGCGCAAAGGCATGAAAGGGTCCTTTCAGGTTTCAAGGGAGCGGCGCGGAAGCGCCTGAGCGACAAGGCCGCCGACCGGGCCCAACACCAGCGACAGCCCATAGGCGACGCCCGCCACAAGGATGATCGCCGGCCCGGATGGCAGGCTGTAGTGATAGGAGAGCAGCAGGCCGGCGACGCTCGACAGCATCGCGACAGCAACCGCGGTGAGGATCATTCCGCCGATGCTCTCGGCCCAGAACCGGGCGGCCGCGGCGGGCAGGATCATGATACCGACCGCCATCAGGGTTCCCAGGGCATGAAACCCCGCCACGAGGTTCGCAACGACCAGCGCCAGAAAGGTGAAATGGGTGATCGCGCTGAGCGAACTGACGGAGCGGAGGAACTGCGGGTCAGCGCATTCCAGGACCAAAGGCCGGAACAGCAACGCCAGGGTCAGCACCGAAAGGCTCGCGATGGAGCAGAGCAGGATCAGCGCGGCGTCATCGAGGGCGAGCACCGTGCCGAAAAGGACATGCATCAGATCGACATTGCTCCCCCGGGTCGAGACGATCAGGACACCGAGCGCGAGCGAGATCAGGTAGAAGGCGGCAAGGCTCGCGTCTTCGCGGAGCGCCGTGACGCGGGTGACGAGGCCCGAGAGCAGCGCCACCGCCATGCCGGCCACCAGCCCGCCGATGGTCATGGCACCCAGTGACAGACCGGCGACCAGATAGCCGACCGCCGCCCCGGGCAGAATGGCATGGGCCATCGCGTCACCGGTGAGGCTCATCCGGCGCAGCATCAGAAATACGCCCACCGGGGTCGCGCCGATGGCGATGGCGAGACATCCCAAGAGCGCGCGGCGCATGAAGCCGAACTCGGCAAAGGGCTGAAAGACCGTCTCCCAGATCATGCCGCGCTCCGCCCGCAGCTATGGGGCGGTCCCGCGCACGCTTCACACATCTGCCGGGCGCGGAACTGGTTTTCGGCCGTCAGAACCTCCGCTGTCGGCCCGTGGGCCACGAGTTCCCGTGCCAGCAACAGGGTGTCAGGGAAGTGCGCGCGCACCGTGTCATGATCGTGAAGCACCGCGACGACCGTCCGTCCATCGGCATGCCAGAGCCGCACGATGTCGAGCAGGTCGGCAGTCGTGCGCGCATCGATGGCGGTGAAGGGCTCGTCCAGAAGCACGAGTTGCGCGTCCTGAACCAGAAGACGCGCGAACAGCGTCCGTTGCAGCTGGCCGCCCGAGAGCGACCCGATGGCGCGGCGCTCGAACCCGCTGAGACCCACTGCCGCGATGGCGTCGTTGACGCGGGCTCGGTCCCGGCGGCGGACCTGCCCAAAGGCGCCGATGCGCCGCCAGAGACCCATGGAGACCAGATCGCCGACACAGAGCGGAAAGGACCGGTCGATCTCGGCCTGCTGGGGGAGATAGGCCACGTCGTCGCGCTGAATGCTGCGAAACGACACCTGTCCGCCAAGCGGGGCAAGACTGCCCACGATGCCTTTGAGCAGGGTCGATTTGCCCGCCCCGTTCGGTCCGACGATGGCCGTCAGACTGCCTGCGTCGATGGCGGTCCGGACATTCTGAACGGCGGGCGTCCGGTCATAGCCCAGCGTGAGATCCTGGAAGGAAAGCGCCTCGGTCATAGGCCGCCCGGGGTCGATGTCGCCCAGAAGAAGGCCGCCCAGAGGAGCGCCACAACGACTGCAGCACCGGCAAGACGCGGGCCGCTCCCGAGCAGAAGGAGCCGCAGCATGTCGCGATCGCGAGGCTTCATGCCTTCGCCTCCGAACCGCCGCAGGACGCGCACCGGCCATGGATCTCGATGATATGGCGCACCGCCTTAAATCCCGATTTCTTCGTGAGCTGAGTCAGCTGGTCCAGCAGCTTCGGCGCGACGGTTTCCTCGACCGCACCGCAATCGTCGCAGATCGACAGGATCGCGGCCTGGTCGTGATGCGTGCACTGGCAGGCGACAAAAGCATTGAGCGATTCCAGTCGGTGGACCTTGCCCTGCTCCACAAGGGCCGACAGGGCCCGATAGATCGTCGGTGGGGCCATTTTCGGGTAGGCTTCCTGAAGATCGCGCAGCAGATCATAGGCCGACGTGGGTCTGCCATACGCCAGCAGAGCCGCGAGGACGTCCGCCCGAACCTGTTCTCCTCGACGCGCCATGACGTGTTCCGGTTTCTAGTGCTGGGTCTCTGTTATGTTATGTTATAACAGATCGCAATCCTGAAGCTGCCGGTATGTATCAAACCTTGAGGAGCTGGATGCATAGCGATGCCGCGCGCCGGCGTGCGCCGCTCGCCAAAGAGCATCCGGACCGAAATGTCCGACTTTTTTGGCTTCACAGAAAAGCCTCAAGGCCGGTCTTCTGAGCGCGCCGCGCAAACTTCAGCAGAGTCTCGAAGGTCTGCACGCGCACAGCCATGGCGCTGAGATCAAAGACACCTGGCGCGAAGCTGCCCGGTGCTCAATTGGCGGCGGTCCTGCGAGATGGTTGGTCCAGCGACCATGAAACTGTCTGATTGTGCTTAGAGGTCAGCACATTGGCGACGTTTCGGATGGTCCCTGATCGACGCCTAACGGGGGCGTGTTTTTGCGCAGCGCAGTGGACACAGAGTAAAGGTCGCTCAGAGTGTCAGAAGACAATGCTCGGCTGGTCGCGGCGGACAGCCGCTCATCGCAACATCAGTTCACGATCGGTGGCGCGAAGAAGACGGGCGAGCCTGGTCCAAGCGGCAGACCGGCAAATGCCCAGATCAGAAACAACAGGGTCCAGCTGAGCATGAAGGCGATCGAGATGGGGATCATCAGCGATGCGAGGGATCCGATGCCGAAATTGGGGCTGTACTTGCCGCCAACCGCCATCACGAAGGCGAAATAGGTCATCAGGGGCGTGATCACGTTCGTGCTCGAGTCCCCGATACGATACAGCATTTGCGTTGCCGCCGGTGTGATGTCGACGGTCATCATCACGGGGACGAAAATCGGTGCCAGGATCGCCCATTTCGCCGAAGCGGACCCCATGAAGAGATTGATAAAGCCTGCCAAAAAGACAAATCCAAAGATCAGACCGGTGAAACCGACACCTGTATCGGTCGGCACCAGCTCGAGCAGTTCCGCGCCCTGCATCGCCAGAAGGACACCGATGTTCGACGCGTTAAAGTAAGCGACGAACTGCGCCATGAAAAAGACCAGCACGATGAAGGACACCATCAACCGGACCGAGTTCTCCATGCTCGCGACGAAGTCATCGCCGGATCTGAACTTGCCGGAGGCAATGCCGTAGCCGAGCCCCGGGAGCAGGAACATGAAGAACAACACCGAAACAATGATCTGCGTCTCGAACAGGGGTGCGTGGGTTACGCCCACACCGCCGTAACGTGCTTCGATGGCGGCGAGCGCCTCCACGGGCAGGCTCGCGGTCGACAGAACCCCGAGAAGTGGAATGGCGCTTTTGACCGGCACCGTCATCCAGACGACGAGCGCCGCATAGGCGAGGAAAACGATCCCAGCGACGCGCAGACCCCTGGCTTCGTCATCGGTGATCCGAGAGGGCTCATCGGGCATCTGCTCGTCGAGCGGAGCATTGGTCGTGTCGTAAGTGCCGAGATGGGGTTCAACGATCCACTCCACGACAATCGTACCGACGCCGACGACGAGGAAGGTCGAGACCACCAGGAAATAATAGTTCATCGTCGCGATGTTCATCGTCTCGGCGAAGTTGGTGCCAAGCAGCCCGTCTCCGGTCGCCGCTGCCGCCTGAGTGAACCCGCCGAGAAGCGGATCCAGCGATGACACGACGAGGTTTGCACTGAAACCGCCAGAGACACCGGCGAAGGCAGCGGCAAGCCCGGCAAGTGGATGACGACCGACGCTCATAAAAACGATCGGACCGAGCGGGATCATCACCAGATAGCCAGCGTCCGCCGCGATGTTCGAGATCACCCCGGCAAAGATGACGGTCGGTGCAATCAGACGCGTCGGGGCGCTCAGCACAAGCTTGCGCATTGCGGTGCCGATCAGGCCACCATGTTCGGCGACCCCGATGGCAATCATGATCACGAGCACCATTCCGAAGGGGGCAAAGCCGGTGAAGTTCGGAGTGAGCGTCGACAACAAGTAGTTCCAGCCGCTCGAGTAGCTTGCCATGACCTCGCCATTGCGCGGGTTCTGGAGGTCGACGGTCCCGTTGCCGATCAGGTTGTTGATCGGGTAGCTGCCGGTGGCGGTGTCGACGACCACCCCCGCCCCGGACAAGAGCGCGGCGACGGCAAGAACGATCCCGATCAGCGCGATGAACATCATCGTGGGGTGAGGCAGTTTGTTGCCTACGACCTCGACAATATCGAGAAACCTTTGCATCGCCCCACGGCGCATCGTCTCGCTCGCACTGTCTGTCACACTGACCTCCTTCGCTTTTCAGAGCCCGCTGAATACCGGTGCCGCCGCCTAGGTTCGTCGAGCCTGGCGCGCAAGTGCCTGTTGCAAAAGCAAACGACGCCGGGATCTCTTCGGTCGCGTCGCCTTCCCGCTTCGGAAAGCATAAGCACCGGCGTCAGGCTTTCCCTAGTGCGAAATACGAATGATACTTGAGTTTTTCTGGTTAGTTCGGGGCGACTCATGACATTTCGGCAACTTGAGGCCTTTCTGCTCGCCGCGCGGCTCGGGACCGTCGCAGCCGCCGCGGTTGCGCTCGGAATTTCTCAGTCCGGCCTGAGCCGGCTGATCAGTGAGCTGGAGAAAAACCTCGGCTTTGATCTTTTCGCCCGCAGCGGGCGCGGGCTGCAGCTCACCTCGCAAGGCCGGGCCTTTCTGCGGGAGGTCGAGCGCAACTTCAGGGGCGTGGAGACCCTGCAATCGGCGGCAAAGCAGATCCTTCGCGGCCAGAAGCAACGCATCCGCGTCGCGTGCCTTCCGACACTGTCCATTGCTCTGCTTCCCGGATCGCTCAAGCGGTTTCATACACGGCACCCGGATGTGGCGGTCGAAATCGAAACCGCATCCTATAGCGAAGCCTTGGCCCTTCTGGCCGATCGCCAGGTCGACCTGGCGATTACGTTCGAGGCGCCGCCAATGGCCGGATTGACGATCCAACCCTTTGCGGAGGCCGCCTATGTGTTTGCGGCCCACGAAAGCCATCCTCTGACCGACCGAAAAAGCGTGACGGCCGAAGACCTCCGGGGCACCCCGCTGATCGGCGTCATTCCGAACAGGTGGTACGATGCGACCGAGGCCGAGGAGGAGCGCGACAAACTCGAGCAAACCAGCGACCACTGGCTGTTCTGTCACACATCGACCACCCGCTACGCCTGTGTGGCCGCTGGCCTTGCCGCAACATTGGGTGAGCCGTTCGCGTCGCCGCTCTTCGCGCCGCTGGGGGTCGTGGTCCGTCCGTTTGTACCCCGGCTCGCGATCCGGTACTCGATCATCCTCCCCGAGGACTCGGCCACCGTTCCGGAAACGATGGACTTTCGTGCCGCGCTCACCGACGAACTCGTGAGTTTTGCCGAAACACATCGGCTCGACATCAGCATTGGCTGATACGGGCCGGTTTTCGTCATGCTGCGTACGTTTCGGCGTGCACTCGTAGCCGCTACCATTTGCCAGATCGGGAGGCGCAGCGCCGGTGTCAGAAAGCGGGGATGGTTGAAGGTGATTGTCCAGCCCATTGGTTTTGAATTACTTTCGAGCGGCTGCGCGCATCGTCGTTTGATCTGGCGACATTGCGCAAAAACAGAGCGGGTTATCGCGTGTTCAACACATTCCGCCCGAGCGCTAGGGTCAGCTCCCAGCCACCCGTTTCGAAGGCGATCGCCGTGGCCGCCTCAAGCCTGGTGTTTTGCAGCCGCCGCCCAGATCAAGCTTGCACAGGGATCATTCGGTTCACGGCGCAATCCGTAACAGCGCCATCGGGGTCAGGTCGGGAGTCAATCACGACAGCGGTAGCGCGTCGGTCGTCCCGCTTTCCTCCAGGTGCCATCGCGCCTGCCATGTCCCGGCACTGCGCGACAGGGTCATGAAATTGCGCTCGGCGGTGTAGCGGCGGCGTCGCCCGGGCAGCGGTGCGATCCGGATGCGATGGTGTTTCATAGGGGAGGATCCCAGTCCTGCCAGCGCCCCCAGCGCCCGGGCAAAGCCACGCGGGGGCGGCGGATGAGAGATGCCGGACGCGACCAGCTGACGGACCTGCACGCCGTCTGGGGCCGTCAGTGTGGCGCGCGTTGCCAGATGGATTTCGCCCGACAACACGGTGACGCCGGCATTTTCCGGCCGCGCGAGCGCAGTGGCCGCCTGGAGCATCTCGCGCCATTCCGTCCGGTGTGCGTGGCTCTGCCACTGGTCGCGCAGGTCATCCTCATACTTGTGAATCCGCGCGGGCATGACCGGCATGAGGGTTTCCAGAAGCGACAGGCGCGGGCCCAGCAGGGGCGTGCTCGACATCAGAAACGTTTGTCCCGGCGCCGGACTCGCGGTCGCGCGGAAATCGGCCCAGCCGGCCGGGCCCATCACCCGTGTGCGGGTTCGTTCCGAACGGAGATCCGGGGCGATGATCCTCAGGCCATGCCCGCCGACCGCCCATCCCAGATGGCCGCCATGCCGGTCCAGAAAACGACCCGGAAGATCGCCGTCGGTACAGCCGTTCTGGAACAGCAGCGTGGCCTGCCGCGTGGTCCTGAAGAGGCACTGACCAACTGCCGATCCCATCGTGGTTGCGTCCAGCGAGCCCCAGCCGTCGCAGATATCATGGTCGTCCCACATCGCCAGCGAGGGGATGCGGGCGGAGAGATAGGCATAGGGGCCCGCGGCGTAGAGTGTGCGGTAGCGCCGGACAAGCTGAGCCGCGAGATGGAACTCGAGGTCCGCCAGGGCCGCAGGGTCCGGATCGGCCGGCACGTCGTCCGGCCAGTTTTCGGTCAGCAGGTGCCCATCGGTGATCTCGTCGGCATAGATCTGGTCCCCGCCATGCAGCAGCGCCGAGAAAGGTGCGCGGTCGTGCTCGTCGCATAGCCTTTGCCACATCGCGTTGCGCTGGTCGCGGGGCCGTTCCAGATCGCTCTTTTCCTGACCGTTGCAGGAGACATAGGCCAGCCGCAGATCGCCATCGAACCCGCTTGCGACCTGAAAGGTCTCACCGGACCAACGATAGTCGGAGGCATGGTTCGCGGAGACGGAGAAACGTGCCCGATAGAACCCCAGCCCGCCGAATTCGGCGAAGGGCTCGACCGGGTGGTGCCCCCCGTCGGTCTCGATTGGGGGAATGCCGGTTCCGGGCGGCGCGAGGAACAGGGCCGCGAGATGCAGCCGCTCCGAGCTCAGGTCGTCGAGGAAAAGTACGGGACCGATCAATTGGTCGTCGGACATCGAGAAAACCGTTTCTACAAAGCGCTTCTGGCAGAGCTTGATCTAGGGTCTTGTCGTTGTTTCGACTAGGCTGGCATTTGGCACCAATGCGGGCAGGGTCAGCTCCGTGCGCCAGACATCGGTTCGCGGGCGCGACGCGTGTGCTGGAGTTGCCGCTGCGATGCAAAGAACCGCTGCCAGTTCGGCGTCGTCCTGTGCCCAAGTCTCCTGGCCTGACCCGCACATGTCGCCTCCCCAGCATTTGAGGCCTTTCCGGGAATAAAGCCCGCCGTCACCCGTTTAATTGACGGGAACTGTCCCGGATCAAGCAATGAGGAGGTCACTATGAAATACTTCAAACGCCTGAAATCCGACGTCGATCCAAAACCCTTCCTGGATGAGATCAACGGGATCGAGGATGCCTGGGCGCAGTCGACCGGTCGGCAGGACAAGATCAAGGTTCAACGCGAGGCGTTGGCGATACCGCTGCGCGGCCTGCGCAAGTCCGCGATCGGTGATCGCAAGCGCAGCGACGTGCATGAGAGCCGGTGGACGAGCGGGTCGAAGCGTTTCGTTCTGGCGCGCGCGTTCCTCGAAGAGGTCGCCCGGGAGCAGGACAGTATTCTGGGCCGCGCCAAGATCGTGTGCCTGCCGGCGGGCAAGCGGGTCTATCCGCATATCGACCGCGGCGAATACTACCGTGTGCGCAACCGCTACCATTTCGTCCTGCGGTCCGCCGACGGCTCCTGGCTGAAGGCGCATGATGAAGAGGTGCGCATGCAGGAGGGCGAATTGTGGTGGTTCGACAATGATCAGATGCACGAGGCTTACAATGACGGCGACAAGGACCGCATCCACATGATCTTCGACATGCTGCCCAGCCATCGCGCGGCGGAGGTATTCGGCGCGGTGGCGTAGCGAGCGGGTGCCGAGACCGGCCGTAAGGCTTGCACCGGCTGGAGCACCGGGATGTGCTTCTCGGCGTCTCGGTTGGCGCCGGGACGCAGCCCCCTGGGATCCCGCAGGATGGTTTAACGGCGTTGGCGTATCCGTGACCTTGCGATAATGCTTCGACCGACCACGCGGTGAGGAGCACATGATCGTCACGCCCATCGAAGGCCGCAACAAGCGCGCTGTTTGGCAAGGCCAGGACGGCGAGCATCCCCGGGCGGCGCGCGGGCGATCCGGCAGCCCCGGGCCCGGGCGCAGCGGCGTCGGCGTGGGACCGGTCGCCCATGGCAGGCGGTCTGCATCAGACACAAGGGTTTCGGATTTCGACGTCGCGCGGCTTGGGTGCGGGGGTTTGCTGTTATGGAAGCCGGGGTCCCATCGTCGCAAGCCGTGTTTCAACCGCTCCGACCGATTTCACGCCGGGCGCGCTTGCGGCGGCCTG
>JBCDBB010000129.1:0-11004 GCA_039184415.1 Pseudomonadota bacterium
CTTGATCCATTCTCCGGCCAGCCGGCTTCGAAAAACGTGGCCGTCAACCTGGGCCCGGAAGCGATGGACGCTTATGCTTTTATGCTGACAAGGGAAAAACCGCATCTAAGTGATCCCGCGATCTCCTACTGGGCGACGGCAAAGTGTGTTGGCGGGTGGCGAACCGAATTGGCGTTTAAGGGCATAGGCCAAGCCATGAGTTTTGGTGACAAGTTGGCAACGGGATCTAATGGCGATCAGACCCTCGATTACAATGATCCGGTTTCGCATGCGCACCGGGTAGCCGTTTTTGATCGCGGTCGATTGGAGATGGCATTTTATATGTCACCTGAACCGGTGATGCTTTCGCGAGAATGGCTCGTGGAACAACTGCAGTCGACGTTTGATCTTGCTGCTGACCGTCAACGCGTTCTTGCAGGTCGTGCGGATGCGAACTTGCCGGATAAGGGCCCAATCGTGTGCTCTTGTATGACGGTTGGTACCAATGAAATTCTAGAAGCAATCCACGCGGGCCATTCAACAGTCACCTCGATTGGTGAGGCTACCCAAGCTGGCACAAACTGCGGCTCCTGCCGCTCCGAACTGCAGGCGCTGATCGAGCGCACGCCGAGACCGGTCGCCGCAGAATGAGCCTGGCGCCCTACGTTCATGCGATGGGCCGCGGGCCGGGACGCGCGCGGTCGCTCGACCGGTCGGAAGCCGAAGACGCGATGCGCCTCATCCTGTCCGGCGAGGCTGCACCGGAGGCCATCGGCGCGCTCTTCATGCTGATGCGCTATCGCGGCGAGACCGCCGGAGAGATTGCGGGCTTCGTCACAGCCATGCGCGCAGGTCTGGACAGCTGGACAGACACCGGTGCAACGCTCGACTGGCCGAGCTATGCTGCCGGACGCTCCCGCGGGTTGCCGCTTTTTCTGTTGTCGGCGCGTCTGGTGGCACAGGCCGGGGCGCGCGTGTTGCTCCATGGCTGGAACTCGCACCAGAACCCACTTGCAGACGTGCGCGGTGCGCTTGACCAGGCCGGAATTGCTCAGGCGGAAACGCCGGAGGCGGCCAAGCTGGCCATGGACCGCGACGGCGTCGTCTATGTGCCACTCGAGGCGATGGATGCTCGACTCCTGTCGCTCCTGCGCCTGCGCGAGGTACTTGGCCTGCGCTCACCGGTGAACACCGCGCTCCGGGCGCTCAACCCGGCGCGCGCCCCGGCCACGGTTCAGGGCGTGTTCCACCCGCCTTACCGCGAGCTTCAGCAGGATACCGGGGCTGAACTGGGCGAGCCGCAGCTTCTGGTGCTCAAGGGCGGCGGTGGAGAGTTCGAGCGCAACCCGGCAAAACCCGTCCTGCTCTACGGGCTCCAGGACGGACGCTCCTACGAGCAGACGATCGACCCGCTTCTGGACGAAAACCGCCGGCTCGCCGATCCGACCGCTTCTCCGGGAGACCTCGCCCGGATATGGTCTGGACGGTTGGACGACGAATTCGCACGGGCTACAATCCTCGGAACCGGCGCGCTGGCGCTTGTCGCCGCCGGGATCGCACCGGACATTGCCGCCGCAGAAACGCGCGCTGCGGCGCTCTGGTCCGACCGGCAGGGTGCGGCCGCGGCCTGAGACCGACACGGGGATCGAGATGCAGACCTTTCCGATGTTCCTGCGCATGGCGGATCGCCATGTGGTGATCGCCGGCGGCGGCGAACAGGCCGCGCAGAAATGCCGCCTGATGCTCAAGACCGATGCTCAAATCCGCGTCATGGCGCCAGAATTGGACGATGAGCTGGCCGATCTGGCGAATGTCGGGCATATCGTACACGACACCAGCCGCCCGACTCCCGACCGTTTTGCCGACACGGCGCTCGTCTTTGTCGCCACCGGCTGCCCCGGTCTGGACGCGGCGCTGCATGATCTGGCCAAGGCCGGCGGTGCGACGGTCAATGTCGTGGATCAGCCCGATCTCTGCGACGCGCTCACACCGTCGATCGTGGATCGCGATCCGGTCGTGGTCGCAATCGGCACTGAAGGCACCGCCCCGGTGCTGGCGCGCCAGATCAAGACGCGGGTCGAACAGATGCTGGAACCGGGGCTGGGCGATCTCGCGCGCCTCGCCGGACGGCTCCGAGGCGCCGTGGCCGCGCGCGTCCCGCGCGAGGCCCGCCGGGATCTCTGGCGTTGGGTGTTCATGGGTATGCCTCGAAAGCTCCACGCCCGCGGCGCGGAGCGCGAGGCCGCGCGGCGGATCAAGGATGCCATCGCAGCGGGCGGCGCTCCGGACCGGACTTCAGCCGGGATTGTCTCGGTGATCGATGCCTCCGCCGACGCCGCCGATCTGCTGACGCTACGCGCCGTCCAGAGACTGCAGGAGGCCGACATTATCCTGCATGATGTCGATACCGATCCCGGGGTTCTGGAGCTTGCCCGCCGGGACGCCGAACGCCAGTCCATCGACGCCCGCGACTGGCCCGCTCACCGCATCGCGGGGCTGGTGATGCGCCACGCGCAGGAGGGCGAAAGCGTCGTGCGCATTCACGGTCCGTCCCGCCATTCGGCGTCGCTACGCGAAGAACTGACCGCACTGAAACACCAGGGCGCAACCCTGGAACAGGTCCCCGTCGCTGCCATAATGCCTGACGGGACCGGGCCCCGGGGATCCCGGATCTGTTGAAAATGCAACAGCCTAGCCGGTAAGCACCTGACCGCTCCGGGCGCCGCTGGACAGACCTGCCGGCGCGACCTAAGCGGATTCCATGCTCATCCCCAAAACACTCGGCGGTCTGGCGCGGCGGCTTCGGCGCGTCGCGGGCCATGTCGGCCTGTGCCTGCTCGGCCTCCAAGCTTCGGCCCAGGGGATCCCGCACCAGACACCGTTTCAGGATGCGCTGCTGACCGACCGAGCGCTTGCGGCCTTCGGCTTTGTCGCGGTTCCGAACGAGACCGCCTCTGCTCTGAATTTCTCGGTTGCAACCGGCGAGGATTTCGACTTTCGGACCACGCAACTCGGCGGCGGGTTCCGGCCGCGCCCGGGCGGGCGGCTCTATCTGGAAGGGTTTCTCGGGTGGCAGCTCTATGATCCTGCGCTCCTGCGCGATGCCGACAGCACGCTTGACGACTCCGCGGAAACCATCGCCATCATCAACACACGCTGGTCGAGCCGGGCCGCGACCGGCGCCGTCGGCTACAACTTCGATGTCACCCCGCAACTCACAATCCGGCCGCTGCTGCATGCGGCGATTGGAGAGGTCGCGCCGAACGGATCGCTCGTCCCCGACATTCCGCTGATCGAGAACGATGACGGCACCGCGGTGGATCTGGGCGGCGGGACGCTCCGGACGGGCGGTTACGGCGCCTCGATCGGGCTGGAGTACAAGATCCGCACCCAGCCGCGCGAGGTCGACGTTCGGGCGCGCTACACATGGATGCGCCTCGTGGCGCTCGAGAACGACCCACGGATTGACTCCGAGGCCGACGCCATAGCCGCATCGCTCTATGGCCGCTACCGCCACCCGATCCGGAGCTGGCGCGCCCTGAGCCGCCCGGTCCGCGCCGTGTGGGAGGCCAGCGCATCAGCCTATCCCGGCGACCAAGGCAGCAGCCTCGACACGCCCTGGCTGGCCCAGGTCGGCGCGGGGCTGGAGCTCGAAATCTCCGCCCTGCCAATCCCCTATCTCGACCGGGTGCGGCTCGTGGGCCGCTACGCGGTCGGGCAGAATTACGACGGGTACTCCATCGGTCTCGGCGTCGCGTTTCGCCGGACGCGCTGAGATTGGCGGCGGCCCCGGGACCGACTATCCTGACCGCGACGCAGCCACAGACCGCCGGAGCCATCACGATGCTCGACCTTGCCCTCCCCCTCGCCCAGACCGGATTGCTGGCGAGTCTCACCGCCTGGATCTTTACCGGGGCCCGGGACAACTGGCTCTTTCCCTCGATGAACCAGAGCGCCATTGCGGCGGTCGTACGCATGGACGGGCTGGAGGAGGAGTACCCCGAGGACTATGCCTGTATCGCCCACCGCCGGATCACCGATGAGGGCCTTATCCAGTTGCTCTACCGCGTGATCGTGCTGTGGGAGACGCTTGCGACGGTCCTTCTTGCCCTGGCCACCCTGGCCATGGCGCTCGTGCCGTTCGGGCTTGTCGGCAGTGAAACCGCACGCGGGCTCGGCATTGTCGGCGCGCTGGCCTTTACGCTGACCTGGGCCGGCTTCACGGTCGGTGGAAATCATTTCGGCTACTGGTATCTGCATGCATCGACCCAGGCGACGCATTTCCTTCTCGCCCTCTGGGGAACCGGGACGATGATCCTGCTGGCGCTGCCGCTATGACGGGCGCTGGCCCGCGCGGGGCGATTTTCGACCTGGACGGCACATTGCTCGACACCGAACGCCTGCTCTTGGAAGCAATGGACGCGGTCGCCCTGGCCGACGGGCGCGGAGACCTGCGTCCGGCCTTCCGTCAGGTGCTGGGATTGCGCATGGATCTTGCCGCCGCACACCTCACCCCGGCTTTGGGCGGCCACGCCGCCTATGAAGAGTTCGCCGCCCGCGTCGAGGTGCGCCATGCCGAAGCCAAGACTGCCGGCATCCCGTTGAAGACCCATGCCCGCGAGGTGCTGGAGGCCGTCGCGGCGCGAGAGGTGCCAATGGCGCTGGCAACATCGACGCACACCGCACAAGCTGACGCGCTGCTGGAAAAAACCGGCTTGCGAGGCTTCTTTTCCGCGGTGATCGGTGGGGACCAGGTGGAACGGCCCAAACCCCACCCGGAAATCTATATCCGCGCGGCCGCAGCTCTGGGCCTCAGCGCGCAACATTGCGCCGCCTTCGAGGACAGCGCGCCGGGCACGCGGGCGGCCATTGCCGCCGGCTGCATCACCGTACAGGTTCCTGACATTGCGGAGCCCGATGACGGGTTGCGCCGGCTCGGTCATCATATCGCGCCGGATCTGCACAGTGCCGCAATCGCGGTGCGTCTGTTACCGGATCATTCGTGACCGCTCAAAAATAGGCCGGGCCGCGTGCCAATACACACAGCCCGGCAATTTGTCGTAGGGGCGTCGATCGCGCCCCCCTGGGACCGTCCCGAAGGACACCAAGACCTGCCATAAGACACGAAGCGGGGAAAACGGCCCCCCGCCGGGCATCCCCTGTCCTCCCGGCCGAAAATACGGCTTAGGCGAGGACAGGATCGGGGCTGCTTTTGGCCAGCATCCTTTCGGCACAGCTCAGTTCTTCCTTCAGATCACGGATATTGCGCTCCAGCCGGTCACGCTCGTCCATCATCGTCGCCAGATGCACCTTGCCGGTCTGCACAGCCATCTGCATCTGTGCAACATCACCGTTCTCGGTCTCGTAGAGATCGAGGATCTGGCGCAGTTCCTCCAGGCTGAAACCGTAGCGCTTGCCGCGCAGGATCAGCTTCAGACGGGCGCGATCGCGCTTGGTGAAGAGCCGCTTTTGGCCAACCCGCACGGGGGCGAGAAGCTCCTTGGTTTCATAGAATCGCAGTGTCCGTGCTGTCACCTGAAAGGCATCGCACATCTCCCGGATCGTCATGGTTTCATTTGACATTTTAAATCTCCTTCAGCGATTGGGCCAAGCGCCAAAGACGCCATCCCCTTGCGTCACTGAAATGGGAGGTGACTTTAGGGTAGGTTTGCACGATGCGGCCAAACTCTTTCGAGTTTGGGACAAATCAGATTTGTTCGTGCTAGGCCGCGCCTCCAGCGCGCTCAACCGCGGGTGTTTTTCCTGTCCAGCGCTTATAGGCTGTGGTGAAGGCCGCCTGGTCGGCGTACCCAAGCTGAAATGAAATCTCTGCTAAACTAAGTTCTGTATCGTGCAAGTAGCTGTGCGCTACGTCAAGCCGGACATCGTCCAGAATCTGTCTGAATGTCAAACCCTGCTCCGAAAGACGTCGCGTCAGAGTGCGCCGCGACATGCCCAGGCGGTGGGCGATATCCTCTGCTGACGGCGCGCCATCGGTGAAGCGCGCGAGGATCAGGCGCTCCACCTCGGCGCGGAACGCACTGCTCGGCCGCGGCGCGCGCGCCAACAGGGTTTCACCATAGCTGGACAGCAGATCGCGCTGCCGCGGGTCGTAGGTCGGGATCTTCAGGTCGAGCGTCTGCTCGGTCATGCGAATACTGTCTTCGGCCATGTCCCAAAGCACCGGGCATGCCGACGCCCGCCGAATGGGCTCCGCCCCCTTGGTGCGGCGGTGGCGGAACGTCACCTCGACTGGCTGAAAGGTACGGTCGACGAGATAACGCATGACGGAGAGCACCGCGAAGACGGAAAACTCGCGATGGGGGAAGTTCCTGTCCGTCGCCGGATCGCGCGCCCGAATGGACAATGTCGCAATGTCCCCGCGCTCGCGCATGTCATAGTCGAGCGCGGCGGAGGACAGCGCGGTATAGCGTTTGGAGCGCTGGATCGCCGAGCGGAGCGTGCGCGAATTGCGCGCGACGTAGCCCGGCACCGACGTGATGCTGGAATAGTTGATCCCCAGCCGGGCGGCGTAGGCCGGATCGCCGGACATTTCCGTCGCCGTGCGGATCAGTTCCGCCTCGTCATGCTGGACAACATGGATCGCCGCGGTGCGGTCCCAGGGACAGGGCAAGCCTACCCGTTCGAGGACTTTCGCCAGAAAGGCCTCGCCGGAAATTCGACGGATCATCCCGATGATATGTTCGATGTGCAAAAGCAGCCCATCATCGGGCCCCGCGTAATCCCTTTGCTCCATCGGACTCCCCATAACTCATGGAACTCTGCGACAGAACGTCCAATCTGACAAGTCGTGAGCTGCGCGCACAGCCTGCCGCTGCTTTGGTCGCAAAGGTGAAAACTCCGCCCGATTTGGTGGCATTCGGTGTATTACGTGCACTGTCCCCCGGCCCGACATTGCATGGGTGCGAGGCGGTGCCAGACTGGATGTGTCGACCGGGCGGCGGGTTCTTGGTTCTCCTCCTCCCTTCCCGCGGACCCGCCGTTCCTTCGACACGATTGTGCACCATGTGTTATGTCCCCTCCCACGTGGTGCTTTCCGGAGTAGAAGCAGTCAGGCGGGTCCTCGCCAGGTCATTGCTCCGTCCCAATTGCTATGGAGACGGAAATGACCGACCCGCTTGACGAACTGTCCCGCGAAAGCCGCATCGGCGGCGCAGGCAAGGCGATCGCACGCGACGTGCCCGTGATCGACATGCGCGATTTCGAAGCGCGCAAATCCCGGATCGCCGACGAGCTTTGGGATGCAGCCACGCGGATCGGGCTGTTTCAGCTGTCGGGGCATCTTCTGAGCCAGTTCGATATCGATCGCGCTTTCGAGATGACAGAGCGTTTTTTCGCTTTGTCACAGGAGGTTAAGGGCGAAATGCCACTCCTGCCCGGCACCAATGCCGGCTGGGAGTTCAAGAGCCAGGTACGCCCCTCCACCGGTACGCCGGACCAGAAGGAAAGCTATCAAATCACGCGCCCCCGCATGGACGGGCTTTGGCCATCGGAGAGCGCGGTTCCGGGCTTTCGCGAGACGATGCTGGGGTTCGAACGGGCAAACTGGGCGATCGCGATGCAGGTTCTGTCGTGTTTTGCCCTCAAGCTCGGCTTTGCCGAAGACACCTTTACCCGCGCCCATGACCCAGGCAGTCCTGAGTACCAGTCGACCCTGAGGCTGATCCACTACCTGCCGATGACCGACGCCAAGCCCGAGGATTTCAGTGGCTGGCGTGCCGGCGCCCATACCGATTTCGACTGTCTGACGCTGCTGCACCAGCGCGGCGGCCAGGGCGGACTGGAGGTCGCGCCCGGCAAGGAAGCCGAGGACGGCACTTGGACGGCCGTGCCGCCGGTCGACGGGATCATCACCTGCAATATCGGCGACATGCTCATGCGCTGGTCCGACGACCGGCTGCTGTCGAACCCGCACCGGGTGCGGATGCCGCGGCCGGACGAGTATCTGGGTCCGCGCTATTCGATCCCCTTCTTCGCCCAGGCCAACCGTAACATCGTCTTGCAAGGCCCTGAAAAGAAATATCCTCCGATCACCGCGGCGGACTATATCAAGATGCGGCTGCAGGCGAATTTCGAGGCGCTCGGCACGACATCGGGCTGAGACTGGCGCGAGAGCCCAGCCGCGCGTAGGCTCGCGCCATGGACCCCGTCAGCAGCATTCGAAACCTTGGCCCGGCAATGGCGGCGCAGTTCGCCCGGGCCGGTATCGAGGATGCCGAAACGCTCCGCACGCTCGGCGCGGACGCGGCCTATGCGCGGCTTCTGGAGGCCGGGCACCGCGCGCATTTCATGGCCTACACGGCGCTGGTACTGGGGTTACAGGGGCGCGGGTTCCACGATCTGAGCCCGGCGGAGAAGCCGGCGTTGCGCGAAAGGTTCGACTGTTTGAAGGCAGCCGCTGTGCCGACCGGGCGCGCTGACGGTCTGGACGCCGCCCTGGCCGAGATCGGGGTCGTGCCGCGCAAGATCTGAATAGTAGCGTTAAGGTCTGTACGAAACGTCCAAACGGACATTTCGTACAGGTATGTTCGCGTTTTGATCCGTCCGAGACGCCAGCGGCGCATCCGGGCCCTCAGGACGCCTTCTGCCGCCGGAGGATCGTCGGGATACCGAAGAGCCCCGAGACGGTGAAATTGGGTCCCATATCCTTGATGTCGTCGGTCAGCAGAGGGACAGGTTTGTCCGCCATGCGCCCATGGCGCGGGATGAGGGAGTCGGAATAGGGCTTGCGCTTGCTGAGCAGCGGGATCGGGAAGTTCGCCATGTGCGCATTGCGCGGGAAGATCGACTTCGTGAAGGGCTTGCGACTGCTTAGGTGCTTGATCGGCCAGTTCGCCATGTAGGGCTCGCCCGGCATGAGCGAGTTGGTTCCCCGCTTGCCGTTGATGAGAAGCGGGAACGGCCAGTTCGCCATCCGTCCGTGGCGCGAGATCCACGACCGGTCGTAGGGCTTGCGCTTGCTCAAAAGCGGAACCGGCCGATCGGCCATGCGCGCATGACGGGCGAAGATCGACTTGGTGTAGGGCTTGCGCTGGCTCAGCAGCGGGAGCAGGAAATTTGCCATGCGCGCGTGGCGCGGGAACATCGACTCCGTGTATGGCTTCCGGTCGCTCAGGAGCGGGATCGGCCAATTGGCCATATGCCCGTTGCGCGGGATGATCGAGCCGGTGAAGGGCTTGCGGCGGCTGATCAGCGGGATCGGCCAGTCGGCCATGTGATAGGTCGTGCTTTTGGGATCGTGCCGGCGCGTAAGGAAGAGCGGGCTATCGGGGTAGACGCTGAGCCCGGTGTATGGCGGGTCCTTGACGGACACCTCCTCGGACAGCCCGCCGAGATCCGCGGCCCCCATATCGGCCAAAACCTGGCGGGTGATGCGCGCGACGCCGAGCGGCTTGTAGCCGGCCCGGACCATGACCACCGCGCCGCCCGACCCCATGCGGTTCTGGTAGGCCTGGGCCGTGGCGGGGTCGACATCGGCCTCTGTCAGCGCCTGGGCGAGACCGTCCGCCTGATCGAAGAGCCGCACGATGTTCTGTGAGAAGCGGCGCCGGTAGAGGAGCTCATCCATGACCGAACGGGCCTGGCCCGCGCTGTCGAAATACCGTGTGATGACCTGTGTCATGTTCCCTCCACCGGTTGGGGTTCCGCTTCGACGACCTGCGTGCGCCGCGTCGAGTGTTCTGATTTGGGCCGCAAATGCAGTGCCATGATCACGGCCAGAGCAAGGAAGACGATCTCAATCATGAAGACCATATTGTAGGGCGTTTGCGGCGAAAGTCCGGCACCGGCCTCCAGCCCGACCAGCACATCGCGCACCACACCCGCGAGGGCGACACCGATGCCGGCGCAGGTCGCCTGCACGGCGCCCCAGGCGCCCAGGGCCAGGCCGGTCTGCTCGCGCGCGGCACTGCGGATCGTCGCGGTGAGCGTGGCATGGCCGAAGAGCCCGGCACCGAGCCCCGTGGCAAAGGTGCCGGCGAGAAAGAGCGGAATGCTGCCGCCAAAGGACGACAGGATGATTGCTGCAAATCCGGGAATGCCGATGGCCGCGCCGGCCCTGCCGAGCGCGACGGGCGCGCCCCCCGCCCCCAGGAGGTTCGAGGCGATCCCGAACCCGATCAGCGTGCCGCCCGCGAGGAGCGCGGTGAGTTTCGTAGTGTCGGCCACCGAGAGACCGAGCACCTGACCACCATAGGGTTCCAGCAACACATCGGCCATTCCGAAGCCGAAGGTGCCGAGCCCGATCACCACCAGAAGCCTGAGCGCCCCGGGCCGCGCGACGAGTTTGCGCCAGGCGGCGAAGAAATCGGCAGGCGGGGCCGCGGCCATCTGGCGGGCGCGGTCGCGGTCGCGGGCCTCCTGCTTCCAGAGCGCCAGCAGATTGAGCCCGACGGTCACCACCGCGCAGCCCTGGATCACCTGGACGAGCCGGCCGGGGGTGTAGGGCTCCAGGAGCCAGCCGAAGACGAGCGCGCTGACGACCATGCCCAGAAGCAGCATCACATACATCAGGCCGACGACCTTGGGCTGGTCCTCTTCCTTTACCAGATCGGTGGCGAGCGCGAGCCCGACGGTCTGGACCATATGGAGCCCCGCTCCCACCAGCAGGAAGGCGAGCGCCGCGGAGGTGAGCCCGATCCAGCGCGGCGCGTCGATCGCCTCGCCATAGCCCGACAGCACCAGGAGCGCGAAGGGCATGATGGCGAAGCCGCCGAACTGATACATCGTGCCCTTCCAGATGTAGGGCACGCGCCGCCAGCCGAGGGCGGAGACATGGGTGTCGGAGCGAAATCCGATAAGGGTGCGGAAGGGCGCAAAGAGAAGCGGCAGCGCCAGCATGCCCGCGACCAGCGATGCGGGCACGGCCAGTTCCACGATCATGACGCGGTTCAGGGTGCCGACCAGCAGCACCAGCGCCACGCCTGAGGTGCCGCTGTCGCGCCTGCTGCGCCTGTCGCTCTTTCAGGTCACGGTCGGTATGGCGCTGGTGCTGCTGGTCGGCAC
>JBCDBB010000130.1:0-10982 GCA_039184415.1 Pseudomonadota bacterium
AACCGCAATCAGACGGTCGGGAGCGACATGCCAGACAAAGGCATCCGCGGCGGACAGGTCGGGGGCGGGGCTCGGCGGCGGGCTCATCCGTTCCAGCGCTCTGGGACGAGGACGAGGATGACGATCTCGCGGACGAACCGGCGGGAGATGCCCGGTCTTGAGTGACGACGACACCCTCGTGCGGATCGCCGAGGCGCTGGAACGGATGAGCCCGCCGCCGAGCCCCGCCCCCGACCTGTCCGCCGCGGATGCCTTTGTCTGGCATGTCGCTCCCGACCGTCTGATTGCGGTTTCCAACGTGTCCCGCATCGCGCTGGATCTGCTGATCGGTATCGACCGCGTGCGCGATATCCTGCTCGACAACACCCGTCAGTTCGCCCGCGGGCTGCCTGCGAACAACGCGTTGCTCTGGGGGGCGCGGGGGATGGGGAAATCCTCTATCGTCAAGGCGGTCCATGCGACCATCGCCGCAGAGGGGCTGCCGCTCAAGATCGTCGAGGTTCAGCGCGAGGATCTGGCGAGCATCGGTCGGCTTCTGGGCGTGCTTCGCGGAGCGCCCGAGGCGCAGTTCCTGCTCTTTTGCGATGATCTGTCCTTTTCCCACGATGATGAGCATTACAAGTCGCTCAAGGCGGTGCTGGACGGCGGGATCGAGGGGCGCCCGGAGAACGTCGTCTTCTATGCCACGTCCAATCGGCGCCATCTGATGCCGCGCGACATGATCGAAAACGAGCGCTCCAGTGCGATCAGCCCCTCCGAAGCGACCGAGGAAAAGGTCTCGCTGAGCGACCGTTTCGGCCTCTGGCTCGGCTTTCATCCCTGTTCGCAGGACGCCTATCTGGGCATGATCCGCGGCTATTGCGATGCCTATGGCGTTGCGATCGACGACGAGACTCTGCGCGCCGAAGCCATCGAGTGGCAGGCCACGCGCGGCGCCCGCTCCGGCCGGGTCGCCTGGCAGTACTTCACCGATCTCGCAGGGCGGCGCGGGGTCACCCTGGCCTGAGCGCCGGCCAAGATCGAACGGCCGTAGGGAATCTGCTCAGCTCAGGGGTACACATGCGCCGTTTGGCTAGGGCGGCTCACTCGGTCAGGTACGGCACCGGGTCGACGCTGTCGAAGCCCTGCCGCACTTCAAAATGTAGGAAGGGCTGGTCAGCCTCGCGCACCACGGCGATCTGCTGACCCCGGCTGACACGGGCGCCTTTCTCCACCTTGATATCGTCGACATTGGCATAGACGGTCAGCAGCCCGTTGCTGTGCCGCAGGACGACGATGGGCACCTGATCGACGTCGCGTGTGATCGCGGCAACCGTGCCGGCATCCGCCGCAATGACTTGCGAGCCGGCGGGGGCGGAGAAGTCCAGCCCTTCGTTCTGGCGCTTGTCATAGCCACGGATGATGCGGCCCGAGACCGGTGTCAGCAGGCGCGTCGTGTCGGACGCCGCGGTCCGGTCATTGTTGAGCGAGGCGGCAGGCGGCGTGGCGCCCGCTGCCGAGGCCGCGGCGACGGACGGAAGATCCTCGTCCGGCTGGGCGGTTGCCGCACTGGGGGGTTGTGGCGTGGGCGAGCCCTCTCCCGGGGGCACGGTGGCCAGCGGGTCCTGGGCAGCGGCGGTCTGCCGGGCCACGGGGATCAGTAGAACCTGGCCTTCGCGGACCGTCAGTGTGTCATCCAGCCCGTTCCAGTCGGCGAGCGACCGGGCGGAGACATTGTAGAGCCGCGCGATGGAGTAGGCGCTTTCACCACGCTGCACGGTATGGCGCCGCGGCTCGGTCACCGGCGGCCCCGGATCGTCCGAGGCGCGTGCTGGGGTCCCGGCATCGGCGCGGTCAAGCGCGGCGCCCGCGACGGCGGCCACGTCGTTGCCCTGTGCGGCCTCGGCGACACGTGACGGCAGCACGATCACCTCGCCACTGCGCAAGGTGGCCCCGGCGGGCAGTCCATTGGTGCGCGCGACCTGAGGTGCCGGCAAGCCCAGACGTTCCGAAAGCTGTTCGATCGTTTCGCCTGAACGCGCGACAGCGACCTGATAGCCCGGGTACGAGATGACGCCGCGCGAGTCCGGTTCGGGCCGGTCCGCCGTCGGCAAGGTATTGGCCGGCGCGTTGATCGCGTTGCCCGGCAGGCCGGGGATCGACACGCTGCTGCAGGCCGCGGTTAGCGTCAGTAGCCCGACAGACATAAGCGTCCGAAGGGAAAGATGTGCTCGTGCCATGCTCTCAATCCTGTTGGGCAGTCTGCTTTGCTGCGACCGGCCTCTTGGCTTTTGGGAGCCCTTAGCAAATTTCGTCCCGTTTCGGAAGAGTCCGGGAGGTCACGCTTCGGCGGGCGTGACCATCAGTCTAGCGGCATACCGTCGATCAAAGGGACGAAACGGACCTGACTGAGCTCTTCATAGTCGTAGCCATCCTCGGTCCGGCGCACCTTTATCAGGCTTTGCACCGCGTCAGACTGGCCCACGGGCACGACCATGATCCCACCGACCTGGAGCTGTTCAAGCAGAGGGCCCGGGGGGTCTTCGGCGGCTGCGGTCACAAGGATGCGGTCGAACGGGGCCTGCGCCGGCAGCCCGCGAGACCCGTCGCCGCAAAACACGGTGACGTTCGACAGATCCAGCGCCTGGATCCGCCGCTCTGCCTCTTCGGTCAGCCGGCGGTGCCGGTCGATCGTATAGACCCGCCGCGCGAGCTGGCTCAGGATCGCTGCCTGGTAGCCCGAGCCGGTGCCGATCTCCAGAACGGTGTCCCGGGGGCCGACCTCCAGCGCCTTTGTCATCTGCGCGACAACAGAGGGCTGGCTGATCGTCTGACCGCAGGCGATGGGCAGGGGCATATCGTCATAGGCGCGTTTCTCGAAGGCACCGGTGACGAAAAGCCCGCGGTCGATACGCTCCATAGCCGCCAGCACCCGTTCGTCCAGAACCCCGCGCGAGCGCAGGCTGAAGACGAACTGCATCTTGCGTGTGGCGGCATCGTCGTCGGTCATTCGATCCGGTCCCTCAGCTCGCCCAGGCGATCATGGGCGGTCAGGTCCGCGCGCAGCGGGGTAACCGAGATATAACCATCCAAATTGGCCGTGACATCGGTGCCGGGACCAGTTTCCACTGCCTGAGGGCCGCCACGCACCCACAGGAAGCGCCGCCCCGACGGTGCAAGATGCGCTTCGACCGAGAACTTTGTCCCTTCCCGCCAGCCTTGGGCAGCAACCTTGCGCCCCTTGACATCGGCGGCCGCGACCGGCGGGAAATTCACATTGTAGAACAGCCGGTAGGGCGCCTCGTCCCAGAGTCCATGGTCGAGCAGCGCACGCACCGTGGCCGTCCCGTGCACGGCGGCGGCTTCGAACGGGTCGTCCAGATGAGCAATGGCGGGGCCATAGAATTGCGACATCGCGATCGCCGGCAGACCCTGTAGCGCGGCTTCCATCGCGCCGCCGAGCGTGCCGGAGTAGAGCACATTCTCGCCGGAGTTGTTACCGCGGTTGACACCGGACAGCACCAGATCTGGACGCTCACCGTTCATCACATCGTGCAGACCGGCCATCACGCAATCGGCGGGGGACCCCTCGGCGGCAAACCTGCGGGGTCCGAGTTCCGCGATCATCGTCGGATGCGTGTAGGAAATACAGTGCCCGACGCCGGACTGTTCAAAGGCCGGCGCCACCGTCCAGACCTCGCCCTCCGGCCCTGCGATCTCGGTCGCGATATCGTGGAGCACCTGCAGACCGGGCGCGTTGATCCCGTCGTCATTGGTGATGAGAATGCGCATGATGCGGCCCTCTTTGTGCCATTTGTGCTTAGGCCAGGGGGGGCTTTGCGGGCAAGACGGGACGGCCCGGCCCGGCCCTGTGTGGCTTTCCGGTCAGCGCGTCACGAGCCCCCTAAGCCAATCGCTGCGCGTGGCCGGGGCAGAGAGTGCCTCGCGCGGCTCGCCGGGAAAGAATCGCGCCCGGACGGCAGTGGGCATGGGCTCGGGCGTGACGATCTCCACCTTCGGGCCGGTGCGATGGGTTTCGGCCTGCCAGCTGCGGGCGAGCGCGATCTGTGCCGCCTTTGTGGCACCGTAGCTGCCGAAGAATTTCTTCCCGCCGCGCGGATCGTCGAACAGGACCGCGCGGGCATTGGGCCGTGCCCGCAGCAGGGGGCTGACATAAGCGATCAGCCGCCGCGTGGCCTCGACATTGACCTCCCAGCTCTTGGACCAGTCCGTGTCATCGATCATGTCCGCAGGAGTGAGCGGCGCGGCATGGATCGCGGTGTGCGCCCAGGCATCGAGCCCGCCCCAGCGGTCATGAATCGAGCGGCAGAGATGCTGCATGGCGCCGGCGTCGGTCACGTCCATCGGCGCGAGCGTCGCCTGTCCACCAGCGGTCTTGATCCGGTCATCAAGCTCTTCCAGTCCGCCGACGGTGCGGGCCACGGCGATGACATGGTACCCTTCGGCCGCGAATGCCTCTGCCAAAGCGGCCCCCAGACCGCGCGAGGCGCCGGTGACGAGGGCGGTTTGAGTGTCGTCTGTCATGGCGCGCGTTTATGTGGGCGCTCGCTCGGGCGCAAGCAGAGTGCCAACCACGAGGTGCACCGTCAGGCGCCGACCTTGACCAGCATTTTTCCGAAACTCCGGCCCAGAAGCACGTCGTTCAATGCGGCCGGTGCCTGTTCGAGTCCCTCTACGACCTGCTCCTTGTAGTGAACCTTGCCATCGGCGATCCAGCCGGACATGTCGCGGACAAAGTCGCCAAAGGTCTCGATGGGAAAGCTGTCGAAAATGATGAAGCCCTGAACCTTCGCCTTCATTTTCAGGATCGTGGACATCAGGGCAGGGCCGCGATCCGGTCCGTCGGGCAAGCCGGCGAGGTTGTACCAGGACACGACGCCACAAACGGGTATGCGCGCAAACGGGTTCAGCAGCGGCAGAACGGCGTAGAGCACCCTGCCGCCGACATTCTCGAAATAGACATCGATTCCGTCCGGGCAGGCGGCGCTGAGCTGGGTGGCGAAATCATCCGCCCGGTGGTCGATACAGGCGTCAAAACCAAGGGTCTCGACAACATGGGCGCATTTGTCCGCCCCGCCGGCGACACCGACCACGCGGCAGCCCTTGATCTTGGCGATCTGCCCGACGGTCGCGCCGACGGGACCGGACGCCGCGGCCACGACGACGGTCTCTCCGGGTTTGGGCTCACCGATGAACAGGAGGCCCGCATAAGCCGTGTAACCCGGCATGCCCAACACACCGAGCCGCCAGGACGGGTTGTCGGGGTCCTTGCCGAGGTTGATGACCTGTGTCCCGTCGGACAGCGCGTAGTCCTGCCATCCGCTCATGGCGAGTACCCGGTCCCCTTCGGTGAACCCTTCGATGTCTGAGGCGATCACCTCGGCCACGACCTGTCCCGTCATCACCTCGCCGATAGCGACCGGCTCTGCATACGACTTCGCATCGTTCATCCGACCTCGCATATAGGGGTCGAGCGACAGATACTCGGTGCGCAGCAGCATCTCTCCGGCGCCGGGCTGCGGCAGCGGGCCGGTTTCCATGCGCAGCGTATTCTCGTCAGGCAATCCCGATGGCCGTTCAGCCAAAACGATCTGACGGTTGACGTCTTTTGTCTGCGCCATGTTGAGAATCCTCCTCGCGGAAGATGCTCATAAATCGCAACCGGGAAACAGTCGATAGTTCGACGGGGCGCGCTACTCCGCAGCTTTAAGCTGGAACCCGTTTTCGATCATATCCTTGGGCTCAATCGGATAGTCTCCGGTAAAGACGGCATCGTAGTAGGCCGGTGCGTCCGGGTTGCGTCCGTTCGGTTCGCCTACGGCCCGGTAGAGCCCGTCGATCGAGACGAATTTCAGCGAGGAGACGCCGAGATAGTCGCGCATTTCGTCCTCTGACATGCGCGCAGCCAGCAGCTCATCGCGATTTGGCGTGTCCACTCCGAAAAAGCAGGGCCAGACGGTGGGCGGGCTGGCGACGCGGAAATGCACCTCTGCCGCGCCGGCTTCGAGCACCATGTCCTTGATCTTGCGCGATGTCGTGCCGCGCACGACGCTGTCGTCGACCAGGATGACCCGTTTGCCGCGCATCAGCGCGCGATTGACGTTCAGCTTCAGCCGCACGCCCATATTGCGGATCTGTTCGGTCGGCTCGATAAAGGTGCGCCCGACATACTGGTTGCGCACGATCCCCATCTCGAACGGGATCCCCGATTCCTGGCTGTAGCCGATTGCGGCGGGGGTTCCGCTGTCGGGCACGGGGCAGACCATGTCGGCCTCCACGGGCGCCTCGCGGGCCAGTTCCGCACCGATCTGCCGGCGCACCTCATAGACCGACCGTCCGCCGATCACCGAGTCCGGCCGGCTGAAATAGACATACTCAAAGATACAGGGCTGGGGCCGCTGTGGTTCGAACGGGCGGTAGCTGGTGATCTTGTCGTCGGTGATCACCACCATTTCGCCGGGTTCGATTTCGCGCACGAACTCCGCCCCGATGATATCGAGTGCACAGGTCTCCGACGCCAGCACCGATCCGTCGCCGATCTTGCCCAGCACCAGCGGGCGGATGCCCAACGGATCGCGGACCCCGATCAGCTTGGAGCGCGTCATCGCGACGATCGAGAACGCGCCTTCGACCTGGCGGAGCGCCTCTTTCATCCGGTCCGTGAGGGTTTGCCCCATGGAGCGCGCCATCAGATGGATGATGCATTCGGTGTCCGACGAGCTTTGAAAGATCGACCCGCGCCCGATCAGTTCGCGTCTGAGCGATTGGGCATTGGTGATGTTGCCGTTATGGGCGATCGCCGCGCCGCCCATGGAAAACTCACCAAAGAATGGCTGAACATCCCGGATGGCGGTATTGCCCTTCGATCCGGCCGTGGAATAGCGCACGTGACCGATGGCCAGATCGCCCGGAAGGGTGTCCATGATCCGCTTCGATGTGAAATTGTCGCGCACATAGCCAAAGCGGCGGGCGGAGTTGAACCCGAATTGGGGATGGTGCGCCACGATCCCGCCGGCCTCTTGGCCCCGATGCTGCAGAGCATGCAAGCCGAGGGCCACGAAATTCGCCGCTTCCGCGGTGCCGATGACGCCGAACACGCCGCATTCCTCATGCAACTTGTCGTCATCGGAGAGATTGCCTGGACGAAAGGTTTGGTCGTCTTGGTCGTCGATTGGGGAATGCGCCACGCGGGAGCTCCGAATCCGCTTGTAAAGCCGAGCCGACATATAGGCGGTTGTGCCGCGCCTGTCACGAAAGGATCACATTTCCCGGGAGGTTTTTCTGCAGTGCCGCAAGGTCAGTCCGAAGCGACCGGGTAGAGGCCGTCGCGATACCGTGCGCCGTGGTAACCCTTGGTTCCGACATCGCGCGCCAACTGGCTTCCGATCGGATCACCGGACCTGATCTGGTCGAGAATGCGTGCGAAATCAAATGCGGGCCGCCATCCGAGCCGGTCGCACGCCGCCCGGCTGTCATAGACGCGGTCGAGGCCCCGAGGCAGGCTCAGCCCGGCCGCCTCGAGCGTTTCCAATGCGCCAGGGCAGCGTAGCGCGAGAAGGCCAGGCAGATCGTCGCGCAGGCGCGGCGCATCCTCAGGGCGAAACGGGCTGGGCGCGGAGATCGCGAACCGCTCAAAAATTGGCGCATCCCGTGGGGCGAGCGCGTCGAGATGCGCGGTGGCGGCGTCGGCCAGATCGACCCGCCGATGCAGGAACTCGATCGCCTTGGCGTTGAGATCGGACATCGACGCACGGACATCCGGGTTGTCGTCGGGTTCGGGAAAAAACCGCGACGTCCGCAGCACCGTGACCGGCAGATCAAACCGTCGGGCGAAGAGCTGGCAAAGATCCTCCGCCGCGGTCTTGGTGACGCCATAGATGTTCTTTGGCACGCTGGCGACGGACTCGTCGATCCAGGCCGCAGGGGCGCCCGGCGCCGGCCGTAGGGCCTCCCCGAACGCGCTGGTGGTCGAGGTAAACACAAAGCGGTTGTGCCCCGCACTGCGGGCGGCCTCCAGCAGTGCCAGCGTGACCGAGACATTCGTGTCGACGAAGTCCTGACGGTCGTGTGTGGCGACGTGCGGTTTGTGAAGCGTTGCGCAATGGATCACGGCGTCGGTCTGTGCCGTCAGGGCCACCAGATCGTCCGGACGCCGAAGGTCCGCTAGATGGGTCGTAAATGGCCCGCTGACCCTGTCCAGACCAAGGGCGGGGCGGTTGCGCTCCGTACAAAGCCGTAGGATCGCTTCGCCCAGATGTCCGCTGCTGCCGGTAACGAGGAGCGGTTTCATCGCCGGACAGTCTCTCAGGTGTCAGGGGCCGCAGTAGCCGACGAGTTCCTCATAGCGCTCAACGATCCAGCCCGGCGCGTCCTCGGGAACCTGTTCGTTGAGGCGCTCGCCCAGATCGGCCAGAACCGCGGCGGTGCGGGAGTTGTCCACCATGGGTACGGAGTCGCTGACCATCACCCGGTCGTAGACCAGAAGGGCCGCGATCACGAGCACGACACCGCGCAGCGCGCCAAAGAGAAACCCAAGCCCCTGGTCGATTCCGCCCAAGGCAGATCGCTGCACGAGAGTCGAAAAGAGCGGCGTGAAGACCGACACCACGATCAGCGCCAGGGCGAAGACCGCGCTGAAGGCGGCGATGATCGACAATTCGCAGCTGTCGCGCAGGAACTCGCCCACAAAGGGGATCTCTTTCACCAGCGGCTCGAATTGCGGGGCGAAAAGGAATGCCAGGATTGCCGCGGCGACCCAGCCGACAATGGCCATGAATTCGCGGACAAGACCGCGCGAATAGGCCAGCAGCGCCGAAATGACAATGACGGCCGCGACCACACCGTCGACGATCGTGAAGCCTTCCATCCTGCCTGTCCCTAGCCCTCTGCCGCGCCGAACACGTCGTCCACGAACGCCGTCAGGTCGGAGTATTGCTTTGCCTCAATCGCTCCGTTTGCCGGCACCAGGGTCCCGGCAGATACGAACGCTTTGCTGAAACCAAGTTTCCCCGCTTCTTTCAACCTGTTTTCAGAAAGACCCGCGGGACGCAGTGCGCCCGAGAGGCTCAGCTCGCCGAAGACGGCCGTACCGGCGGGCAGGGGCGCATCGCGCAAGGCCGACATCAGGGCCGCCGCGACGGCCAGATCGGCAGCCGGGTCGGACACCCGCAAGCCCCCGGCAATATTGAGATAAACGTCCATACCGGCAAAGCTGATGCCGCAGCGCGCATCGAGTACGGCGAGGATCATCGCCAGCCGGCCTGCGTCCCAACCCAGCACCTGGCGGCGAGGCTGACCCAGTGGCGAGGCTGCAACAAGCGCCTGAAACTCGCAGAGCACGGGTCGGGTGCCTTCAATGCCGGCAAAGACCGCGGCGCCTGGCACGGGCGCGTCGCGATCAGTGAGAAAGAGCGCCGAGGGGTTGCGCACTTGGGCCAGCCCGCGTCCAGTCATCTCGAAAACCCCGATTTCATCCGCCGGACCGAAACGGTTCTTCACGGCGCGCAGGATACGGTGCGCCTGACCGCGCTCGCCCTCGAAATAGAGCACCGTGTCGACCATATGTTCGACCACCCTGGGTCCAGCGATCTGGCCCTCCTTGGTGACGTGACCCACCAGCACCACCGCGATGCCCCGGCGCTTGGCGAAGCTGACCAGTTCGTGGGCTGCGGCCCGGACCTGGCTGACGGAGCCGGGGGCGCTCTCGACGGTGTCGAGCCACATGGTCTGGATCGAATCGATCACCACCAGATCGGGCCGCTCGGCCTCCAGCGTCGTCAGGATGTCGCGCAGGTTGGTCTCGGCGCCGAGACGCACGGCGGCCTCTTCCAGCCCCAGACGACGCGCCCGCATGCGGACCTGAGCCGCGGCTTCCTCGCCCGAGATATAGACAGTGTTGAGCCCCAGTTTCGCAAAGGCGGCAGTGGCTTGCAGCAGCAAGGTCGATTTGCCGATCCCAGGGTCGCCGCCGATCAGCACGGCGGAGGCCGCAACAAGCCCGCCGCCCAGAACACGGTCGAGTTCCGCCACGCGGCTCTCCGTGCGTGGGGCAGGATCATCGGCGTCGGAGAGATCCGAGAGCGCCAGCGCGCGTCCCCTTGCAGCGCCGAGGCTCTTGCCCGGTCCTGCCGACAGGCCCGTGTCCTCGGAGATCGTGTTCCACGCTCCACAAGCATCGCACTGCCCCGCCCACTTAGAGCTGCGGGCGCCGCATGCGGAGCAAACGTAACGGTCGGATTTACCCATGGCGCCGTTCGTGCCGCAGCCGCGCGGGCACGGCAAGGGGGGTCAGATTCCTCCGCGCCAGACCAGAACCGCCAGTGTCAGACCAAGCGTAATCCCAAGCCGCATCATCTCGACCCGTTCAGAGCTTGCCGTGAGGCGGCTGATCTCGAGCTGCAGTCCGACGACTAGGCCAGCCGGCACGAGCAATACCAGAACCGCGATGACCGAAGGCAGGCCCAGAAGCGCGCCCAAAAACACAACAAAAACGAGTGCGCAGGAGAGCGGAACGAACACCCCCATCAAACCCAGGAAGTGGCCGACATGGGTCTTTTGGTCTTCGGCACCCACGGCTCGAAACCATGCGACGGCAAGCACCGCCGCATAGCACCAGAGCATCAGGGCGCAGAGTTTGATGATGAGAACGGCGGTGATCTGGCCACTCCTTCCTTGCCGCGAGCATAGCTGGTCGCACGGTCCGGGCAAGCCAGCGGCGCATCCTCTGGGAGACCGCGAACGCCGAAAAAGTCGAGAGTTTGTCTCACCGATTTACCTGCACTGCACAGCGGGTTCGATATCGCGGTGGCGGGAAGTCTATGGCATAGACGCGCCAAGGAGTACGTCCATGACAGACACCGAGGGCAGGACGTCCAAGCTCGCCGCCGCAATCGCGCGCAGCGGTCGGGCCGTCGCTCCTGAGCCGGCGGCCATGTCCAAGCGACGCGCGGTGCCGATGAACGGTACGATTCTGGCTGGAGGCC
>JBCDBB010000131.1:0-10889 GCA_039184415.1 Pseudomonadota bacterium
CGGTACCGTCTGTCTCCCCCTGTGCCCACGAGAACTGCCGATCGTGGGACCTGATCGGATGGCCGAGAGAGGCGCAAGCCCTGGGACAATGCGACACGACCGTGTCGGTCGGGCTGGTCGATACCGGCATCAATGCAGAGCATGAGATCGTCAAGGACGCGAATCTTGAGGTCATCACCCTCGCCGACACGCGGCTTCCAGCGTCCAAAGCCATTCACGGCACCGCGGTGGCGTCGCTGCTGGTCGGTGGTCCGGACACCCGCGTTCCGGGACTTATCAGCGATGCTGAAGTGATCGCTGTCGATGCTTTTTCCCGGAAAGGCGATGACGAAAGGGCCGATCTCGTCTCGCTCCTGCGCGGTCTGGACCTTCTGGCGGGGACTGATGTCCGCGTCGTTGGGCTATCTCTGGCGGGTCCAGACAACGTGCTTCTGGCCGAGACGGTCGCGCAGATCGTCGGTTCCGAACAGATCGTCCTCGTCGCCGCCGCAGGAAATGCCGGACCCAGGGGACTGCCCGCCTATCCCGCGGCCTATGACGGCGTAATCGCTGTCACCGCGGTCGACTCGAACGCGCGTGTCTACCGTCAAGGCCAGCGCGGGCCGCATATCGAACTGGCGGCCCCGGGGGTCAATATGCTGGCCGCGACCTCCATCCGTGGGGCGCGCCTGAAAACAGGCACATCATTTGCCGTACCCTTCGTGACGGCCGCCGTGGCCATTCTTCTTTCGGAAAACGACGCGTTGAGCGCGCCACAGGCCGCCGCGCGTCTCCGGCAGAACGCCCGTGACTTGGGCGCCGAGGGCAAGGACGACATCTTTGGATATGGCCTGCTCCAGGCGGATCGAATTTGCTGAACCAAACGCGTCGGGGGCGGCTTTGAGCCGCCCCCTAAGTGTCGCCCTTGCCAGCACGCGATATAGGTTCCCCTTCCAAAGAGCCGCAGGTCTAGGGACGCCACCCGTTCGCCATTGCCTCGGCCTCTCCGGCCGGATCGAGGGCAATCCCCGCCCCAAGCCGGTCGAGAAACGGTTGCAGGCCCTGAACCTCGGCACCACTCGCGGCCACGAACCCGTCAGAAGTTCCGGTGGCGGAGAGAGGCTCAGACAGCGTCACTTCGACATTCCAGCCCACGTCCTGCCGGCACGCAATCCCAAGATCGATCTGTTGTGCGACCCCATCGATCACCTCGATCTCGCGGCAATATCCGCCGTCGACCGGCAGCGTCGCCAGGATCATCACTTCCCTGCCGTCGCCGTACGTTTCCGGCGTGCCCGAGGGCAGACTGTCGAGGGTTGCGGCAAGGTACGTCCCCGGCTCGACGAGGCCCAGCGCGAGAAGCGCACCCGGCCGTTTCGGC
This sequence comes from Pseudomonadota bacterium, assembly GCA_039184415.1. Taxonomy (GTDB): domain Bacteria; phylum Pseudomonadota; class Alphaproteobacteria; order Rhodobacterales; family Rhodobacteraceae; genus JANSYP01. Next base: position 1,361 of record JBCDBB010000131.1, read on the forward strand.
GCGAACACGGTTGGAACCGTCACGAGCGCGATGGCGACCGAGGCGGCAAGAGCCGCCCCGACCCACACCGCCGGCCTGCGGCGAAAGGGAATGATCTGCGCTTTGGGTGCCTCCCCCGCAATCGTGCGTTCGATCGTCTCCGGCACCGGTTCCTTCATCGGTCCGGAAAACGCCTCCGCAAGCGTTTCGTTCGCGACCATCAGCCCGTCGACATAGGCCTGGTCCTGCGGGTGATCGGCAAGATGCATGACGATTTCCGCCGCTTCCTCGGGCGACAGCTCGCCATCGGCAAAGGCCGCCAGTCGGCTCTTTTCCATCACGGTCTCGAAACTCATTGCAGGGCTCCTTTCGACAGACCAAGCTGCGGCAGCAACGCTTCCCGGGCTCGCGCGAGGCGGCTCATGACGGTACCGACCGGCACGTCCAGAACCTCGGCCGTTTCCTTGTAGCTCAGGCCCTCGATGGCGACGAGCGAGAGTACGGTCCGCTGCTTTTCAGGCAATGACGCCATTGCCTTGCGCGCCTGACCCAGCATCATGCGGTCTTCGGGCAGGCGGGCGGATTTGCCGCCGTCGCTCAGGCCGGCACCTTCAGGATCTATCGCGGCGCCGCGCGTCTTGGCGCGCCTGCGATCATCGATCCACAGTGTCTGAATGATGCGGTACATCCAGCTGTCCATCCGGGTGCCTTCCCGGAATTGCTCGGCGTTTTTCAGCGCCTTGACGCAGGCGGACTGGACCAGATCGTCCGCATCCGAACTGTTCCCGGTCAGGGACAGGGCAAAGCGGCGCAGCTTGGGCACTGTCGCCACCAGGTCCTGTCGAAATCGGTCCGTCATCTGACGCCTCCTGTTCATATCATCTGACAGGACAACGGGGTGGTGCACGATCTATTCCAAGCCGCTGCAAAGAAATCGACCCGGACTTCTTGGAAGGTCCGGGCCGTGCTTCAAGCTCTTGGCTCAGGCCGCCATGGATCCACGAGCAGACAACCGGACCCCGACACCCATCATCCGAACAGCATCTTCGGCGGCGCGGCGCAACAGCTTCTCTCCGTTTTCGATCGCCTCCTCCAACGAGCAGGGGCGTTTGAGGATCGACGCAAAGGCCGAGATCCCGTGGGAAAAGGTCTCCCCCGCACCTTTGCCGATGGTACCGGCCAGCGCAATTGCCGGAATGCCGTGGCTTTCGGCGCGGCGCCCGACCTCGCATGGAACCTTGCCAAACGGACTTTGACCGTCGAGCGATCCTTCGGCGGTGATTACCAGATCGGCACGATCCAGCAAGCGATCGAACTCCAGATACTCCAGCACGATCTCGAACCGCGGGTGCAGCGTGGCACCGGCAAAGGCGGCAAGCCCCGCACCCAAACCACCCGACGCCCCGGCGCCGGACATCCGCGCCACATCAATCCCGGTTTCTGCCCGGATCGCCACCGCCCAACGGGACAGCGCGGCATCAAGGTAATCGACCTGGCTTGGCGTTGCCCCCTTCTGCGGACCAAAGACGCGCGCGACGCCCCGCGGACCGAGCAGCTGGTTGTGCCAGTTCACGGCGGCGTCGATCTGAACCGATTTCAGTCTGGGATCGAGATCGGACATGTCGATCCGGTGGAGCCAGGCAAGCTCGCCACCGCCCGGGCCGATCCGGGCGCCGTTTTCGTCCAGCAGCCGCGCACCGAGCGCCTGGGCCAGCCCGGCACCGCCGTCGTTGATGCCGCTGTCACCGCACCCGACGAGGATGCGTTCCGCGCCCGCATCGAGCGCTTCCAGGATCAACTCACCCACGCCAAAGCTCGTGGTCAGCATCGGGTTGCGCTGGTTGCGCGGCACAAGACTCAGGCCCGCTGCCGCGGCCATCTCAATCACCGCCGTACGAGGCCCGGCTCCGCCCAACAGCCCCCAGAAACTGGAGACGGGCTGTCCGACGGGTCCGGTCACACGGGTGCGGATCAATTCGCCTGAGGTGGATCGGACCAGCGCTTTGACGGTTCCTTCGCCACCATCGACCATCGGAGCCGCGAGAATCCGGGCCTCTGGCATGGCGCGCTGCACTCCGTCGCCGATCGCGCGAATGACCGCGTCTACCGAAAGGGACTCCTTGAAACCCGATGGGGCGATCAGAATGTTCAGGGGCATTGGTCCTCTCCTTGCGAATGTTTGTGATGTGAAGAGAACGGCTGCGACCGTCTGTTATTCCGCAAAAAAAGGGGCGTCGTCTGGCGCCCCTTCTGCCGTGACGTGAGGCTCAGAAGAGCTTCTGGAAGTCGCGCCGGAACTGCGTGCGTGCCGCCTTAAAGTCCCGGCTGAAGTGGCGCTGAGCACGTTTCAATTGCTGCTCGAACGAGGGTCTTAGGGCCGACGGGCGCGCAGGCACGGGTGCCTGTGCGCGTGCGCTCGCGCGTGCCGGTTCCACGACCTGTTCCGGGCGCGGTGTCGGCTTGGGCGAAATCGCGACGGCACTCTCTGAAGTGGCGTCCGGGCTCTCGGTCACCGTCGGCACCGAAACCCGAGGTAGAGTTTCTGCAGAGCTGGCTATTGTCGCACCTCCAGGATCCCGAAGCCTCTCCAGCTGGCCAGGCCAGATCCAGCAGGCGAAAGCGATCAACAGCAGGATCTTCACCGGGGCGAGGCGGAGAGCCAGATGGAACAGCTCGCCCTGGGAAAAACCGCCCTCGTCGCGGGTTCCGTAGATTGCGACGGGCTTGGCCGAGGCCATCATCGTCTGGCAAAAGCCTGTCCCCATCGTGACGATCAGGACCGTCAGGGCCGCGTCATGTCCCAGTCCGGCGACCGGAAGGGCCACTGCAGGAATGAGCACTGCCGCCCGGGCCGAACGCGATGCGATGGCCAGGTGCGCGCCAACCGCGACGACCGATAAGGTAACTGCTATCCCCACCCCATTGCTGGCCACCGCCTCGGGAAGCACCTCCAGCGCGCCTGCCGCCATCCATCTGTCCGCACCTGAGGAAATCATCGCCTGGGCGATCAGCATGGTCGCGGCAAGGTAGACCAGCAGCTCTGTATCGACGGCGCGAAAGACGTCCTTGGTCCGCTTCTCGATGAAGGGCGGCGTCAACAGGACCAGCGCCCCCAGCAGCGCGACAAGAGCGATGGAGAGCCCGTGCCATGCCTCGCTGACCCAAAGGCCAATCAAGCAGAGAAGCACGGTCAGGATGCGGCCCTGCCGGCGGCACCGTGACGGGGACAGCTCGGCGATCCGAAGCCGCACCCTCCAGAGCGCACGGGGCACAAAAAGCCACAGGATCAATCCCGCCGCCGCGCCGGAGGCCAGGAAGCCCAGCGGCGCGCCCAGAAGCACCCAGTCCATATATCCGAGCCTCAGCCCCGTGGCCCCGTCAACGGCCTCGACGGCCACGACATGGGCGCCCGCACCGATGAGCGAGCTCCCCGCGGACAGCAGGATCACCGACGGAAAGAGCAGCGCCAGGGCCCGTCCGATGCGCGGGTCGGGCAGCAGTGGAAGCAGCGCCAGATAGACCGGCAAAAGCAATGCCGCGCGCGCCGAGGTGGACGGAAGCAGGAATGCGGTTGCCGCGATCGAGACCGTCAGAAACGCAAAAAGCGCCAGCACGCTCGGCGCCCTGCCCAGAACCGGCGCCATCATCCGCTCCACTACTTCGCTCTCCTTGAGAACCGCAGCAATGACAAAGGCCGTAAGCAGCAGCCAGACCAGTTCCGAGCCGAGTGTCGCGAATAGCCTGTCTTCCGGTATCGCCCCCCAAAGAACGAGCGTCAGGGCCGCGCTGATTGCAACGATGCTGTCGGAAAGACGTGTGCCGACCCATCCGACCACCGCGGCGATCGTCACGATCAGAACCTTGCGGCCTTCGATGCTGAGGTTTTCGGGCAGGGTCCAGATGGCCCAGACTCCCGCTGTCAGCAATGTCGCAACAAGCACGGTCCTGAAGGAAACCGCGGGGACCAGAACGCCCGGGCGCGGGGCAGACAAGCTAAAGGCGGACATCTCGGACTCCTTTGAAAAAACGCATGGAGAGACAACGAAGAGCGCTTCTCGCTATTCCGGGCAGGCTCCGGAAAACAAAATGGAATGACCCGTCCGCTGACCCGTTCTACCTGCAACAGACCCCAGATCCCGGAGCTTGCAGATGTACGGCGCGCCACTACCAACAGGGACTTCATGCCAGTGCATGACAGTCCATTCCGTCTCAGTCCGGATCGGCGCGCGCGCTCTAACCGCCGAAATCCACGTCCCTGCGACCCTTACCGACGGCCTTCCCCCGCTGCTGGCACTTCACGGGATTTCCCGCGACGCCAGGGGCATCGCGCGCGAGTTTACCGGCCCATGTGCTATGCGCGGGCAGATCCTGATCGTGCCGCGCTTTTCCAATCGGCATTGGCCGCACTTCCAGCGGATTGGTGGTGTACGCCCTGACCAGGCGCTCTTGTCTCTGCTGAGCATCGTTAAGGACATGGGGCTGGCGGCAACGCAACGCGTTGCGCTCTTTGGCTATTCCGGCGGGGCCCAGCTCGCGCACCGGTTCGCCATGATCTACCCGCAGCGGGTCGCCTCGCTCCACGTGGCCGCCGCCGGCTGGTATTGCCTGCCTGATCCAAGCATTCCCTTTCCAGTGGGGATCGGCCCTGCAGACGGAAAGCTGAAGGTTAACGTGCCTGCATTGGCTCTGACGCAGCTCGCCGACTACCTCCGCCTGCCACTGCGGGTCTATGTCGGCTCCGACGACACGCTCCGGGACGATGCGCTGCGCAAGGACGCCAGGCTTGACGACATCCAAGGCCAGGACAGACGCGCGCGCGCATACAGTTTTGCCGACACGTTCCGCGCGGCCGGCGATGCGCACGGCATCATCCCGGACCTTTCCATCACCGAGCTGCCGCGCTGCGGCCACAGCTTTAGCGACTGCGCCGGCGCGGGCCTGACGGCCCGTGTCTGCGACCTCTGACCCTCAAACCAGGAGACCCGATCATGAGCGGAATGAGTTTCAGAACCACGAAATGGTGCTTTGCCTCCCGGCGCATCGATACGACGCTTGCCAGCGGGCTCGATCGCGATGTCACAAGCGCCGTGCCCGGAGACATGATCCTCGGTCGGGTCGTCTCAATCGGACACCACCGGCGTATCCAGCTTCCGACGGGACGGCCCTCGACACTGTATCCCGGAGACCTGGTCGCGCTGCCCGTCGGCGCGCGCTATGCGCCGGACCAGTTCGAAGGTCTCGCCGAGATCAACCCGAACGGCTGCGACATGCTCGCCGGCGGCGGCTGCCTGGGGCGCATGATCTATCGCAACGAACGCATCAAGCCGCCGACCTGCATCCAGCCGTTGGGGCGCATCATCGACCGCGGCGGACGGGTCCTGAACACCGCCGATTTCGCGCTGCCGCCCCAGAAGTTGCGCGGCGATATGACGGTGATCTGCGTTCTGGGCACCTCCATGAACTCCGGCAAGACCACTGCGAGCGCGGCGCTCACCCATGGCCTCACCCGCGCGGGATGGCGGGTGGCCGCGATCAAAGGCACGGGCACAGGCGCGTTCGGTGACTACAACGACTACTGCGATGCGGGCGCCGGCTATGTCGGCGATTTCACCGACGCCGGAATGGTGACGACCTATCTCGAACCGCTGCCGCGGATCGTCTCGGGGATCGACGCGCTGCTCGGCGAGGCCGAAACCCGGGGCTGCAACATCGCGGTCATGGAACTGGCCGATGGTATCTTTCAACGCGAGACTGCGGCGCTCTTGGCCGACCCGGCCGTGCGCGAACGGTTTTCGGGCTATCTCTTTGCCTGCGGGGACCCGGTTGCCGCGGCCGGCGGCGTCGCGCAACTGGCCCGCAACGGTATCCGGCCGATGGCGCTGACCGGGATGCTGTCCTGTTCGCCCATGTCGGTCATTGAGGCCGAAGCCGCGACCTCCACCAAGGTCATGACACGCCGCCAACTCCTCGATCCCGCCGAAGCAAACCAGCTCGCCGCGCGCGCGACGGTGCGGCGGGTCGTTGTCGCGGCATGACACCTCCGGGGCTCTTTGATGGGCGCAGGCTGGCCCTCTTCGCCGCGCTCGTCGCCCTGGCTGTCGCCCAAGCAGCCGCCCTGGCGGCCGCGGCAATCGCGACGCGGGCGGCCTTCGCCGCGCTGCACAGCGGCGCAGAGCTGCCCGCGGGCCCGATCGGCGTGCTCTGCGTGGCCATGCTGTCCGCGGCCGGGACGCAGTTCGGCTTTCGAAGTCTCGCCGAGGAACTCGGTCAGGACTACGCCAAGGACATCCGCTTGAGACTCTTTGAGCATGCCAGCCTGAGCGCACAGTCCGATCTCGACCGGCGCAGACAGGGGTTTCATGTCCTGCGGTTCACCGGCGACCTGGCCGCGCTCAAGGATTGGCCCGGGCTTGGCCTTCCGTTACTGATCCAGGCGGCAATCCTGTTACCCGCGGCGACAGCGGTGCTGGTCTATCTCAACCCAAGTTACGGCTGGGTCGGCTTCGGCATGATTGTGCCGTCGGCGCTCTGCCTGGTTCTGTCGCAAGGAGAGCTCTGTCAGGCGCACCGATCCTTGCGCCGAAAGCGTGCCGGGCTCGCTGCGGACATGACCGAGCGCCTGCCCATCGCCCCGCGGCTTGCCGCTTTGGGCCGCCGGAAGACCGAGCTGCGCCAGCTCGAACGCAATGCCGCGCGCGTGGCGGACGCGGCGCAAAGACGCCGGCAGGTGTCGGAACTGCTCAAAGCCATTCCCGATGTTTCGACGGCCATCGCCGCCAGCCTGATCATCGCCATCGGCAGTCTGGAGGGCCTCCCGGCCGCGACGGTGGCCGCCGCGCTCGCCGCCCTGGCACTGACCGCGCGCCCCTTGCGAAACGTCATGTCATCGAGCAACCGCGCCGCCGGGTTCTCGGCCGCACATTCCAAACTCAAGGACGCATTACAGCGTCCTACCGTCCAGGGCCGCCAGCGCCAGATCCGGTTGAAGAAGGGCTCGCCCTCGGTTGAAATCACCCCCGCGAACGGACCCGCAATACGGGTGGATGCGGGGGGCGCAGCAGTCCTGCCCAAGGCCATGGTTGATGAGATCGCGGCCATCCTGACCGGCACGTCGGAAAACCCGGACTACGCCGTCAGTCTAAATGGCGAAGATGCCCGCACCTTGACGCCCGGAACCTTGCGACGCCTGGTCGGCACCGTCACGGACGGTCCTCTTCTGCTCAAGGGCAGCCTGAGGCGCGCCCTGACGCTTGGATTACGGCGCCGACCCTCAGACGTGGATCTTTTTCGCGCCGCGGAGACAGCCGGTCTGTCCGGCGCCATCGAAGCGCTCGGTGGCCTCGACCTGAGGATCGCGGAACGCGGGCGCAACCTTACATACGAGGATCGGGTGACGATCTCGGTCTTGCGCGTCTGCCTGCAGAAGCCGGGGCTCGTCCTTGTGTTGTGCCCGGTTTTCCATCCACCAGCGGGCGCATTCTGGGAGAATGCCACGAAGCTCTTCGAGGATACCGCCCACCCGAATTTGTGACGAAATGGCACTCCGCTGCGGGGGGGGGGGGGGCACGACCGATGCCTGCGCGCTACACGCCCCGCGTCCCTACTCCAGCGTAATCGAGTAAAACACGTTCTCGGTGATCATCAGGCTGGTGCGCAACTCGACCACCCGGTCCAGAAGGTCGAGGCTCTCCCGAAAGGCTTCGATGACCGGCGTCGCCGGGTCGCAATTCATGACCGCCGCCAGATCCGTTCCCAGTACCGAGGCCCTGAGCTTCTCCCGCGCGGAAATGATGATGCAGGAATAGCTGTGCTGGAAGAGCACATAAAGCGAGTTGGGCAGCGGCCCGCGTTCCTGCAAACCGGGAAAGAGCTTCGTCGACACAACGATTGTCTCATGGCTCAGGGCCTTGCCCTGAAAGTTCCGGATCCTCGAGATCTGGTAGACCTCTTCGGGGGTTCCAAACAGGGCGTTGGCTTCCTCCGCGCGCGATTTGCGACGGGTGATGGTTTCGCTGTCGAGATCCGGTACGACCTGATTGCCATCGGCATCGCGCACGCGAAAGAAATGAAACAGAGAGCTTTCCGGCGTGCGCAGCGTGACAAAGGTACCGCGGCCCTGACGACGCTCGATGATCCCCTTCCGCTCCAGCTCGATCAGCGCCTTGCGTGCCGTGCCCTGGCTGACATTGAGGTCCAGACCGATGTCGATCTCGCTGGGCAGCATGGAGCCCGGCGGGTGCGTCCCATCGGCTATCCGGCTTATTATCTTATTGAAAACAATCCGGTACAAAGGCTCGGACATCGCGAGAACTCCGCTTTCATGTGTCCTAACACGGAGTGGCTGCTTCGCTCAATATGGTACATTGACTCTTATATAAGACCAAGGATAGACCACGCTCAACCCAACCTCTGAACCGATACGGGAAGGAACACAGCCATGGCGATTCCCCAGTTGCTCGTACATGATCACGCCGACAATGTCGGCGTTGTCGTGGTCGAAGACCTGGAAGCGGGCACCGAAATGCTCGGGGTGGTGACCCACGACAACTCCGACTTCCAGATCAAGGCGAATGCCGACATTCCGATCGGCCACAAGGTTGCGCTGAAACCGCTGAAGGCCGGCGACACGGTCATCAAATACGGCGAGGATATCGGTAAGATGGTCGGCGACGCGGATGTGGGCGACCATGTCCATACCCACAATTGCAAAACAAAGCGGTGGTAAGACAATGGCTCTGGATTTCTCGAACCAAACCGTCCGTGCATGGCGCCGTGAAAACGGCCGTGTCGGTGTCCGCAACCATGTTCTGATCCTGCCTGTGGACGACATTTCAAACGCCGCCTGCGAGGCGGTGGCCAACAATGTCAAAGGTACGATGGCCATCCCTCACGCCTATGGGCGGCTGCAGTTTGGCGAGGATCTCGACCTGCATTTCCGCACCATCATCGGCACCGGGGCGAACCCCAATGTCGCGGCCGTGGTCGTGATCGGGATCGAGCCGGAATGGACCAAGGTGATCGTCGATGGCATCGCCAAGACCGGCAAGCCGGTCGAAGGCTTCTCCATCGAGCAGAATGGCGATTTCGAGACCATCCGCCGGGCCGGCTGGAAGGCCAAGGAGTTCGTGCACTGGGCGACCGAGCTGCAGAAAGAGGATTGCGGCCTGTCCGAACTCTGGGTCTCGACCAAATGCGGAGAGAGCGACACCACCACCGGCCTGTCGTCCTGCCCCACGGTCGGCAACATGTATGACAAGCTCTTGCCCCACGGGCTCTATGGCTGCTTCGGGGAGACCTCCGAGATCACGGGCGCGGAGCATATCTGCGAGAAGCGCGCGGCAAACCCCGAGGCCGCCGCCAAGTTCAAACAGATCTGGCAGGCCTACTCGGACGATGTGATCTTTGCCCACCAGACCGACGATCTCTCCGACAGCCAGCCCACCAAGGGCAACATTCTGGGCGGTCTGACGACCATCGAGGAAAAGGCGCTCGGCAATCTGGAGAAAATCCGCCGGTCCCATCGCGTCGATATATTGCGAGGTCCGGCCGA
>JBCDBB010000132.1:0-10873 GCA_039184415.1 Pseudomonadota bacterium
AGCGATTCTCCAGTTCCTCGATCGCCGCGATCCGTTCGCCCGTTTTTGGGTGGCTCAGAAACCATGCCGGCATCCGGCCCGCCTGGGACTGGGTGAGGGCCTCGAGCTTGCCGAAGAGCGCCTTTTGCGGGCCGGTGCCGATCCCGGCCTTGGTCAGAAGCGCGGCGGCATAGGCGTCGGCCTCATATTCATCATCGCGCGACATGCGGGCGGCGAGGAGCGTGGTCAGGCTGTTGGCGATCACGACGCCCACGCCTGGGATGAAGCGCGACAGGAACACGGCGAGCGCAGTGCGGAGCGCGTTCTGGCCGCTGAAATCGATCATGCGCTTGCGCGCATGGCCCAGCGCCACATGGCCAAGCTCGTGGGCGATAACGCTCGCCATCTCTTCGGAGGTCACTTCGCCCAAGCGGTATTTGTTGTAAAATCCGCGGGTTATGAAGATCCGTCCGTCCGGTGCGGCAAGCCCGTTGACCGGGTCAATTTCGTAGAGAAAGACCTTGATCCGGTCGACGTCCAGCGCGTTGGCGAGGCGCGCGATCTGATGGTTCAGGACCGGGTCGACCAACTCGGTCGACCGCGCGTCGAGCTCCTTCCGGGTGCGGTAGGCGGAGAAGAAATACATCGCCACACCGTAGAGCACGGCCAGCAGGATGGGGGTGAGTTTCAACATACAACTGAAATGGGGCGTCGCTGTCCCCGGGGCAAGTCCGTTTACCGGTTGGCGAGCTTTGTGCGCACTGTCCAAACGGACATTTCGTACAGGTATGTTCGTGGTTTGATCCCTGCCCGGGCTGTCCAAGCGCCCTCCGGGCGCCAACCGTTTCAGCCTGACCGTGAGATCCGACAGTGTCGCAGGTCAAACGTGATCAAGGCTACTGATCTGTCATGCTGCAGGTGCAATATAGTCTCGTCTGTTCGTAAGAGGTCCCCATGTCCCAGCTTCGCCTCCCCAGGTCCGCCGCCCTGCTCGCCGCGACGCTTGTTGCCGCGCCGGCCGCCGCCCAGGAACTGCCGCGGCTCACGCTCGACCCGGACGCCACGACAGTGTCGGGTCTGTCGAGCGGCGCCTTCATGACGGTGCAGATGCATATCGCCTTTTCCGGCAGGTTCGCCGGGGCGGGGGTGGTGGCGGGCGGCCCCTACGATTGCGCGGACGACCGCCTGCTGACGGCGATCTCGACCTGCATGTCCGGCACCGGCGGCCTGCCCGAGGCCAGCGACTCGGTCCAGCGCGCGGAGGAGAATGCCGCGGCCGGGGTGATCGACCCGCTGGAAGGCATGGAGGGCGACCGGGTCTATCTCTTCAGCGGCACGCGGGACGAGACGGTGGATCAGGCGGTGATGGATGTGACGCAGGATTTCTACGAGCAGATGGGCATCGCGGAGGCGGCGCTGCGCTATGTGGCGGACGTGCCTGCGGGCCATGCGTTTCTGGCCGACGATGCGCCGGTCTCTTGCGGCGACACCGATCCGCCATTTCTCAATGACTGCAATATCGATCAGGCGGGGGATGTTCTGAGCTGGATGTATGGTGATCTGCTGCCGAAGGTCACGCCCGTCGCCGCCCATTTGCAGCGCTTCGACCAAGGGGCGTTCCTGACCGATCCCGCGGCCCATTCGATGGCCGATGAGGGGTTCGTCTATATCCCGCAAGCCTGCGCGGAGGGCACGACCTGCAAGCTCCATATTGCCTTTCACGGCTGCAAGCAGGGGATCGACCGGCTGGACGATCAGTATGCCACGGCTACCGGCTATAACGGCTGGGCGGAGGCCAACGGGATCGTGGTGCTCTACCCGCAGGCCATCAGCAGCCTGATCGAGGGCAATCCGAACGGCTGTTGGGACTGGTGGGGTTATGACGATCCCGACTATGCCACCCGCAACGGCCCGCAGATGGCGGCGGTGGCGCAGATGGCGACAGCGCTCGGCGTGCCCTTCGTCGGGACCGGCCCCGAGGAATCGGTCTGCATCAGCCATGAAGCCTTCAACAGCGTGCATTGGCAGCAGGACCGCGCGGCGCCCTGCGGCTTCGGCGCGCTTTGCGCGCTAGGCTCCGGCGATCCGATCGGGAGCTGGTTCGGGGCCTCCACGCTTTTCGAGACGGACGTGGGCGCCTTCCAGCTGGAGAGTTGCGCAGGGTGAGCCGGACGGCGCTGGTAGGTACGGCGCCGGCAAGACACGCGGGCGATGCTGTGTCTGGGGCTTTGGCGCACTCCAACTAGAACTGCCGCCTCAGGCGAAACGGACTCCTCTGAACCGGCGGGGTGATGGACGTAGAGCAGGGGCCGTATGGGCCGAAGACGCAAGGACGGGCTGCGTTGCGAAAGTCCACCTCAGCCGGGAACGCGGACGGGTGACGCCAGTCCGTAGAGCGCGCGCACCGCGGACGCGTCGTCTGCGAGGCCCCAACTCCGGCCGCGCGCATAGGCATCGGAGTAATCAGCGATGGCCTCGTGCTGCGTGTGGGGCCAGTCGCTGCCCCAGACGATTCGATCCGGTGACAGGGCGCTCAGCATTTCCTCGGCATGGGGCCGGAGGTCGAACGGCGTGCGATAGTGCGCTGAGAACTTCATGAAGAGCTCCCGGTGCGGCGCAAGGGTCTTGACTGCTGATACCAGCGGGTCGTTCCGGGGATCGGCCTCGGACGGCAGGCCGAAATGGTCGATCGCGATCTTCAGACCCTGATCGGTGAGCCGGTCGATCACTGTCGCCAGACGGGGGCCTTCGAGGTGAATTTCCAGATGCAGGTCCCGGTCACGAAGCTTGCCGAGAAACGCCCTGACGGTCTCCGCCTCAAGGTCGGGCACGCGCGCATTGCGCACGAGGTTCCAGCGCACGCCGCGCACCCCGGCACGCGCCAGGGCGTCGAGCTCCTGCCCGCTGATATCCAGAGGGACCACGGCGACGCCGGCGAACCGGGTACGGTCCAGCCTGCCGAGGGCGGCGCAAAGCTCTGAATTGTCGGTGCCGAGAAAGCTGACCTGCACGATGACGCCGCCCGTCAGCCCGTGCTGGCGGTGATACGCAAGCCAGCGGTCCAGCGGAGCGGGGGATGCGGGGACATAGCGTGCGCCGTCGATGGCAGAGACCTGTTCATAGACATGCGCATGGCAATCGAAGCGGATCATTCTCTACCCTCCAAAATCATATATATGACTAGTTGACTAGATGGGTCAACCTGCAGTATTGAGGTCTTGGGAGGACGTCATGGCTGTTTCGTTTCACACCACGGATGACCGTCTGCCGGCCTATATCCGGCTGCGCGACACGCTGACGGGGCGGATCGCGGCGGGAGAGTGGACAGCGGATCAGCCGATTCCGTCCGAGGCCAAACTGGCGAAGGAGTACGGGCTCTCCGTCGGCACCGTCCGCAAGAGCGTCGACGGTCTGGTGGGCGAGGGGCTGCTGGAGCGCCGACAGGGCTCGGGCACCTATGTCAAGGCGCCGTCCTTCGACGCCACGCTGTTTCGCTTCTTTCAGTGGCGCGAGGTGGACGGCACGCAGCTTTCGATCCCCTCCAGCAAGCTCATCGTAAGAACCCGGAGCGCGGCACCGCCGGAGGCGGAAGAGGCGCTCGGCACCGGGGATGTGATCAAGATCGTCCGCGTCCGCAGCCTGAGTGATCTGCCTGTCCTGCTCGAGGAGATCTATATCCCCGCATCGCTGTTCGCGGGGTTCGAGACCCTGGCCGAAGACAGGCTCGGCCCGCTGCTCTACCCGATCTATTTCGAGCATTTCGGCATCCTGGTGAAGCGTGCGACGGACGATCTGACCTTTGGGATGGCCGACGAGGCGACGGCCAAGCAGCTCCGGCTGAACCGGGGCGATCCTTTGGCCGTCATTCGCAGGACGGCCTACGACATCGAGCAGAACCCCGTTGAGTGGCGCATCGCCCGCGGAAGCGCGGCGCAGTTTCGCTATCGCAGCGAGATCATCTGACAATTCCGAATTCAGGGAGACCGCAATGACCATCCAGAAGACCATGATCTGTGCACTGTCCGCTGCCGCTCTGGCGGCCCCGGCCCTTGCCGATTATCCCGACCGCGCCATCGAGCTGACCATTCCGGCAGGGGCGGGCGGCGGCACCGATACCAGTGCGCGCAAACTGGCGATCCTGCTGGAGGAGGCGCTGGGGACCTCCATCGCGGTGCTGAATGTGGGCGGCGGCGGCGGCTCGGTCGGGGCATCGCAATTCATGCAGGCGAAACCGGATGGCTATGCGCTCTTCGCAACCTGGAACAGCCCGCTGACGACCGTGCCCCAGGTCCAGAACGTGGCCTATTCGCTCGACAGTTTCACGCCGATCGCGTCGACCTCCGAGACGGCCTACACGCTCTGTGTGAAAACGGATTTCCCGGCGACGGACGGCGCGGGGTTCCTTGCGGAACTCGAGGCCAATCCCGGCAAATACACCTATGGCAATGACGGGATCGGCGGCACCATGCAGCTGGCGGCCGAGCGGATCTTTCAGGAGAAGGGGATTGAGGCCATTCCCATCCCCTTCGGCGGCGCCGGCGAGACGCTGCAGAATTTCCTCGGCGGCCATGTGGACATCTATGGCGGGTCGATCTCGACCGTGCTGCCTTACGTGGAAAGCGGAGAGGCGACATGCCCGATCGTGACCTCCGCGGCCGATGTCGCCGCGCTGCCGGGGGCCTCGGGCCTCGACGCGCTGGGGATGGGAGACAAGGAAACGCTCTTGTGGCGGGCCATCCTGGGTCCGAAGGACATGGATCCGGCCATCGTCGCGAAGCTTGCGGACGTCATCGAGGCGTCGGTGAACGATCCCGGCTATGTCGAGTTTCTCGCCACCAAAGGCGAAGTGCCCAACGTGGTCAAAGGCCAGGATCTGGGCGCGCGTCTGCAGGCGGAGTTCGACGGTCTGGCGGAAGTCTCCAAGAGCCTCGGCCTGTCGAACTGATGGACCGGCGTCAGGATATCGTGACCGGTCTCATCTTCATGGGGCTGGGCATCGGGGCGGCCTGGATGGCCGCGTCCTACAGCGGGGCGAGCGGGCTCTACCCCATGGTGCTGAGCGTTATCCTGACGGGTCTCGGTGCGCTCGTTGCCCTCCAGGCGGTGCGGGCGGGCGCGTCCTCTGAACGGACGCTCGTCGATGCGCCCGCGCACTGGGTGACGGCGGTCGCTGCGGCCGCGGTCTATACGGCCCTGATCGTGCCGCTGGGCTTCTACACCGCCTCCTTCCTGCTGATGCTGGCGCTGCCGATGGCCCTGGGCTTTCGGCGGGCCCGCTATGCGCTGAGCGTTGCGGTGATCTTCATGGGACTCATCTTTCTCGTCTTCACAGTCCTGCTGGAGAAACCGCTGCCGCGGGAGCTGCTGCCGGCGCTGGTCGGCGCAGGCGGCTGACGATGGAATTCTACACCACCGCCCTGGGCAGTGTTCTGACGCTCTGGCCGCTTGTGGCGATGATCGGCGCGACGCTGCTGGGGGTCTTCATCGGGGCCTTGCCCGGGCTCAACCCCGTCATGGCCATCGCGCTGCTGCTGCCGCTGACATACTCGATGGATCCGCTTGTCGCGCTGGGGATGGTCGCCGGGATCTACAACGGTTCGATGTATGGCGGCGCGATCCCGGCGATCCTGCTGCGCATTCCGGGCACGCCCGCGTCGATCGCGACGACCTTCGACGGCTTTCCGATGGCCGACAAGGGCGAGGCGGCCAAGGCGCTCAAGATCGCCTGCTGGTCCTCTGCCGTGGGCGGTATCGCGAGCGCCATCGCCCTGATGACCGTCGGCCCCCTTCTGGCCCGTGTCACGCTCTTCTTCGGGCCGGCGGAGTATTTCTGGATCGCGGTCTTCGGCATGGCGTCGGTGGGGGTGATGGTGGGCTCCGATCCGGTCAAGGGGATCCTGGCGGCAGTTCTGGGGCTGCTGGTCGGCACGATCGGCATCGACAACCTGTCGGGGCAGGCGCGCTACACCTTCGATCAGACTTGGCTTCTGGGGGGCCTGGATCTGATCGTTGTGCTCGTCGGTCTCTATGCCCTGCCGCCGGTCCTGCAGCTGGCGGAGAAATGCGACCTGAAGGGGCTCTCCGCGGCCCAGCTCCGCCTGACGAATGTGCCGTTTCGACCCGGGGAGATCCGCGGCCTCGTTCCGACCTGGCTGCGCTCATCGGGGATCGGGATCGGGGTCGGCATTCTGCCGGGGGCCGGGGGAAACATTGCCGCGTTCCTGAGCTACAACGCCGCCAGGAACGCGTCGGACGAGCCTGAGAGCTTCGGCAGGGGCAACCCCCAGGGCGTGGCGGCGGCGGAGTGCGGCAACAACGCGGACAATGCGGCCTCGATGATCCCGGCGCTCTCCCTGGGTATTCCGGGCAATGTCGTCGCGGCCCTCGTCCTCAGCGCGCTGACGATCCACGGGCTGCAGCCCGGTCCGCAGCTCTTCCACCAGAACCCGGTCCTCGTCGGCGGGTTCATGATGGAGATGCTGATCACGTCGCTTCTGATCTTCCTGCTGGGGGGTGCCGTTGCCACGCGGGTCTTTGCCCAGTTCCAGCGCATGCCCGGCGTCCTGCTGGTGCCCTCCATCCTGATCCTGATGTCGGTCGGCGTCTATGTCATCAATGGCCGTCCCGTGGATCTGTGGGTGATGCTGCTGGTAGGGATCGCGGGGTATTTCCTGGAGAAGGTGAATGTGCCGCTCGCGCCGATCATTCTGGGCATGATCCTCGGCCCGATGGCGGAACAGAGCGTGCGCCGCGCCCTGCTGATCAGCCGGGGCGATGCGACGGAGCTTCTGACCCGGCCGTTGTCGGCCACGCTCGCCATCGCAACCCTTCTGGTGCTCGCCTGGCCGATCCTCAAGGCACTGCGTCACAGGCGGGCCGCCGCGGAGCCGTAGGGCCGGGCGTCTGCCTTGCGGCGCTCGTCAGGGGGCGGGCGCGTCGGTCGGAACGCCGAGCCCGACCTTGTTGCGGCCCATCACGACGGACGTGCGAAAACGCCGGACGTAGGATGTGTCGAAGAAGAGCCGCTTGGTCAGGGCTTCGAACGCGTCCATGTCGGCGGCGAGGCAGATGAGGCAGAAGTCGGCCTCGCCGGTGACATAGTAGCATTGCTGGACCATCGGCTCGGCCCGCGCGCGGCGGATGAAGGCGTCGAGCTCGTCCTGGCGCTCGCGCTCCAGCTCGACCATGACGACGAAGCTCATGGGCATGCCGACGGCCTTGGGGTCGACGATGGCGACCTCGCCCGTGATCGCGCGGCCGTCGCGCAGGGCCTTGAGCCGCCGTTGCACCGAAGCCGGCGAGAGGCCGGTTTCGGCGGCTAGCGCCGCCAGGCCGCACCGTGCGTCGCGCTGCATCAGGGCAAGAAGCGCGCGGTCATGGGAGTCGAGTCTCATGGTCAGATCCGTGGCTTGGACGGGAAAATTTCCCGGATTTCTGCGATTGACGAGCGTACAACATCATCCCGGGCGGTTACAGTGCGCTCATGGAGCCCGCGATCACACTGGACGCAAGCCACCCGCGCGCGCTGTTGCGCGCCTGTCCTGCCTACCGGCCGAGCCCGCTGAGGGCCGTCCGGCACGGCGAAAGATCCATCTGGGTCAAGGACGAAACCCACCGTATGGGGCTTGGCGCCTTCAAGGCGCTGGGCGGCGTCTATGCCGTCGCCCGGCTGATCGAGGCGCGCGCCGGGCGGGCGGTCGCCGCGGAGGCCTTCACCGGCGAGGAGGTGAAGCGCGTGGCGCGGGAGATGACATTCGTCTGCGCGAGCGCGGGCAATCACGGCATGTCGGTCGCGGCGGGGGCGCGGCTCTTCGGTGCTCGGGCCCGGATCTATCTGGCTGAGACGGTGGCGGAGGATTTTGCCCGCCGCCTGCGCGACAAGGGGGCCGAGGTGGTCTGGTCGGGCGAAACCTATGAGAAGAGCGTCGCGGCCGCCATCGCCGATGCCGAGGAGACCGGCGCGGTCCATCTGGCCGACGGATCCTGGCCCGGTTACAGCACGCCGCCCCGGCTGGTGATGGAGGGCTACACGGTGCTGGCCGAGGAACTGCGCGAGAGCTTCGAGAGCGCGGGGGCCTGGCCCAGCCATGTCTATCTGCAGGCCGGGGTCGGGGGGCTGGCCGCGGCGATGGCCTATATGGTCCGGTCGAGCTGGGCGGTGCAGCCCGAGCTGATCGTGGTGGAGCCCGATGCGGCCCCCTGCCTGGGGGAGAGCGTGGCGGCGGGCGGTCTGCGGACCGTTGCGGGGCCGGTGTCGACGATGGGGCGGCTCGATTGCAAGACACCGTCGCTGCTGGCGCTGGAGGTCCTGCGGACCCGCGCGGATGCCTATGTGACTGTCAGCGACGGGCAGGCCGCCGACGCGGTCGCGGCGGCGCGGGAGATGGGCTTCGCGACGACGCCGTCGGGGGCGGCGGGGCTCGCCGCCTGTCTGGCGGGCGCTGCGCCCTCGCCGCTGGTGATCCTGTCCGAAGGCGCCGTCGCTGGCGGGTGACCGGAGGGGTCGCCGGTCGCGCTCACGCCGAAAGCGTTGCCGTGCGTCCCGCAAGGGCTCCTGCGGGCGCAGGGTCGAGCAGCTCCACGGCGAGGATCGTCGGCAGGTGGCGGGCGATTTCGGTCCAGCTGTCGCCCTCGTCGAGGCTGGCGAAGACCGACCCGCTGTTCGTGCCGAAATAGACGCCCACCGGCTCTTGCGCATCAACGGCCATGGCCTGGCGGAGCACGGTGAAGAAGCAGGCCTCCTGCGGCAGGCCCGCGCGCAGCGCCTGCCAGCTCTGCCCGCTGTCGCGCGAGCGCCAGACCGCCGCCGCCGCATCGGGCGGGTAGCGGCCGGCGCTGTCGCTGTTGAGCGGCAGGACCCAGATCGTGTTCGGCTCGCGCGGATGGACGCGGATCGGAAAGCCGAAGGTGGAGGGCAGCCCGTCATTGATGTCGTCCCAGCTCCGCCCGCCGTCGGCGGAGCGCCAGACGCCATGGTGGTTCTGCTGGTAGAGCAGATCCTCGCTCCCCGGCGCGCGCATCATGTTATGGACGCAGTGCCCGGTCTCGCCGCCGCTGGGGGCCGCGGGATGGTCGTGCCCCTCGCAGGCGGCGGCGTTGGAGAGCCGGTTCCTCCGCTCCCAGCTGGCGCCGCCATCCTCGGTCGCAAAGACCCCCGCGGCGGAGATGCCGACCCAGAGCTTGCCGGGATCGGCGGGGTCCGAGTCGATCGTGTGGAGCACCAGCCCCGCGGCGCCAGGGTTCCAGCTGTCGGAGGAGGGGTGGTTGCGCAGGCTCTCGATCTCGGTCCAGCGCGCGCCCTGGTCGTAGCTGACCAAGAGCCCCGCGGGTTTCGTGCCGGCATAGAGCGTGCCATGGGCGAAATGGAGCGACCAGATCTGGGCGAAGAGATCGGCGAAGGGCAGGGGCGCGTCGGTCCAGCCGATCATCTCGGCGAAATCGGGGTCGTTGGCGGCCCATTCGTCGCGCTGACCCGTCGTGAGCCGGGTCACCTGCCAGCTCGCGCCGCCATCGGAGGAGCGCCAGACGCCCGCGCCCTCCCATTGCCCGCCGCCGCCGGCCCAGAGCGTGCCGGTCGCCGGGTCGCCGATGACATGGTTGATCGGCCAGCCGTCGCAGAAGGGGCCGCGGACCGTCCAGCCGGAGCGGTCGGCGCCGCCGTTGATGAGGAAGACGCCCTTGGTCGTGCCGACCAGGACCGTGACGGTATCGTCTGCCATGGAAGCGCTCCCGTCGCCTTGTATTTTACAATGATCCTACCACAGGCGAGACCTTGGGCCTATCGATGGGGCCGGGAAAGCGGCTGCGGATCAGGCACGGTGAGGGCAGTTCTGATCGTCTCGCACAAGCTGTCGGGTGCGGCGTGCATGCCGTCGCGGATTTCGGCACATGGCGATGTCGCGCGGGATTTTGCGCTAGCTCGGCGCGCTGTCGATCGGGAGGCCCTGGGCTTCCAAGAAACTGAGCCTGTCGAAATACCCGCGCTGAAACGCAATCCGGCCGTTGGCTGTCCTGAAAAACCCGCACCCGCGAAGGCCGTTCGGGTCGGACCATTCCAGAATTGCCCAGTCTCCGTCCTGGAAGAGGTTTTCAATACGGCATTCCATGTCGGCACGCGCGAATTCGGTTTCGAAGAATTCCTTGATCGCGGCACGTCCCGTCACCGGGGCGTAGGCCACCTGATGGTTCACGGCATCCTCGTGGTAGAGCGCAGCGAGCGCGTCGATATCGGCGCGGTTGAAGGCCTCCACCCAGCTTTCGACGATCTTCCTGGGCGATGCGCTCATGTCATGCCCCGGGCGCCCGTCAGCGCCTTCATGCCCCGTGAAATGCCGTCGAGCGTCATGGGCACCATCTGGCCCTCGAAGAGGTCGAAGATCATGCGGGTCGACTGGGTGTAGCCCCAGTGGTTTTCGGGCACCGGGTTGATCCAGAGATTGGCGGGCCATTGTTCGCGGGCGCGACGCAGCCAGGTTTCGCCGGTCTCCTCGTTCCAGTGTTCGTTGGCGCCGCCGGGATAGAGGATCTCGTAGGGGCTCATCGCGGCGTCGCCGACGAAGATGCATTTATAGTCGGCCCCGTAGGTATGGAGCACGTCCCAGGTCGGGATCTGGCGGTCCCAGCGGCGGCGGTTGTCGCGCCAGACGCCCTCGTAGAGGCAGTTGTGGAAATAGTAATATTCCAGATGCTTGAACTCGGCCCGGGCGGCGGAGAAGAGCTCTTCGACGATCTTGATGAACGGATCCATCGAGCCGCCCACGTCGAAGAGCATCAGCACCTTCACGGCGTTGTGCCGCTCGGGGCGGAGTTTCACGTCGAGCCAGCCGTTATTGGCGGTCGAGCGGATCGTGCCGTCGAGGTCCAGCTCATCGGCCGCCCCCTCGCGGGCCCAGCG
>JBCDBB010000133.1:0-10833 GCA_039184415.1 Pseudomonadota bacterium
AGGTCGATCATGGTGATCGCGCGCAGGAGCCAGGCCGCCTGGGCGGCGCCCTTGACGCTGCGCCGTCCGGGCAGAGTGGCGGCGCGCCGCTCGATCGCCGAAGTGTTGGCCTGAAGCGCCGCGATGCGGTCCGGGTCGAAGGGCGCGATCGGATTGCGCAGTGCCTCACCGGCAGCGATATGGCTATCCTGTTTCATGGGCCTGTTTCACGGGTGTCGCGCCTCCTCTGGGCCGAGGGCTGCCGAAACGGTCGCACGGGCGCCCGCGCGGTACAAGCGTCAGAGCCGTGAAAGCACCAGCCCGGCGATCACGAAGGCGACGGCGAGGAGGCGGGTCCAGGTGATCTCGCGCACCGTGAGCCCGAAGGCGCCGACGGCATCAAGCACGAGCGCGGCGCCCATCTGGCCGAGGATCAGCGCCACGACAAGGGTCACCACGCCGATCTGCGACACGCTCCAGGCCGCCGCGGCGACGTAGATCGCGCCGAGCGCCCCGCCGGTCCAGACCCACCAGGGCAGGCCGGCGAAGGCCTGTGGCACGGGCACGCCATCGCGGGCGAGCGACAGCGCGCCGAGCACCAGGAACCCCACGCCGAAAGAAACTGCGGCGGCGAGGATCGGGCTGCCCGCGGCCTGCGCGAGGCGTGCGTTGATCGGTGCCTGTATGGCGATCGCGGCACCGCCGATGGCGATCAGTACGAGCGCGACAATGACGTTTCCGGACATGGGAGCGCCCCTTGTGAGATGTGGTTGGAGACGGGGGCCGGCGCTCAGAAAAAGGCCTGCAGACCGGTTTGGGCGCGCCCCAGGATCAGGGCGTGGATGTCGTGCGTGCCCTCATAGGTGTTCACGGTCTCCAGATTCTGGGCGTGGCGCATCACATGATATTCGGCCATGATCCCGTTGCCGCCATGCATGTCGCGCGCCATTCGGGCGATCTCCAGCGCGCGGCCGCAGTTATTGCGCTTGATCAGGCTGATGGTCTCGGGCGCGGCGGTGTCGGCCTCCAGCATCCGGCCGGTCTGCAATGCGCCCTGGAGGCCGAGCGCGATGTCGGTCTGCATGTCGGCGAGCTTTTTCTGAAAGAGCTGGGTCTGGGCGAGGGGACGGTCGAACTGGCGCCGTTCCAGCCCGTAGCTGCGCGCGCGGTGCCAGCAATCCTCGGCGGCGCCCATGACGCCCCAGGCGATGCCGTAGCGGGCACGGTTGAGGCAGGAAAACGGGCCCTTCAGCCCCTCGACGCCGGGCAGGAGCGCGTCGTCACCGACCTCGACACCGTCCATGACGATCTCGCCGGTCACCGAGGCGCGCAAGCTGAGCTTGCCGTCGATCTTGGGCGCGGTGAGCCCGGGGGTGCCGCGCTCCAGCACAAAGCCGCGGATCGCCCCACCATGGGCATCGGACTTGGCCCAGATGACGAAGACATCGGCGATGGGCGCATTGGAGATCCACATCTTGGATCCGGTGAGCCGGTAGCCGTTCGCGGTCTTTTCGGCCCGTGTGCGCATGCCCGCAGGGTCGCTGCCGGCCTCGGCCTCTGTGAGCCCGAAACAGCCGATGGAGCGGCCGCTGGCAAGCTCGGGCAGATAGCGGTCGCGCTGTCTTTCGCTGCCGAATGCAAAGATCGGGTACATCACCAGAGAGGATTGCACCGACATCATCGAGCGGTAACCGCTGTCGATCCGCTCGATCTCGCGCGCGACGAGCCCGTAGGCGACATAGCCGGCGCCAAGCCCGCCATGGGCCTCGGGAATGGTCACGCCCAGCAGGCCCATCTCGCCCATCTCGGCGAAAATCTCGGGCGCCACGGTTTCGTTCAGATAGGCATCCGTGATCCGCGGGGCGAGTTTCGCCTTGGCGAACTGCGCTGCGGCCTCGGCCAGCAGGCGCTCTTCCTCGGTCAATTGTGCGGTGAGCCCGAGCGGGTCGGTCCAGTCGAACTGCGGGCGCGTGTCCCTTGCGGGCGGGGTCTGGGTCTGAGCGGGGCCATCGGGCATCGGGCGATCCTCCTCTCCGCCTATGTCGTGGCTTGGTGCGGCGCTGTCAAATCATGCAGCGCGCAAGCGTCTCAGTCATAGCCCGAGCGCTGCGCCTCGAACATCGTGGCGTAGAGCTGGCCGCGCGCCATCAGTTCCTCATGAGTGCCGTCCTCGACCAGCTTGCCGCTCTCCAGCACATAGATCCGGTCTGCGCCCATAACAGACGACATGCGATGGCTGACCATGATCGTGGTGCGTCCCTCGGCCAGCCGGTCGAGGGCGCGCATCACGCGGGCTTCGGTTTTCTGGTCGAGCGCGGAGGTCGCCTCGTCGAGGATGACGACAGGTGCGGCCCGCAGGAAGGCCCGGGCGATGGCGATCCGCTGCTTCTGCCCGCCGGACAGCTGGGCGCCCTTTGGCCCGACGGGCGCACCTTTGCGCTCGCGCATCAGATCGGCGATTTCGGCCGCCTCGGCGGCCTCCCACACCTCTTCCTCGGTCGCTTCGGGCCGGATGTAGTGAATGTTTTCCCAGATCGACTTGTTGAAGACCACGATATCCTGGGCGACGACCGAGAACTGATGGCGCAGATCGGTGAGCTTGAGTTTGCGGATATCGGTGTCGCCATAAAGGATCCGACCGTCCTCGACATCGTAAAGCCGCGCCAGCAGGGACAGGATCGTGGTCTTGCCCGACCCCGTGGAGCCCACGATGGCCGTGGTTTTCCCGCCCTTCATCGTCAGGTTCAGATCGCTGAAGAGCGGCTGATCCTCGGAATAGGCGAAACGAACGTCTTCGAACGTGATGTCGGCCTTGGGATCGGCGACATCGACCGCATCGGGCGCATCGCGGATTCGCGGCTCCATATCGAAAATGGTGTGAATCATGCGCAGGATGATCAGCTGCGCCTGCATCGTGACGAAGAAATGCGCCGCGCGCCGCGCCGGGTCGAAGAGCAGGACAAGGCCAAGCAGGAAGGTCACGAGCCCGGCGCCGTCGAGGTCGTGCTCCGGGCTGATGACGAGGTAGCCACCGGCGCCGATGACGAGCATGTAGGCGAACGCCGCGGCGATATCGACGGTGGGCATCATCAGCGCCTGAGCGCTCTGAATTCGGATCATGAGCCATTTGATCCCGTCGGACGCCGAGACGAGCCGGTCCCTTTCTGCGGGTTCCTGACCGGCGATCTTGACGGTACGCATGCCGTTGGCGACTTCTTCGATGCCGTTCATATAGGCGCCGAGGGCGTTTTCAGCCTCGCGCTGGATCCTTTTGATCCTGTCGGAAATCAACGAGATGGCCCAAAGGATCGCGGGGGCGGTCCCCAACGCAAAGAGGAAAAGCCAAGGCTGTTGCGAGATCAGATATCCCGCGATGATGATCACGGTCAGGACGTCGCGGAGCGCATTCACGGTGCCTTGCCCGACGAACTGCCCGAGCCCTTCGGGCTGCTGCACCAGCCGCAGGATGATGTCTCCGGCCCCGGTGCGCTCATAATAGACCAGATCGAGGCTCAAAAGCCGGCTGATCAGATCGCGGCGCATGTTGAAGATCGCGTCGCCCGCCACCCAGGCCGACAGGCGCGGCGTGACATATCCGGTTGCGGCACGGAACAGGAACAGGCCGAAGACTGCCGCGCAGATCAGGTAAAGCTGCGTAAAGGAGCCTTTTTCGAAGATCACACGCAGGCCGTTTTCGGTCAGATAGAGAAACTGCCGGTAGACCAGACCCTGCAGCGCAACCAGAACGACGATCACACCCAGCCACCTCGCTTTGGGCCAGAGGTAGCTGAAGAAGAACCAGACGATTGCCCGCTTGTCGTCCGCAGTGAAGAGCGGACCGCGGTTATGGGCGAAGGGGTTGAGTTTCACAGAGCACTCGTATCGGTTGCGCGCGCCCGCTTAGCACGGTCGGCGCAGGAGCCTCAAACGCGTGTTTTGCCGCGCAGGCCCGGCGATGCGGCGCGTCCACACTCAGGCGGCCCGGCGCCGCGTCGGCGCACGGCGCCTGCCAAGGACCCTCAAGCTGCGCGGTGAAGCCCGCTGGCGGGGGCGGGCCGGCGCAAGTGCTCGGTGACCTGGGCCAGAGCCGAGACGGCGATGAGGTTCGCCTCGTGCAGCGAGGGAACGAGTCCAAGGGGGCCGGTGATGCGGTCCAAATCCGTCTCGTCGACGCCGCCGGCACGCAGCGCCTGAAGGCGTGCAGCATGGGTGCGTCGGCTGCCCATGGCGCCGATGAAGGGGGCCGGGCCCTCCAGCGCCTGTCGCAGGAGGGCCGGTTCCCATTCATGGTCGTGAAACAGCAAGACGACCGCCGTGTCGGAATCGTCCGTGACCGGTGGCAGGTCGCCGGGCAGTTCGAGGTGATGGGAACCGGTCAGCGCAAGCGGCCGCAGCGCCGCGAGATCCGCCGGGTCCGGGCTGGCAACCGAGACCGCAAAGCCCGCCGCGACCCCGGTGCGCGCCATCGCCCCCAGGGCAGCCCCGCGGCCCGCAAGCCTGAGCGCCGGTCGTGGCCGCAGGGTGAAACGGCATGCGGTCGCATCGGCAAGATCCGTCCCGGAAATCGCCGACAGATCCATCAGCGGCCTCTGGCGACCCTCAAGCGCACGGACCAGAGCGGTGAGTGGCGCGCGGCGCGGCGCAGGGATCAGCGCCAGTTCGACGGCACCGCCACAGGGCAGGCGAATGTCTTGCCATGGCGACCCGGCGCCGTAGCGGATCACGCGCGGGGCGCTGGCCTCCATCGCCGACAGCATCTGAGCGACGATATCGCCATCGACGCAGCCGTTGGAGATATAGCCCGCCATCCCGCCATCCACACCGATCGCAGCCAGGGCACCCGGCGCCCGTAAGGCCCCGCCCGTGGTTGCGGTGACCGCAACCAGACCGCAGGCCGCGCCGGCGCGGTGACGCTCCAGCACATGGCCCAGGATCTCGGCGGCATCCTCGCTCCAGCCCGCGGCAGACATGGGTCAGGCCACCTCCTGGTCCGCGGTGACCGTTTCGGCGAATTTGACGAAGAATTTGGCGGCGAGCTTCTTGGCCGTGCTTTGGACCAGACGCGAGCCGAGCTGCGCGAGCTTGCCGCCGATATCCGCCTTGGCCTCATAGGCCAGGAGCGTGCCTTCCTCGGTCTCGGTCAGGGTGACCGTCGCGCCGCCCTTGGCAAAGCCCGCCGCGCCCCCGTTGCCCTCGCCCTGGAGCGAAAAGGTTTCCGGCGCACCCGTGGGGTCGAGCGTGACCTTGCCCGAAAACCGCGCCTTCACGGGTCCGACCTTGAGCACCACCTTGGCCTCAAGCTCAGTGTCCGACACGCGGTCGAGTTCCTCACAGCCCGGAATGCACGCCTTCAGCACGTCGGTGTCGTTCAGCGCGGCATAGACCTCGTCACGCGGGGCAGGGATGGTGATCTCTTCTTTCAGTTCCATGTGGGTACTCCTCAGCAGCAGGGCATCTTGATCCGCGCGAGCAGCGCGATCTGATCATCAGTGGGCGATATCCTGCGGCGCCAGCGGCGCAGGGTTGCAATCAGGGTCATGAAAACCTCCGTCTTCGGGCGTTTTGGGGGCTCACTGCGACGGCCGTCCGCGGCGCAGGGCGGTCAGCTCGGCGAGGATCGACAGCGCGATCTCTTCGGGGGATCTGGCCCCGATATCGAGCCCGGCAGGTGCGCGGATGCGGTCGAGCGCGTCGGACGGGACACCCTCGCCGGCCAGACGCTCGCGGAGTTTTTCCGCTTTGCGGCTGCTGGCAATGAGGCCAACATAGCCGGCCTGGCTTTCCAGTGCCGCGCGGAGGGCATCCCGGTCGCCGCTGCCTTGGGTGGCCACGACCACAGCTTCGCGCCGGGTCATGGACCGGAGGGCGCTGGTCCAGTCGAACCCGTCGCAGCCGGGCTGGCCGGGCGCCGTCTGGGCGATGCGCGCATCCATGGCTGTCGCCAGCCGCATCAGTGCCCCGGCGACGGGTCCGTCGCCGAGTACGACCAGGGCGGGCTCCGGCAGAACCGGTTCGACGAAGACATCCACATGTCCCTCGCTGGGGCAGCCATTGCGTGCATAGAGCCAGCCGTCCCGCGTCTCGCCCGCCGTGACGCCGGCGGCGTCCAGAGCCACGGCGGGGCGCAAGGCGACCATCACGGGCCGGCCCGTGCGCAGCGCTTCGGCGGCGGCACGGCGCACCGCGCCTGTCACGCATCCGCCCCCCAGAAAGCCGCTGATCACGGTGCCGTCCGCTCCGATCACCGCGCGCGCCCCGGGATGCGCTGCGGTGGCGCCCTGAACCCGTGTGACGAGCGCCATGGCGTGGGGCGTGTCGTCGCGCTGCAGACGCAGGCTGGCGGTCAGGGGGGGCTCGACGGCAACCGGCATGGTCATAGGCGGGCAAGCTCCGTTTCCAGGGCAGCGAGGTCCGCCAGCGTTGCCGCCGGAGCGAAAAGATCGCACTGGGGCAGGGCTGCGGCCATGCCGCCGGCGACCGGTGCATAGTCGCGCCAGCCCTTGAGCGGGTTGAGCCAGATGATGCGCGCGCCGCGACGCCGGATCGCGGCGAGCGCCGTGCCGAGCCGCTCTGCAGGGCCGGTGTCGTAGCCGTCCGACAGGATCACCACGACGCTGCGGCCGGTGATGCAGCGCCGCGCATGGGTGGCTGCGAACTGCGTGAGGCTGTCGCCGAGCTTCGAGCCGCCGCCGAAGCCTTCGGCCATCAGACTGAGCCGCGCGACGGATTTCAGCGGATCAGGGTCGCGCAGGGCCTCGCTGATCGGCACGAGGCGCGTGTGCATCAGGAAGGCGTCGGATTTGGGATCGCCGCGCATCAGCCCGGCGAGGAAGCTCAGGAAGACGCGCGCATAGATCGCCATCGAGCCGGAGACATCACAGATCGCGGTGATCCGGACGCTGCGGTCGGGCCGGGTGCGGCGGGGCAGATCCAGCGGCGCGCCGCCCCGCGCGATGGCCCGGCGGACGGTGCGGCGGAAATCGATCTGGCTGCCACGCCGGGCCGCCCGGCGGCGGCGCGAGCGGCGGTCGCGCAAGGCCGCGCCCAGACGCTCGGCGACAGCCTGTGCCTCGGCGATGGCTTCAGGCGTGACCAGCTCGCGCAGATCACGCCGCATCGCGTTGGGCGTGGTGCAGGCGACCAGCCGCCCGGTGCCGGTGGCGGTGCTGGTCTCGCCCTCTCCTCCATCGGGGGCATCGGCGGTCCCGTCCCCTTCGCCACCGTCGCGGGCCGCGCCGCTGCGCGCCGTGCTGCGCTGAGAACTGCTCGGCACGGCGGTGGAGGGGCGGCTGCGCACGCGTCCGCCATTGCGCCAGTATCCGTCGAAGAGTTCGTCGAAGCGGCCGGCCTCGTCCGCGCTGCCGGTGCAGACGGCGCGGAGTGCCGCGCGTGTCTGCGCGATATCGGCAGGCTCGATCTGGGACATGGCCTCCAGCGCGGTGCCGGTTTCGGCGACGCCCAGCCGGAGGCCGTTGTCGCGCAGATGGGCCATGAAGCCGCTGACCCGGGCAGAAACGCCCGCGTCGCGGGTGGCGAATTTGGTGATCGCGCTCATGCCGCGCGGCCCGCCAGGCGTTCGGTCACCTCAAGGGGCACGGCGGCGCGGTCCTGCGCTGTCTTGAGCAGGGTGACGAGGCTGGCCTGCAGGGTGGCGGGGTCCTCGGTCAGATCTGCGATGCCGAGCCCGGCGAGGGCGGCCGCGAAATCCAGTGTCTCTGCCACGCCGGGGGGCTTTTCCAGCCCCTCGCGGCGCAGGTCCTGCACGAAGCTGACGATCTGGCCCATAAGCTTCGCGTCGAGGCCCGGGTGACGGGCGGCGAGGATCGCGAGCTCCGCGGCGCGGTCGGGATAGTCGACATGGGCATAGAGGCAGCGGCGGCGAAGCGCGTCAGATAGCTCGCGTGTGCCGTTGGCGGTCAGGATCACATGGGGTTTGCTGGTCGCCTTAATGGTTCCCAGCTCAGGGATCGTGATCGCGAAATCGGACAGAATTTCAAGCAGGTAGGCCTCGAACTCCTCATCGGCCCGGTCGATCTCGTCGATCAGCAGCACCGGGGGCGACGGACGCAGGATGGCGGCAAGAAGCGGGCGTTCGAGCAGATACTCCTCGGAAAAGATCCGTTTCTCGACCTCCGCGGCAGTGTCGCCCGCGGCCTGGATCGCCAGAAGCTGGCGCTGGTAGTTCCATTCGTAGATTGCGTGGGACGCATCTAGCCCCTCATAGCATTGCAGCCGGATGAGCTCAGTCTCTTTCACCGCGGCAAGGACGCGCGCGACCTCGGTCTTGCCGACGCCGGCGGCGCCTTCGAGCAGCAGCGGCCGATCAAGCGTGAGCGCGAGATGCACGGCCATGGCGAGGTCGTCGGAGGCGACATAGCCGTGGGTCTGCATTTCGGCCTTGAGGGTCTGGTAGCTCATGACAAGGGTCCCGTGGTCGAAGCCTGCCGCCCGGCCCAAGCCGGACGGCAGTCGCACTCAGCTGTGCAGCCCAAGATCGCGGGCGATCTTCCACACCCGCCAATGGTCGTGGGGCATGTGGGCGTGGCGCAGACCGAAGGGCCGGAAGGCGTCCATTACCGCGTTGGAAAAGGCAGGTACGCCCCCGACATTGGGGCTTTCGCCCACGCCCTTGGCGCCGATCGGATGATGGGGCGAGGGCGTCTCGGTATAGTCGGTTTCGTAGTTGGGCGTCTCCCAGGCCGTGGGCAGGAAGAAGTCCATCAGCGTGCCGGTTTTGACGTTGCCGATCTCGTCATAGGCGATCTCCTGGCCCATCGCGAGGGCCAGCGCCTCGGTCAGACCGCCATGGACCTGCCCCTCGATGATCATCGGGTTGATCCGGGTGCCGCAATCGTCGAGCGCGTAGAAGCGCCGGACATCGCATTCACCGGTGTCCACATCCACGTCCATCACGCAGATATAGGCCCCGAACGGGTAGGTCATGTTGGGCGGATCGTAGTAGCTGACCGCCTCCAGGCCCGGCTCGACCCCGGGGATCGGCTGGTGATAGGCGGCGTAGGCGATTTCCTTCATGGTCTTGAAGCGCTCGGGCGCGCCCTTGACCACGAACCGGTCGACATCCCATTCGACATCGCCGTCATGGACCTCCAGCAGGTAGGCCGCGATCATCTGGGCCTTGGCGCGGATCTTGCGGCCCGCCATGGCCGTGGCCGCACCGGCCACCGGGGTCGAGCGCGAGCCGTAGGTGCCCAGGCCATAGGGTGCGGTGTCGGTGTCGCCTTCCTCAATGGTGATCGAGTCTGCCGGAATGCCGGTCTCGGACGCCAGGATCTGGGCAAAGGTCGTGGCGTGGCCCTGGCCCTGGCTGATCGTGCCGAGCCGCGCGATGGCCGAGCCCGTCGGGTGGATGCGGATCTCGCAACTGTCGAACATGCCCATCCCTAGGATGTCGCAGTTCTTGACGGGCCCCGCGCCGACGATCTCGGTGAAGTGCGTGAGCCCGATCCCCATGAGCTTTCGCGTCTCGCCGCGCTTGAACGCCTCAAGGTTGGCGGCCTGTTCCGCCCGAAGTCCCTTGTAGTCGACCGCCTCCAGGGCCTTGTCCCAGGCGGTGTGATAGTCGCCGCTGTCATACTCCCAGCCCAGAGCGGACTGGTAGGGGAACTGGTCGGCACGGATGAAGTTCTTGGCGCGAAGCTCGGCTGCGTCCATGCCAAGCTCGATGGCGAGCACCTCGATCATCCGTTCGATCAGATAGGCGGCCTCGGTCACGCGGAAGGAGCAGCGATAGGCCACGCCGCCGGGCGCCTTGTTGGTGTAGACGCCGTCGACGCCGACATAGGCCACCGGGATATCGTAGCTGCCGGTGCAGATATGAAAGAAGCCGGCGGGAAACTTCGTCGGGTCGGCACAGGCGTCGAACGCGCCATGATCGGCGGTCACATGGCAGTGCAGCCCGGTGATCTTGCCGTCTTTCGTGGCGCTGATCTTGCCCTTCATCCAGTAGTCGCGGGCGAAGGCCGTTGCCATCAGGTTGTCCATCCGGTCTTCGACCCATTTCACCGGGCGTCCGGTGACGATGGAGGCCACGATGGAACAGACATAGCCGGGATAGACCCCGACCTTGTTGCCGAACCCGCCGCCGATATCGGGGCTGATCACCCGGATATTATGTTCCTCGATGCCGGACAGCAGCGAGGCGACGGTGCGCACCACATGGGGCGCCTGGAACGTGCCGTGGAGCGTCAGCTTGCCGTTGATCTTGTCCATATCTGCGACGCAGCCGCAGGTCTCCAGCGGGCAGGGATGCACGCGGTGGTAATAGACCATCTCTTCGGCGACGACCTCGGCCTCCGACAGCACCTGCTCAGTCGCCTCCTTGTCGCCCTCTTCCCAGAGGAAGATGTGGTTGTCATGGCGGCGGGGCCCATGGGCGCCTTCGGTCTGTCCGGCGATGTCCTCGCGGAGCGTCACCGCATCGGGCTCCAGCGCCTTGAACGGGTCGGTGATGACGGGAAGCTCCTCGTACTCGACCTCGACGAGTTCCACGGCATCGGCGGCGATGTAGCGGTCCTCGGCCACCACGAAGGCGACCTCCTGGCCCTGGAACAGCACCTTGCCGTCGGCCAGCACCATCTGTTTGTCGCCCGCAAGCGTCGGCATCCAGTGGAGCGAGAGCGGCTCCAGGTCCTTTGCGAGCAACACGGCGATCACGCCGGGCAGGGCCATCGCGGCGTCGATATTGACCGATTTCACCCGCGCATGGGCGTAGGGCGAGCGCACGAAATCGCCGAAGAGCATGCCGTCGAGCTTGATGTCGTCGACATAGTTCCCCTTGCCCTGGGTGAAGCGGATATCCTCGACACGGCGCCGGGATGTGCCGAGCCCCTTGAG
>JBCDBB010000134.1:0-10592 GCA_039184415.1 Pseudomonadota bacterium
CGCGGCATGCGCCAGGTCACCGATACCGGCGCGATCGAGGCCGCCGTGGACAAGGTGATCGCCGACAATCCCGCCCAGGTGGAAAAGGCCAAGCAGAACCCGAAGCTCGCGGGCTGGTTCGTCGGTCAGGTGATGAAGGCCACGGGCGGAAAGGCCAATCCGAAGGCCGTCAACGAAATCGTCGCCGCCAGGCTCGGGCTCTGACGGCGATCGCCCCTAGATAACGGCCGGGCTGCGTCAGGACGCCTCCACGCAACCCGCGATGGCCTGACCAAGTGAGACAAGGAACGCGGGGTAGAAGTCCGGCCCCGGCTCGATCCCCTGCCCCAGCGGGTCGATCACGGCGACCGTTCCGCCACTGCCTTCGGCGACGGTCGCGGCCAGTGCCGGGTTGAACTGCGGCTCGGCGAAAATGCAGACCGTGCCATGCTCGGCCACCTCGGCGCGCAGTTTCTGCAGATGCGCCGGGCCGAGGCTCGACGCGTCCCCGAGGCTGATCGCCCCGAGCGGCGCGAGCCCGAACCGGTTCTCGAAATACTGATAGGCATCGTGGAAGACGACGAACTCGACATCGCCCGCCCCGCTCAGCGCCTCCTGGACCTGCGCCGTCGCGGCCGCGATCTCCGCCTGACCCGCTGCCGCATTCGCGCGATAGGTGTCGGCATTGTCGGGGTCCGCCGCGGCCAGGTCTTCGGCGATCATGCCCAGCCAGAGGCTCGCGTTTTGCGGATCGAGCCAGCCATGGGGGTCCGCGCCATCGCCATGGGCATGATCGTGATCATGTCCGTGGGCATCCGCCTCCTTGTGCCCATGGGCCTCCTCATGCCCGTGATCGTCACCATGGGCATGTGCGTCTGCATGTTCCTCGTGCGCGTGCTCGTCCTCATGGGCATGCTCTTCATGGGCGTGTTCGTCCGCATGGGCGGCCGCCTCATGCCCATGATCGTCCTTATGCGCGTGTTCATCACCGTGTGCATGCTCGTCCTCGTGCGCGTGCTCATCCTCGTGCGCGTGCTCATCCTCATGTCCATTGGTGTCGCCGGCATGGGCCGCCTCATGGCCATGCGCGTCCCCGTGGCCATGATCATCCGCGTGACCATGCGCATCCTCATGCCCGTGATCACCCGCATGGGCTTCGTCGTGACCGTGATCGCCGTGATCATGATCGTGGCCGCCATCGCCATCCCCGAAGATCGCGACCTCCCGGAACCCGTGGGTCACGGTCCCGTCACGCTCCATCATCGGGGTCATCGCCTGGTTTTCGGATTGCGACTCCAGCGACCGCGCAAGCCAGGGCGTCAGACCCTCCGAGATCCAGAAGACCATGTCCGCATTATGGAGCGCGCGTGCCTCGCTCGGGCGCAGCGCATAGCCATGGGGAGAGGCACCCGGCGGCAGGATCAGCGCCGGGCTCCCCAGATCGCCCATCACCTTGGCCACCAGCCCGTGCAAGGGCGCAATATCGACCGCGACCTGCGGCACCTCGGCCCGGACAGCCGTCGCTGTACCCGCCAGCGCCAGTCCAAGACACGTGATTGCTCGAATGGATTTCGTCCGCCCCATAACCCCACCTGTTATCGTGTAACGTCGACCATGGACACCTACAGGGTATGATATATCATCGCAAGATCGGATCAGAGGAGCCCGCTTCCATGCGCCAGCGCCAGACGTCATCATGAGTGCACAAGGCTTCGAACGCCACGATCACGCCGCCTGCATCACCGACGGGCTCGCCGCGGCCGAACGCGTCTGCGCGGAACGCGGGCTGCAGCTGACGCGGGTGCGACGGCGCGTGCTGGAGTATCTGCTGGGGGAGCACCGCGCACTTGGCGCCTACGAAATCCTCGACCGCCTGAGCGCCGAGGGGCTCGGCAAGCAGCCGCCTGTCGCCTACCGCGCGCTGGAGTTTCTCGTCACCAACGGCTTCGCGCACCGGGTCGAAAAGCTCAACGCCTTCATCGCCTGCGGGCTGCCGGGCAAAACCCATCACCCGGTCATCCTGATCTGTTCCGATTGCGGCGCCGTGGCAGAGACCGCGACCAACCCGGCGGCGGGCGCGCTTGGACGCGCCGCCAAGGCCAGCGGGTTTGCCATCGACCGCACCGTGATCGAGGCCGAGGGCACATGCCCGCGCTGCGCCGGAGCTGCGGGCCCCGCATGAGCCTGATCGAGAGCCAGGGGCTCACCGTCCGCTATGGCGGAATCGAGGCGCTGCAGAATGTCGATTTCCATATCGACCGGGGTGAGATCGTGACCATCGTCGGGCCGAACGGCTCGGGAAAATCGACCCTGCTGCGCGCGCTCATCGGCGCGGTGCCGCTCAGCGGCGGCGAGATCCACCGCGCCCCCGGCCTGCGCATCGGCTATGTTCCCCAGCGGCTCCAGATCGACCCCACGCTGCCGATCACGGTGGCGCGGTTTCTCTGCCTGCCCCATTCGGTGCCGCGCGCGCAAATCCTGGCGGCGCTCGACGCCGCGGGCGTGCCGGATCTGAGCCACCGCCAGATGGCGGCGCTCTCCGGCGGCCAGTTCCAGCGCGTACTGCTCGCCCGCGCGCTGCTCGGCGATCCGGACCTGCTGATCCTCGATGAGGCGACCCAGGGCCTCGACCAGCCGGGCTCCGCCGCCTTCTACCGCCAGATCGAACAGGTCCGCGACGAGCTCGGCTGCGCGGTTCTGATGGTCAGTCACGAACTTCATGTGGTGATGAGCGCGTCGGACCGGGTGGTCTGCATCAACCGCCATGTCTGCTGTGAAGGCTCGCCCGAAACCGTTTCCGCCGCCCCCGCCTATCGGGCGCTCTTCGGCTCGGGGACGCAGGGCGCGCTGGCGCTCTACCGCCACGAACATCGCGGCCATGACCATGACAGGCTCGACCGTACCGCCGCCGAATGAGATCAAGACCATGCTCGACGCCTTCCTGATCCGCGCCATCCTCGCCGGGCTCGGCGTGGCGCTTGCCGCCGCGCCCCTGGGCTGTTTCGTGGTCTGGCGGCGCATGGCCTATTTCGGCGATGCCACCGCCCATGCCGCGATGCTGGGGATCGCGCTCTCGCTGGCGCTGTCGGTGCCGATCATGGCCGGCACGCTGGTGATCGCACTGACCATGGCGATCGCGGTCAGCCGGTTGGCCGGCCGGGGCATCGCGGTCGATACGCTCCTGGGCGTGATGGCGCATTCCGCGCTGGCCTTCGGCATCGTCGCCATCGCCTTCGTGCCCGGCGTGCGGCTCGATCTCTCGGCCTATCTCTTCGGCGATATCCTCGCGGTCCGGTGGAATGACGTGCTGCTGATCTGGTTCGGCGCGGCGGCGGTGAGCGCCCTGATCGCCTGGCGCTGGTCGGCGCTTCTGACCGCGACGCTCTCGCCCGAACTGGCCCAAGCCAGCGGCATCCGCCCCGAACGCGAACGGCTGATCCTGACGGTCGCGCTGGCGCTGGTGGTGGCGCTGGCGATTAAGGTCGTGGGCGTTCTTCTGATCGCGGCGCTCCTGATCATCCCCGCCGCTGCCGCCCGGCCGATGGCACGCACGCCGGAAGGCATGGCCGCCATCGCGATCGGGCTTGCCGCAGCATCCGTTCTGGGCGGGATCGCGCTCTCCTTCGCCGCCGACACGCCCACCGGCCCCACGATCGTCTGCGCAGCGGCGCTGGTTTTCGTGCTGACCAACGGGCTTGCGGCGCTGCTGCGCGGCAGACCGGCGGGCTAGCGCCCTACTCCGCCGCGCGGGTGGCGGTCAGCGACACGGTGACGGTCACCGGGAAGCCCACGCTCGATTCGTCGGCATAGCTCGCCGTGCCCACGCCGAATTCGCGGCGGTCCAGCACCAACTCGCCCTGGGCCTGCGCCTCGTCGCCCTCGACCGTCAGCGTGAAGGGCAGCACCGTCGGCACCTCGACCCCGCGGAGGCTCAGCGTGCCCACCGCCTCATAGGCGCCTGCCGTGTCGGTCCGGGTGAGCTCGGCGGCAAAGACCGCCACCGGGTATTCAGCCGCATCCAGAAACTCCGCGTTCAGCGCCTGTTCGGTCACGCTGCCCAGCGTCAGCGATGCCACGGCAATATCCACCTCGACCGAGCCCACGACCGGCCCTTCGGCCTCCGGGTCATAATCGATAGCCGCCTGCCAGTCGGCGAACTGGCCAGTGACGCCACTGCCGAGCTGCAGCGCGGTGATCTCCAGCGTGCCCTCCTGCACGACCCAGCCGGTGGGTTTCGCGGCCAGCGCCGCGGGGGCGGGCACCGCCCCGGTCTGGCCGCCGGAGAGCCCCAGGAAAACCCCGATCCCGATGGCCACCGCATAGATCGCGGACGCCGCGACGGCGGGCAGTGCGCTCTCATGCTGCGGTGGCACGTCGGGCGCGGTCCGCCCCGGCAGCATCCGGCGCAGCGTGTCGTCGCGGTCGATCAGGTGATGTTTCAGCGCGCCGCCGACATGGAGCAGGATCGCCACCCCCAGAAGGATCACGAAGGTGAAATGGAACTTTGCGAACAGCACCGCCACCAGCTCGGACTTCGGCACCAGCGGCAGGTTCTGGCCAAAGGGCCACCAGATCGGCGCAAAGCCCTCGGTGGCGGCATGGTGGATCCAGCCGGTCAGCGGCACCAGCAGCATCGAGCCGTAAAGCAGCCAGTGCACGGTTTCCGCCGCAAAGCTCTCCAGACGTTTCTCGGCATTCAGCAATCCCGGCTTGGCCTGGCTCAGCGCCCAGAGGATCCTCAGCAACGCCGTGAAGAACGCGGTGATCCCCACCGTCTTGTGCAGAGAAAAGAGCCAGGCTTTGCGCGCCAGCTCCTCGCTCGTCTCATAGGGCAGCCAGTTGGCGACGATCCCCAGCGGGATCGCCGTCAGGATCAGAAGCGCCGTGAGCCAGTGAAAGGTCTTCGTGACAGCGCCGTAGGTGACGTCTGTATTGCCAAGGGTTGTGCTTGCCATCGCCATGGGACGCTCCTTCGCTCGCTGCGGCACAGATAGACCAGCTCTGTCCCGGCACAAATGTACGCCGCCGCACGGTTGTTGTGCATTCCCGCCGGAGTCGCGGTCACGGCGCGCAGGATTGCGCCGAAACCGGCGCTCGGCTATCCCGCGTCACCAGCCCGAACCGCCGGACCCGGTACCGGCCCAGCAGTGCCCATTGAGAGGAGATCGCCGATGAGCCGCGCCTATGTGTTCCCCGGACAGGGGGCCCAGACCATCGGCATGGGAAAAGAGCTTGCCGAGACCAGCCCGGCCGCCCGCGCGGTCTTTGACGAGGTCGACGCGGCGCTCGGCGAAAAGCTCTCCGATCTGATCTGGGAGGGCGAGATCGAGACCCTGACGCTGACCGAAAACGCCCAGCCCGCGCTGATGGCCTGTTCGCTCGCCGTGGTACGCGCGCTGGAGGAAAAGGGCGTGACGATCGCCGACGGTGCCTTTGTCGCCGGCCATTCGCTGGGCGAGTATTCCGCCATGGCCGCGGCGGGCGCACTCAGCCTGCCCGACACCGCGCGGCTTTTGCGCCTGCGCGGCCGGGCCATGCAATCGGCGGTGCCGGTGGGCGTGGGCGCGATGGCAGCCCTGCTTGGGCTCGACCGCGACACCGTCGCCGAGATCGCCGCCGAGGCCGCGGGCGACCAGGTCTGCGACGCAGCCAATGACAACGACCCCGCCCAGGTCGTGGTGTCCGGCGACACCGCCGCGGTCGAACGCGCGGTGGAACTCGCCAAGGGCCGCGGCGCCAAGCGTGCGCTGATGCTGCCGGTCTCCGCCCCCTTCCATTGCGCGCTGATGCAGCCCGCAGCCGAGGCGATGGCCGAGGCGTTGGCCTATGTCGAGATGTCCGCTCCGAGCGTCCCGGTGGTGCAGAATGTCTCGGCCGAGGGCGTCAGCGATCCCGAAACCCTCCGCGCCCAGCTCGTGGCGCAGGTCACCGCGCCGGTCCGCTGGCGCGAAAGCGTGCTCTGGATGGCCGAGAACGGCGTGACCGAGCTCTGGGAGCTTGGCGCCGGCAAGGCACTCAGCGGCATGGTCCGGCGCATCGACAAATCGCTCGCCACCCGCGCCATCGGCACGCCCGCCGATCTGGCCGCGGCGACCGAGGCGGCGCTTGCCTGACAGCCCGGCGCCCCCGCGCCTGACATCGCGCGACCGGCAGCTCCTCGCGGCCGGCCTGGCCGTCTTTCTGGCCGGGCTGCTCGCGGTCCTCAGCACCGCGCCCTCCAGCAGCGTGACCGTGGATGGCGACCGCGTCCTGCTCAGCGGCACCATCGTCAGCCGCACCCCCACCCAGATCGCCCGCGCCATGGCGCGCCACCCAGAGGTTCAGATCCTCGAACAGACGCAGGTCTGGGGATCGGTGGACAGCTCCGCCCTCGACCGTCTCGGCCGCTCGATCCGCCGCGCCGGGCTCGCCACCCATCTGGGTCCCGGGGCCGAGGTCTATTCCGGCGGCGCGGTGCTCTTTCTCGCCGGCGCCGACCGCAGCATGGAGGACGGCGCCGTGATCGGCGTCCATGCCTGGCGCGACGCCAACGGGGTGGCCACGGATTTCCCTCCCGGCTCGCAGCTGCACGATCCCGAACGCAGCTTCGTCGAGGACATGCTGGGCTCCGACGCCTTCTACTGGTTCTACATCAACGCAGCCCCCCCGAGCGACATGCATGTGATGACGGCGGCCGAGATCGCGCGCTTCGGCCTGCTCACCCGCCCCGCCCCCTGAGGCACCGCTTGCACAGACCGCGCGGCCCATGGCAGAGCCATGCCCAGCGATGGCGCCCGTGCGGCGCGCACCCGAACCGAAAGGCAGGCATATGTTCGATCTGACAGGCAAAAACGCGCTCATCACCGGCGCGAGCGGCGGCATCGGGGCCGAGATCGCGCGCGTGCTCCACGGCGCGGGCGCCACGGTGGGCCTGTCCGGCACACGGGTGGAGCCGCTCGAGGCGCTGGCGGCAGAGCTCGGCGAGCGCGCCCATGTCCTGCCCTGCAACCTCTCGGATGCCGAGGCCGTCACCGCGCTGCCCAAGCAGGCCGCCGAGGCCATGGGCGGCGTCGATATCCTCGTCAACAATGCCGGGATCACCCGTGACCAGCTCTTCATGCGCATGTCCGACGAGGACTGGCTGACGGTGCTCGAGGTCAATCTCACCGCCACCATGCGGCTCTGCAAGGGTGTGCTGCGCGGCATGATGAAGTCCCGCTGGGGCCGGATCGTGAACATCTCCTCGGTGGTCGGCGCCACGGGTAACCCCGGCCAGGGCAACTATGCCGCCTCCAAGGCCGGCATGATCGGCATGTCGAAATCACTGGCCTACGAGGTCGCCAGCCGCGGCGTCACCGTCAACGCGGTAGCACCGGGCTTCATTGCCACGGCGATGACCGACAAGCTCACCGACGACCAGAAATCCGCCATCCTGGGCCAGATCCCCAGCGGACGCATGGGCACGCCCGAGGAAATCGCCGCCGCCGTGCTCTATCTCGCCGCGCCCGAAGCGGGCTATGTCACCGGCGCAACGCTGCATGTGAACGGCGGAATGGCGATGATCTAGCGCCCCGCCGGGCCCATGACACAGTGCATTTCCACCGCTGGCGAAAGCGTTTGCACTCCCCAAACCCTGTGCTATAGCGCGCGCAGATTTTGCCGGGGTGCGTGGCGAAGGCGTCACCGCAGGGCAAAAGATTAGGGCCACCCCTTCGGTGGGTTGCGCCAAAAAACGAAACGCGGGACGAGCCCCGGAAACTGTGAGGAACAAACATGAGCGACGTCTCTGATCGCGTGAAGAAGATCGTTGTCGACCACCTCGGTGTCGAAGAAGAGAAGGTGACCGAAAGCGCCTCCTTCATCGATGACCTCGGCGCGGACAGTCTCGACACCGTCGAACTGGTCATGGCCTTCGAGGAAGAGTTCGGCATCGAGATC
Organism: Pseudomonadota bacterium; assembly: GCA_039184415.1. Taxonomy (GTDB): domain Bacteria; phylum Pseudomonadota; class Alphaproteobacteria; order Rhodobacterales; family Rhodobacteraceae; genus JANSYP01. The sequence continues at coordinate 7,897 of JBCDBB010000134.1, forward strand.
CCGGACGACGCAGCCGAGACGATCCAGACCTTCGGCGACGCGGTGAAATTCATCGGCGAAGCCGTCTGACCCAAGCGTTGGACCGGCTGACCGGCTGAGTGGCGCCCCCTGCGGGCGCCATTTTTTGTGGTCGGCACCGGGATCGCCCGACCAGTAGCGGCCCGGCCGTCAGTGCTAGAGCCCGAGATCGGCAAAAACGCCCGGCAGCGCGTCGGGCAGATCTTCCGCAATCAGTCCGGCGCCCAGCCGCCGCCCGGCCATCCCGTGCAGATGGGCCGCCGTTTCCGCCGCCTGCCCGGCCGAAAACCCGCGCGCCAGCAGCCCGCAGATCAGCCCCGCCAGCACGTCGCCCGATCCCGCCGTGGCCAGCCACGGCGCGGCAGTTGCCCCGCGCAGGCGCACGGTCGCAACCTCCCCCCCGGCTCCGGCCACCAGAGTCTCCGGCCCCTTGAGCAGGACCGTGCAACCGGCGCGCGCCGCGGCCTCGCTGACAGAAGTCACCCGCTCCGCGCCGCCCGGTGCGGCCGGCCCGAAGAGCCGCGCGAACTCGCCGTCATGGGGGGTCAGCACGCAATTATGGTGGAGCTGCGCAAAGAGCTCGGACGGCGCGCCCGCAAAGCTCGTCAGCGCATCCGCATCCAGCACCGTGCCCCGCCCCGCGGCCAGCGCCGTGGCGACGGCGACCCGGGTCCGGGCGCCCACGCCGAAGCCCGGCCCGATGCAGAGCGCGTTCAGACGCCGGTCGCGCAGAATGCCGGCCAGCGCCTCGGGCCGGTCGAGCGGCCGCAGCATCACCGCGGTAAGATGCGCCGCATGCTCGGCCATCGCCGCGCGCGGGCTGATCACCGTCACCAGTCCCGCCCCGACCCGGAGCGCCGCACGGGCCGCCAGACGCGCAGCACCCCCCTTGCCCGGACCGCCCGCGAGGACGAGCGCATGCCCGTGGTCGTATTTGTGCTGATCCTCGGTCTTCTGCAGCCGCGCGACCAGGGCCGGGGACAGGCCCGCCGGACGCGAAACGGACCGCGTGATCGGCCCGCTCAAAGACCGATATCCACGACCGAGACGGTCCCGCACAGGTCGGGACGCAGGACATGGGCGGGCTTGCGCGCGTGGAAGGTCACGGTGCTGTGGGCCGGCAGCACGGCCCCCAGGATGCGCCCGCTGTCGGTGTCGATGCCCGAGGGCAGATCGACCGCCACCCGGCGCGCCCCGCAGGCCAGCCCCAGCGCCTCGGCCTCGTTCAGCCGCTTCGCCAGCGTGCCTTCGATGCCGCGCGCGAGCCCGGTGCCGAAGAGTGCATCGACGATCACGTCGGGATCGGGCCCCTCGGGCAGACCCTCCTTCAGGTCATGGACCCGGCCCAGCGCCTGCCAGCGGCGGCGGTTCAACGCGGCGTCCGGCGGCATCGTCTCGACCGATCCCAGCCCCGCGACCGTGACCCGCCAGCCCTCTTCGGCCAGAAGCCGCGCCACCACATAGCCGTCGCCGCCATTGTTACCGGGACCGCACAGCACCAGCACCCGGCCGCCGTCGGCATGCTCCGGCCAGGCCCGGATGGCCTCGGCCAAGCCCGCGCCCGCACGCTCCATCAGCGCCTCGCCGCTGACCCGTCCCGAGCCGATCGCGGCCCCTTCGATGGCGCGCATCTCGTCCGCGGTGACCGTTTCGGGGGCCTTATCTGCACCTTCAGTTTTCAATCTGCTCACCTTTTAGGCGGACTGCACAATTTGCGGACGCCGGTTTGGTTATTGGCCGGGCCCGCCCGTGGCTGCCATCCTAGTCAATTGTGGCCCTGCTGCGAAAGTGATCTGTCGCTTGCAAAACGCACAAGCGAGGGAGTCGCGGGAATGAAGAAGGTGGAGGCCATCATCAAGCCGTTCAAGCTTGATGAGGTGAAGGAAGCGCTCCAAGACATCGGCGTGCAGGGACTTTCTGTCGTTGAAGTCAAAGGGTTTGGGCGCCAGAAAGGCCACACCGAGCTCTATAGAGGTGCCGAGTATGTGGTCGATTTTCTCCCCAAGGTGAAGATCGAGGTGGTGCTGCCCGACGAACAGCTCGACGCGGCGCTCGAAGCCATCCTGGAGGCCGCCAAGACCGACAAAATCGGCGACGGCAAGATCTTTGTCTCCACCGTCGATCAGGCGATCCGCATCCGTACGGGCGAGGACGGCGACGCCGCCCTGTGACCTCGTCCATTCACTACCCGCACCCCCCGCGGGCCAAACACAAGCTATCTCAGAGAGGAAAAGGGGTCCCATGAGCAAGGACGACGTTCTTAAGACCATCGCCGACGAAGAAGTCGAATATGTCGACATCCGTTTCACCGATCCGCGCGGCAAGCTGCAGCACGTCACCGTGCTGGCCGATCAGGTGGACGATGATTTCCTCGAAGAAGGCTTCATGTTCGACGGCTCCTCAATCGCCGGTTGGAAATCGATCGACGAGTCGGACATGAAGCTCATGCCCGACACCGAAAGCGCGTATCTGGACCCTTTCTACGCGGAAAAGACGCTGTGCCTGCACAACTCCATCCTGGAGCCTGACACCGGCGAGCCCTATAGCCGCGACCCCCGCGGCACCGCCGAAAAGGCCGAGGCCTACCTGAAATCCTCCGGCATCGGCGACACGGCCTTCTTCGGCCCAGAGGCAGAATTCTTCCTCTTCGACGACGTACGTTTCTCCGTTGAGATGAA
>JBCDBB010000135.1:0-10589 GCA_039184415.1 Pseudomonadota bacterium
AGCGGATTGCCCGCGCTCGCATCGACCATGTAGCCCGCGCTGGCGCAGATGCCGAGCCCGTTCAGGCGGCCCGCATCGACCTCCGGCAGCGCCGCGGCGGCAGCGAAGGCCGCGCGGATATCCTCGGTCTTGGCCGCGGGGTCCTCCTTGAACCGCACGCCGCCCGGCAGATCGCCGGACTTGCCCCAGCCGCGGAAGTCAAACGTCACGGCGGCAAGGCCGCGGGCGACCATCTCGCGGGCATAAAGGCCGGGCATCTGCTCTTCGACGCTGGTCCAGGCCCCGGTGACCAGCACCATGGGCAGAGGCGCGCCGTCATGACCTTCGGGCAGATAGAGCGTGCCGGAAAGCGTCGCCCCCCCGCTCTCGAAGGTGAAGCTCCGGGTTTCGATATCGGCCAGCGCGGTGGTGCCCATCAGGGCGGCGGTGGCGGTGGCGGCAAGGGTGCGGATCATGTCTCTCTCTCCTGTCGGGCGAATTACTGGTCTGCCAGACCGCGCTCGAAGGCAGCGATCATGTCCGGCGTTGCGATGGTGTTCTCCGGCCCCGTGGCATTGCCCGGCAGGGCCAGGGCAATGGCGGCAAGGGTCAGGGCGGCGGCGGCGAAAAGCGGTTTCATCTGTGATCTCCCGTGCTGTGCGGTGCGTTTCATGGGGATCAACATCGCGGCCGGGCGGTCAGAAAACTTGCACCGTCCTGCGCAGGTTTTGAACGAGAGCCTTTTTCGCCGCCCCCGCCAGATGCCACCCGGGCCGTGGGCGGACGCGGGTGGGTGGGTGGGGCGTCTGCCCGCGGCCCGGCCCCGCCATTACCACGCGTGAGCACTCAGGCGGCGAGCCGAGCCCGCCAGGCGCGCGGGGTCTCGCCCATCACCTGTTTGAAGCTGCGCGAGAAATGCGCCTGATCGGCAAAGCCGCACTCCATCGCAATCTCGCCCAGCGGGCGGCCAGGGTCCGCCATCATCCGCGCCGCCTGCTCGATCCGGTAGTTCAGCACATACTGCATCGGCGTCTTGCCCAGGGTCTCGCGGAACACCCGGCTGAAATGGGACGGGCTCATCGCCGCTTCGCGCGCCATATCGTCGAGCGTGATGCTCCCGGCCAGATGAGCGCGGATATGGTCGATCACCCGGCGGAAGTGACTGGCGGTGAACCGCGCCGACAGCTCCGCGCTTTCGGCATGGGCCGCGCCATAGCGCTGCAAGAGCTTCACCAGAAACACCCGCGCGAGGCTCTCGAACATCACCGCGCTGGCCAGATCATTGGTCTCCAGCGTGTCGCGGATCATCTCGCCCGCATGGCAGAGATCGGGGTCGTGGAAGGGCTTCAGATCCGCAAGCTGCCGGTCGCTCAGCAGCAGGCCCAGCTCGCGCTCCGCAAACCCTGCCACCTTGTCGGGATCGAGCGTCACAACGATCACGTCGGAGGTCGCGAACCAGCGCCAGCCCGTCCGCATGCCCGCGGGCGTCACCACGATCTCATGCTGGCGATAGGTGAAGTCATGGAGCACCCCGTCGCGGCGATTCTGGACCCGGTGAGGCTGCGGATTGAGGTTCAGCAGCACGTGATGTTCGCTGAACACCTCCTCCGGCATCCGGTCGGGCGCGGCCTGAAACCAGGCCACCGTCATCAGATCGGCGGCCTCGGGACGGGTCAGCCCGCTGCTGGCGAGCAGCGGCGAGGTCGGATAGATGGAGGCATAACGTTTGGGCATGGGCAGGGCATCCTCCCCGCCCAAGATATCCGTCCGCCGCCCCAAGCCAAGCCGCGATGCATTGCGGGACCCCATGGGGACCGTTCCGCGCCGGGTCAGGACACCGCCCCACGGGCGCCGGTGCGCCCATCACATCTCCCTCGGTGGACCCACCAAAGCTTGTGGGAGAGGCGGGATATTGCTACAACCTCTGCGACACTCCGGGCAGGGAGAGGCCGCATGGATCTGTTGGACCGGCCACTTGACAGCTATGACTGGCTGACATTCGGCGTGGGCATCCTGATGCTGGTCGCGCTCATGGCGTTGGTGCTGTTCATCATGGGTCTGCCGGGACGGATCGCGATCCGCCGCAACCATCCCCATGCCGAGGCGGTCAAGATCATGGGCTGGGCGGGCTTTCTGGCCGTCGTGCCCTGGATACACGCCTTCATGTGGGCCTTCCACCCCTCCGCGACCGTCGATATCCGCCGCTTTCCCAAGGAAGAGCGCGAGGCCGTCCGCCGCGAAATCGCGCGCCTCAAGGGCGAGCCCGAAGACCCGCCCGACGATGCGTCCTCCGGCAGTTCCCCCCGCGACGCATGACCATGCGCCGACCCAGACACCAGCCCGGTCAGACCTGACCCATGTTCATCGCCCTATTCATCACGCTCTTCTACGCGATCCTGGTCTGGTTCATCTTCTTCAAGGCGCGCTGGCTCAAGTTCAACATCGTCTGGGGCGTGCTGTCCTTCTGGGTCGGCGTGCATCTGCTGCTGATCTTCATGGTGATGCTGCGCTTCTATCAGCCGATGTCGCTGGATGCGCATACCGTGCGCCCGACGATCCAGATCATCCCGCGGCTGACCCAGCCGACGCTCCTGACCGAAGTGCTGGTGACCCCGAACACGCTGGTCCGAAAGGGCGATCCGCTCTACCGCTTCGACGACACCATTTATCGGCTGCAGGTCGAAGACGCGCAGGCAAAGCTGGTGGCCGCCCAGCAAAACGCAGCGATTTTGGCCACGGACGTGACGCTGGCGTCGGAATCGGTCCAGCAAGCGAACGCCAAGCTCGCCTTCGCCCAGACCCAGCAGGCACGCTATGCCAATCTGGTGCCCCAGGGCGGCGCCCGGCAGGATCAGCTCGACCGCTGGAACGAACAGGTGGTCGAGGACACCGCGCTGGTCCACCAGGCCGAGGCCAACCTGCTCAAGGCCGAACAGGCGCTCGCCTCCCAGATCAACGGGGTCAATACCGGCGTGGCCGAGGCCGAGGCGCAGCTCGAAGAGGCGCAGTATTTCCTCGATCACACCACGATCTACGCGCCCGAGGACGGCATGATCGTCTCGCAGCAGGCCCGCCCCGGCTTGGTGGTGGGCGAGATCCGGCTCGGCGCCATCGCCGCCTTCGTCACCGATGAGGACCCCTATATCCTCGCCACCTTCCGCCAGCAGAATCTGAAATTCGTCGAGCCGGGCCAGGAGGTGGAGATCGCGCTCGACCTCTATCCCGGCCGGATTCTCACCGGCAAGGTCGAGGCCGTCTGGTGGGCGACCTCCCAGGGCCAGTTCCTGCCCTCGGGCCGCCTGCCGGAATTCGTGCTGCCCCGGCTGCCGGGCCGGATCGCGGTGCAGATCACCTTCGACGCGCCCGATGACCAGCGCATCCCGACGGGCGGGCATGCGGGCGTCGCGATCTATACCGGCGGGGCGAAAAGCTACGAGGTACTGCGCCGGATCAATATCCGGCTCTATTCCTTCGCCAACTTCATCCGGCCGCTCGACATCTAGGCCGGCACGACGCGGAAAACCACGGACGCCGGAGAACCGGCGCGGAGGCAGAGATGGGCAAGACAACGGCAAGCGCCCGTGCGCTACTGGCCGCATCGGCAGTGATCCTGGCGGGCTGCGGCACGCTGGTAGGCCCCGACTTCACCACGCCGCAGACGCCCGAGGTCAAGGCCTGGCTGGTCGCCAATACACCTGACCCCCAGCCAAGCACCGGGCTGACCAGTCGCAGCGCGCCCGTAACGGACTGGTGGGCGACCTTCAACGATCCCCGGCTGAACCGCCTGATCGCCGAAACCTACGCCCAGAATCTCAGCCTGCAGATCGCCGGCGCCCGCGTCCGCCAGGCCCGCGCCCAGCTCGGCATCGCGGCGGGCGAGGTCTTTCCCCAGCAGCAGTCGGTGGGCGGAAACGTGTCCTACCGCCGGATCAGCCAGAACCTGCAGATCATCAGCGACATCGAAGAGGTCGTCGATCTCGACACGAGCTTCACCACCGGCGAGGTCGGGTTCGACGCGGCCTGGGAGCTTGATGTCTGGGGCGGGCTGCGCCGCAACGTGCAATCGGCCAGCGCCAACCTGACCGCCCAGATCGCCAACTATGATGACGCGCTGATCACCGTCACCGGCGATGTCGCCGCGATCTACATCAATATCCGCGCGCTGCAGGAGGCGATCGCCATCACGCGGGCCAATATCGCATTACAGGAGGAAGGTCTGCGGATCACCCAGGTCCGCTTTCAGAACGGCGTGACGACGGAGCTTGACGTCCAGCAGGCGACCGCGCTTCTGAACGACAGCCGTTCGGTGCTCCCCGCGCTGGAGACGGAGCTGCGCCAATCCGAAAACGCGCTTGCCGTCCTGCTGGCCAAGCCCCCCGGCACGATGCGGTCGCAGCTTGGCACCGGGCCGATCCCCGTGGCGCGGATGCAGGTCGGCGTCGGCATCCCGGCAGAGCTCTTGCGCCGCCGCCCCGACATCCGCGCCGCCGAGATGGAAGCCGCCGCCCAATCGGCCCAGATCGGCGTGGCGATGAACGCGCTCTACCCGCAGTTCGTGCTCTCCGGCGCCATCGGCTGGCAGGCCAGCACCGGCGAGACGCTCTTTTCGTCGAACAGCGTCACCGGCGCCTTCACCCCGTCGGTGGGCTGGAACGTCCTGAATTACGGGCGCATCCAGAACAATGTGGAGGCCCAGCGTGCCGCCTTCGAGGGACTCGTGGCGAACTACCAGAACACGGTGCTCTCGGCCTATGGCGAGGTCGAGAACGCGATGATCGCCTACAAGGGCGCCAAAGAGCAGGTCGGGTTTCTCAGCCAGAGCGTCACCGCCGCCCAGCGCGCGGCCGCCATCGCGCTCGACCAGTATACCGACGGGATCGCCGATTATCAGCGCGTCCTCGATGCCCAGCGCGGGCTGCTCGCCACCGAAGCCAAGCTGGTGGAGGCCCGCTCGGCAGTCTCGGAAAACCTCGTGACGCTTTACAAGGCGCTCGGCGGGGGCTGGCAGATCCGCCGCGGCGGCACGACGCCGCCCAAGGAAAACCTGATCGAGATGGCCTACCGCACCGACTGGGACGATCTGAACGACAGCGCCGCGCGCTAGGTGGCGAGCTTCGGGATCAGCCGTGGTGTCCGCGCCGCATAGGCGTCCCAGTCCGCGCCGAACTGGTCGCGCATCATCTGCTCCTCCGGCCCGATCCTGACGATGTAAAGCAGCAGGAATGTCACCAGCCCCGCCGGACCCGCGATCCAGTTGGTTAGGATCAGCAGCTGCGCGATGGTGATCAGAAAGATCGCCGTATACATCGGATGGCGCATCCTTGTATAGATCCCGCCGGTGATCAGCCGATGGCCCTCGCGGACCTCCAGATGGGCCGACCAGTTCTTGCCCAGATCCTCATGGGACCGCCAGAACACATAGATCCCCGCCAGCCCCACCAGAAGCCCCCCGACAACCTGCCCGGGCAGACCACGATAGGCCGCGAAATCAAAAAGCGGCGTGGCCAGAGTGATGATGGGCAGCAGAATCATGCCGATGAATACGCCCATTGTAAGCGTGCGCTCGCGTCCGCGTCCGCGTTCCTCGGTGACCGGCTTGTCCTCGCCGCGGGTCAGGATCACCCGCACCGTGATCCAGGACGCCAGGAACAAAAGGAACAGCAGCGTTGCGTACGGTGCCCCGCGCCACAGGGCGACCCCGCCCGTTGCGACCATGATGGCGTAGGGAAGAATGGTTTTGAACATCGCTCACCTCCTGAGAACCGCATCCTGCACCGGGCGATACGCCGAGGGGTCGCCGCAGCGCTGTCAGATCATCCTGTCGAAAACCGCTGCCGCCGACGCGCCGGTCCTGGAGGACGGTCTCGGGGTGGCGACGGGACGCTAGCACGAATTCGCCCTCGCCGCCCCCGGCCCTGCCACGCTTTCCGGGGATCGAATCGGGCTGCTCTCGCTTTTGTGAAGGTTGCGACTGCCGCACACGCAATGGTTGTCCCCATATGTCGACGGACTGCGAAACCCTCCCGCCCATCGGCTGGAGGGCTTTTGTGTTGAAAGCTCGTAAAACACTGTATCCGCATGAAAAATGAACCTTAGCAAAACAGTCATGCAACCGAGAAATAACTGTTAGAATTCGCCAGTAGCTCCCGCGCCGGGGACATGCGCCTGACGGCGCCGACAGCCCCATTGTCAACGACCAGGGAGCTACCGACATGACGATGAAGACCCTCTTCGCGGGCGCCACAGCGCTCACCACGCTGTTTGCTGCCTCTGCGGTATCCGCCCAGGACACCGGCAATGTGATCTTCTTCCATCCCGACGGGACCGGCGTGAACCACTGGCTCGCCGCACGCATGCATACCGTCGGCCCGGATGGCGAGCTGAACTGGGACCGCCTGCCCGCCATCGGCGTCTATACCGGCCACATGGCCGACCGCGTCACCGGCACCAGCCACGGCGGCGCCACGGTCCATGCCTACGGCGTGAAGGTCCTGGCCGACAGCTACGGCATGAACGAAACCGCGCCCCTGACCGCGGCCTCGGGCGCCGACATGTCCATCGCCCAGGAGGCGCTCGCCGCCGGCAAGGCCGTGGCGCTGGTCCAGTCCGGCCATATCGCTGAGCCCGGCACCGGCGTTTTTGTCGCCTCCAACGAGTCCCGCTCCAACACCCATGAGATCTCCGCCGACGTGATCAACTCCGGCGCCCAGGTGATCATGGCCGGCGGCGAACGCTTCCTGCTGCCCGAAGGCACCCAGGGCCGCCATGGTCCGGGCCAGCGCGAGGATGGCGTGAACCTGATCGAGCGCGCCCAGGAGCTCGGCTACACCGTGGTCTATGACCGCGACGAGCTGATGGCGCTCGACCCCGCCGAAACCGACATGGTGCTCGGCGTCTTCGCCCATAACCACAGCTTCAACGATCAGGAGCGCGAGCGGAACATCATCGAGGGCAAGCCCACCTACAAAGAGGGCGCGCCCACGATCGGCGAGATGGCCCAGGTCGCGCTCGCCATCGTCAGCCGCGACGAGGACGGCTTCTTTGCCGTGATCGAAGAGGAAGGCACCGACAATATCGCCAACAACATGAACGCCGCCGGCACGCTGGAGGCGCTCTCGCGCGCCGATGCCGCGGTGGGCGATATCATGGACTTCATGGACGGTCGCGACGACACGCTCCTGATCATGGCCGCGGATTCCGATGCCGGCGGTCTGCAGGTTGTCACTCAGGAAGAGGGCGCCGTGGAGGCCACCACCCGCGGCGGTGGCATCCTGCACGGCCAGCAGGGCGCCTTCGGCGATGCCTTCGTCACCGCGCCCGACGCCAACGGCAACAGCCACCATTTCGGCATCGCCTGGGTCGGCTACAATGACGTGGCCGGCGGCATCCTCGTGCGCGGCGCGGGCTTTAACAGCGAGCTGATCGAACCGCTGATGGACTCCACCGACGTCTATTCGGTCATGCACCGGACGCTCTTCGGCCAGCTCGGCCAGTAGGACCCGGCACACTCCAGGACCCAGGGGGCGCGGCACGGCTGCGCCCCTGTTTTTCGCCGCGCAGCCCGGCCTTCCCCCTGCACCGCACCCCGCCTATACAGCCGCAAAATCGAAACAGAGCAGGCCGGGCAATGCAGACCTCACATCCCAATATCGACATCCTCCAACAGGTCGACATCACCGATCTCGACAGCTGCGCACATCTCTTCGCAGAGGGTGTGACCTTTCATTTCTTCAATCCCGAACTGCCCGAGCTCGCCGGCGACCACACCGGGGTCGACGGGATGAAGACCTTCTTCGCCCGCCTGGCCGAAGAGAGCGCCGGTACCTTCCGGGTGGCGGTGCGCAACGCCTGGGCGGTGGGCGATGAGCTGGTCGTCGTGCAAACCTGCAATTCGCTGACCGAGGGGGGTGCGCCGATCGAATTCGACGTGGTGCTGGTCTGGCGGTTTGTCGCGGGCAAGATCACCGAGATCTGGGACATTCCGGCGGTCCACACCATCCGCCCCGCATCCGCGGCCTAGACCGCCACCGGCCGGAACGCACTCTGGCGCAGGACCGCGCCCCGGGGCGCGCAGCACGCCGCGCTGTCCTTTCTGCCTTGCGCCACCCGCGAACAAAGACCCGGTGGGCGGGGACCGTCACCCTGTTGGTCCGGAGGTCTGGGACTGTCGCGTGCCATGGCATGGACGCCTGACCGTTTGGACGCCCCAATGCCCCGTTTGCCTGGACAATGGCGCGCCGCGTGAGCGCGCCACCGTCGCACAGGCCCCTTTTCAGACGAGATCCAAACCGCAGATCATGTCGCCGAAGCCCTCAAGGAGCGTGCGCGCCAGCAGATCGAACTCTGCCGGGTCATTGGTCCTGACCGTTTCACCATTCACCGTGATCGAGCCTTCGAAACCGGTGGGCGTCTCCGCATCCATGGCGTCAGGCGCCGCCGGCACCCGGAAGTCGAAGACATCCTCAAAGAAGCTGCCGAAGTCAAAGGAGGCAGGCGTGGGCGGATCGGACGGGTCCGGGCGCGTTGGCGGTGTGGTCTCCGGCGGCTCGGCCGGCGGTGTCGGATCGACCGGCGGATCCAGGTCCGCGACTGGCCTGACGGGGTCTGCGGGCGGCATCACCGGCGGTTCCGGATCGGCGGGCGGATCCAGGTCCGCCACCGGCACGTCAGGCTCTTCGGGCGGCGCAGCCGGCGCTGTCGGTCCATTCTCGGCGGCCGACGTTCCGAAATTCTGGGTGATCATCACCGCCTCGAAGCCGCGGAAATCGCCCTCCTCGATCCCGATGCCGATATCTTCCAGCTCTGGGTTGAGGATGTTGGCCCGATGCCCCGGGCTCGCCATGAGCGCATCATGGATATCGCGCACATCGTCCTCGATCCCCGGCGCGCCGCGCTCGCTCTGCCAGCCAATATTTTCCGCGGTGCGCCAGCTCCCGTCCAGCTCATAGTTCGCCGCCTCGATCCGGTCGCGGTGGCTGCTGCCGTTCTCGCCCTGGTGGGAGAATGTGCCGCTGTCGAGCATCCAATCGCTGTGATCCTCGCTGGCCGCGTTGAGCCTGTTGTTGATCTCCAGCGGGTCGAGCCCCCGCGATGTGCGTTCCTCGTTGATGAGCTCCAGCATCAGGAGCTCGGTCTGGCTCGCTTGTGACATGGTCTGTGCCTCGTAATGTCTGGTCCGGCCCGACTGGCGTCAGGACAGCCCGATGGGTCCGGCCGGAGCGCAGTCCGGCCAGCTTGCACGCCCCAGAAATGGTGAGTGGGACAGTCGGCGGCAGGCCGTTTTCCAGTGGGCGCTGCCGATGCCGGCACCCTAGGAACCGGGCCGCTGCCGGTTCAATCCGTGCCGGCGAGGACCGCCCGGACCGGCAACAATTCGCGATTTTACACGGGACTGATCGGCAAGAATTGGCTGTCGGCGGGAATGGGCCAAGGGCGTGGGGCCGCGGCAGCCCTACCCCGGACAGACCGGCCTCAGGCCTCGAAACCCGGCACAACCCCGCAGGCGCGGCGCCGGGCGGTATCCCCCGCCCGGTCCGTCCGCCACGACCGCGCTATCCGCGCAGAACGCGCCTCAGCCGTTGGTCGGCGTGCTGAAGACGGTCACCTCGGGCAGGTCTCCGGCGAACTTCTCGACCTCGGCGAGGACCGTGTGGCCGCAATTGCCCTGTGCGAGCTTCGAGGTGCCCAGATCCGGCGAGAGCGTGTTGACGTCGCCATAGGCGCAGAGGCTGCCGACGGTCTCGGGATCGACCGGATCGAACCAGCCGCCCTCGTTCACCCGGATCACGCCCGGCATGATCGCATCGGTCAGCACGGCGCCGGCCAGCATCTGCCCGCGCCCGTTGAAGACCCGCACCACGTCACCGTCGGCGATCCCACGTGCACCGGCATCGTCGGGGTGGATCAGGCAGGGTTCGCGCCCGGCCACGGCGTAGGTCTCGCGGAGCGCCGTTCCGCAGAGCTGCGAATGCAACCTCGAGTTCGGATGGCTCGTTGCGACGTGGAGCGGGTATTCCGCGTCGGGCATCCCCAGCCGTTCCAGGGGCTCGATCCAGGTCGGATGCGGCGGGCAGTCGTCATAGCCCATCTTTTCGATGTTCACTGAATAGATCTCGATCAGACCGGTGGGCGTGCCCAGCGGCTCCAGCAGCGGATCCTCGCGGAAATCGGCATAGCGGATATAGCTCCGCCCGGCCTCCGACACCGGGAACTCCAGAAAGCCCGCCTCCCAGAACCCGTCGAAACCGGGAACCGGAGTGCCAAGCGCCTGGGCCTGGTCTTCGGCGGAGCTGTAGAACTCCTCCAGCCACTCCATCTCCGACTTGCCTTCGGTGAAGGCCTCCCTCGCGCCCATCCGGTCGGCCAGATCGGCGAAGATGTCCATGTCGTTGCGCGCCTCGTAGAGCGGCTCCACGACCTTCTTCATCGCCACGATCGCCTTCAGCGAATAATCGCCATACTGCTCCACATCGTTGCGCTCGTAGGAGGTCGTGGCCGGCAGCACGATGTCGGCATGGCGCGCCGTCGCCGTCCACTGGAAATCCTGCACCACGACGGTCTCGAACTTGCGCCAGGCCGCGACCATGCGGTTGCGGTCCTGATGGTGGGCC
>JBCDBB010000136.1:0-10589 GCA_039184415.1 Pseudomonadota bacterium
ACTTCGCCCGCCGCCTCAAGACACTCAGCGGTCTCACGCCCTACGAGTACATCTGCAAGGTCTGGACTTCAGAGCCGGATCGATTCATCCTCAATCCGATCCACCAGATGCCGGGACTGAACACCTAGGGTCTCATACAACTCGCTCCGAGCGCGTTCTTCATCATCGGCTTTCTGATTTGGGCGATCCGAACCCGCTGGACCGCACAAGTGGAGACGCCGAAGTTCCCAATGAAAACTAGACGGGCAGCTCGATGAAGGAGCTTCTGGTACGGCGCGCAGCGAAATCAAGCCGTTTTACGCCGACGAGTTCGACGCGCTGGCGGCGCGACATGAAAACTTCTCCTGGACCGTTGCGCTGTCGCATCCGCAGCCCACTGACACCCGCGGCGCGCCTACCGGATTCGTGCACAGCGTCGCCTTCGCCCAGTATTTGCGGGACCACCCGGTGCTTGAGACCTTCAAGTACTATCTCTGCGATCCGCCGCTGATGATACCTGCCGTCCCTGCCATGCTGTAAGATCTCGGCGTCGAGCGCGGCAGCATCTTCCATGATGAATTCGGAGCATAGGCCATGCCTGCCGTTCCGCTCGCCTCTGACCACATGGCCTGCGATCTGATCAGGCTATCCTTGGAGATTGAGATCAACCACGCCATGAACATACTGTTGAAAGACCGCATTTCCGGCGCCCCGGTGGTCGATGCGACAGGGCACTGGTCGGTATGCTGTCCAATAAGGACTGCCTGAAAGCGGCACTGGACGCGAGCTACTATCGGGATCGGGGCAGGACCGTCTCCAAACAAATGTCAACGGAGGTGCGGACCCTTCGGGTCGGAATGGACATTGTCGCCGCCACCGAAGCCTATCTCGACAGCGCATTCCGCCGGTTGCCGGTGACGGAGAACGGGCGCCTTATCGGCCAGATCAGCCGCGCCGACGCGCTACGAGCCATGCGAAACAACTGGAAACAGTCCACGCCGTCACGGCATAGCGGGGTACTGTGAGACCGGAGTGACCGGGCTGACGAATCCGTGCGGTTTCACCGTCACCACGGAACGCTGCACATTGTTGAGAATGTCCTCGGCAGTGTTGCCGATGATGACGCCACTCAGCCCGGTGCGCGCCACAGTTCCCATCACGATGACATCGGCACCCAAAAACCTTGCCTGATCTGCGATCACTGCCCGTGGGGCGCCGCGGATGAGACGCGGCTCCAGTTTCGACACCCCGGCGTCGCGCGCATGCGCGACGAGCGGTGCGACAAGCTCGTCCAGAGCTACGCGGCGCGTCTCCTCGACCTCGTCGATATAGCTTTGCGCGGCGAGGCTGGCGTCCGGACCCGAAGAAAAGGTCCAGACAAGCCCCTCCCCCATTGCCTCCCAGGCATGAAGCACATGAACCGTTGCACCCGGTCCTGACGCGATGCGACACCCGATCTCGATCACCCGGCGGTTAAGGTCGTGCAGAGTCTCGGGTTCGGCCGCGTCCCATTCATCGACGTCCACCCCCGCGATGACGGTGCTCGGCGCGGGGTTGTCGGCGGGCCGATGCAACCAAACCGGGCAGGGGCATTTGCGCATCAGATGGTGATCGGTGCTGGCAAAGAGAAACCCGGCGACGCCCGAGAGAGGCTCTGCAGTCTTGACCACGATGTCGATCTCTGCCCGCACCGCATGTCGGACGATTTCGATGAACGGCTTCCCGCGGGCCACCACGAGCTTCGCGTCGGAGCCTGATAGGGCCCGGGCAACAGAATCGGCAATCTGCTCCTGACGGTCCGCGACAAGTCGCGCGAGCAAATCCTCGGCCGTCGTGGATATGACGCGTGCCAGAATGTGCAGATCGCTTGGAGGCTCGACACAAGAGAGGACCGTCAGGCTTGCTCCGTACCGGGCCGCCAGATCCGCGGCGGCGCGCAGCGTGGAATTGTCCACTTTACGGTCCCAGATAGCGAGCACATTGCGAAAGGGGCCGAGGTCCGCAGGCGCGTCGGTCATGAAGTGAGTTCCTTCTGGCCGAGCGGGTCTTCGACAGCCGGACGCGGGACTTCGGATCCGCTCATGATCATGCGCGCCGCTGCGACCGCGGCATCGCGGTAAGGCATCAACACGAGATCTGCATGGGCGCTGTTCAGGCGGTCAGCCGTGAGCTCGCTATGCGCAGCGACAGCGACCTTGCCGGAAAAGCCCAGATCGCGCGCGGCCCGCAGCAGAGCCTTCCGCGGGTCGTCGTGGCTGATCCCGGTGTCATGTTCGGGAACCGCAAGCACCAGCCAGCGGGCCGATCGGAGGGGAAGATGGGCGAGGAATTCCGGGTCCGTCGCATCCCCGAACACCACATCATACCCGTCATCGCGGGCGTAGCGTACGGCCTGGGGACTGAAGTCGACACCCAGCACTCGCAGCCCGCCCGCCTTCAGCGCCGCTCCGATGCCGAGCCCGTAGCGTCCGAGCCCGAACAGGATCACGTCGTGGGGGGCGGCGTTCTGGGGTGCATCCTCCCTCAAATCGGCTGACGCGCGGCGCTCGAACACACCCAAGAGCGGCTCCAGCCTGTCGTAGATCCAGTGCGAGTAAGTGATCATGTACGTGGAAGCGGCGATCGTCACGAGGCCAACCAGCGTGACGAGGCCAAGCGCGCTCTCGGGCGCATGGTTGATGCTTACCGCCATCGCCATGAAGATCAGGGAAAACTCGCTGATCTGTGCGACCGTCATGCCTGCCAGAAAGCTGGTGCGTTTGCGGTACCCCATGGCGCCCATGATCACGAGGACGATCAGCGGGTTGCCCACCAGCACAAAGAGCGAAAGCACCAGCGCCGGGCCGACGCTGGCCCCCAAAACCGAAAGGTCCAGCGACGCACCGAGCGCGATGAAGAAGAAGAGCAGCAGAAAGTCACGCAGCGAGGCGAGCCGGGAAGCAATGGCCTCGCGGAACGGTGTCGAGGCGAGCGACACACCCGCGAGCAGCCCGCCGAGCTCCTTGCCGAAGCCCAGATAATGGCCGAGGGCGGCCAGGAGAGCGGCCCAGCCGATCGCAAAGGACACCAGCAGTTCCGGGGACCGCGACAATCGTTCGACCAGCGGATTTGCGGCATAGCGGATGAAGAGCGCGACCGCGCCCAGCATCGCTGCGCCATAAGCGAGCACCTTGAACACGTCGCTCATAGCCGCATCTCCGGCGCCGCCGACGCCGATGGCCGACAGAACGATCATTGCGACCACGACCACGATGTCCTGAACAATCAGAAAGCCGAGCGCGATCCGGCCATGGAGCGCATCGATCTCGCGCTTGTCTGACAGCAGTTTGACGATGATGATCGTGGACGAGAAGGTCAGTGCCACCGCGACATAGAAGGATGTCAGCGGATCCAGCCCCAATGCGAGCCCGATCAAGAAGCCAAAGACAGTGGTGAAGAGTACCTGGCCCAGACCAGTCACCAGCGCAACAGGGCCCAAGGTGCGTACGAGGTTGAAGTCGAGCTTCAGCCCGACAAGGAAGAGAAGCACCGCGATGCCGAGTTCGGCCAACAGATCGATCTGCTCGTCGGATTGCGCGATGTCGAGAACGGACGGCCCGGCCATGATACCGACCGCGATGAAACTGACGATCAGAGGCTGCCGCAGGAGCAAGCCGATGAAACCGACCCCTGCGGCCAATACCAGCAGGGCGGCGATTTCGTAAAAGATGTAGCCCTCGATGGCCTCCGTCATGCCCGACCACTCCTTGCCGCGCGGATCGCGGAAAACGGCAGTGCCCGAGACTGCCGGGCAGGCCGCATCTCAATGCAGGCACAGTCGCCACCTTTTGGGTCATTTGGATTTGCAGCCCCGGGCGCGCGGTCTGATCTGATCGTCCTCACGCGGAATTGTCCCTTTGGCTCATCTGGACTGGCGACGGAGGAACCGTGCCCCCAAGGATGTTGCGGCGACGCATCACACGCTTTTCGACCTCCAGGATCAGAAGAAGCGCCGGCCCGACCGCCACGACCAGCAGGCCTTGCGCGAGGCTCAGAGGGCGGGTGTCGAACAACGCTGTCATGAACGGGGCGTAGGTGAAGAGGAACTGCAGTGCGGTGACCGCGGTGATGGCGATGAGAACTGGTCGGGTACCGAGCATTGCGCTCAGCGACAGCGACGGACTGTGGAGGAAGCGCACGGAGAAGAGATAGAAGATCTCCATCACGACAAGCGTGTTCACAGCCATGGTCCGCGCCACCTCGAGGCTTGCGCCCTGAGCCTGGGACAGCAGAAACATCCCGAAGATCCCCGCCGAAAACAGCAGCGACACGAAGGCGACGCGCCAAAGTACAAAGCCGGACAGGATCGCATCGTCGGCGGGGCGTGGCGGTCGGCGCATGATGCCAGGCTCGGCCGTCTCGAATGCCAGCGCCATGGCGAGGACCACCGAGCTGACCATGTTCACCCAGAGGATCTGGACCGGTGTGATCGGTAGGGTCAGCCCCAGGAGCAGTGCCGCGATCAGGGCGAGCGCTTCGCCACCGTTCACAGGCAACAGAAAGATGATCGCCTTCTTGAGATTGTCATAGACCGTCCGTCCCGCCTTGATCGCGGCGGTGATCGTGGCGAAATTATCGTCTGCCAGGACGATCTCGGCCGCCTCCTTGGCTGCTTCGGTCCCGGTGCGGCCCATGGCAATGCCGATATCTGCACGCTTCAGAGCGGGTGCATCGTTGACACCGTCACCGGTCATCGCCACCGCCAGCCCGCGCGACTGCAGCGCCTCGACGAGCCTCAGCTTGTGCTCGGGGCTGGTGCGCGCGAAGACATCGGTCCTTGCGGCTCTGTCCTGCAGGGCCTTGGTGTCCAGACCGTCGATCTCGGCCCCGGTGAGCACGTCGGCGGCATTCTCCAGACCGAGCTGCCGCGCGATTGCCGATGCGGTTCCCGCGTGATCGCCGGTGATCATCTTCACGCGGATCCCAGCCGTCCGGCATTCTGCAACTGCCGCCACAGCCTCTTCGCGTGGTGGATCGATCAGCCCGACAAGGCCCAGCAGCGTCAATTCGTCCTCGACATCTTCGAAAGAGAGGCTCCGTGTGTCAGAAGGCACCGCTCGCGTCGCAATTGCCAGAACCCGCTGGCCCAGCGCCGCAATCTCGTCGGCGCGCCGGTGCCAGTAGTCCGGATCGAGCGGGCGCACGCCGTCCGCACCCCCATGCTCGAAAGCACACATATCCACGATCCGCTCCGGCGCGCCCTTCACATGGATCGCGGCGGACCCCGCATGGTCGTGATGGAGGGTGGCCATGAAGCGGTGGACCGCGTCGAAGGGGATCGCATCGGTCTGCGGGTTGGACTGGCGCACCATGCGCGGATCGAGCCCGACCTTGCAGGCGAAGGTCACGAGTGCGCCTTCCATCGGGTCGCCTTGAACCGTCCAGTTCCCGTCGGTCTTCACCAGCTCAGCATCGTTGCAGAGCAGCGCGCCCGCGGCGAGGTCCGGCAGCAGGGGATGCGTTTCAACCTGGATGTCGCGCCCCTCGTGTGTGATTGCACCGTCGGGGGCATAGCCGGCGCCTGTGACCGAAAGGAGCTGTTTCGATGTTGCTACCGACGCCACCGTCATTTCGTTTTTCGTCAATGTCCCGGTCTTGTCGGTACAGATCACCGAGACCGAGCCCAGCGCCTCGATCGCCGGCAAACGGCGCACAATCGCGCGGCGCCTGGCCATGCCCTGAACGCCAATCGCAAGTGTCACGGTGAGGATTGCCGGTAACCCTTCTGGAATCGCAGCGACGGAGAGCCCGACCACCGCCATGAATAGCTCGCTGAACGGCATGCCGGCGACAAAATAGCCAAAGCCGAGGATCAGCACGGCCAGCGCCAGAATCGCAGCCGTGATGCGCCGGGCAAAGATCTCCATCTGCTTCAAAAGCGGTGTCGTGACCGTGGTGACCGTCTTCAGCAGTCCACTGATCCGTCCGATTTCCGTCGCACCGGCGGTCGCGACCACAACCCCGCGGCCGGTGCCTGCCGCGACGAGCGCCCCGCTAAAGGCCATGGAGCGCCGATCGCCCAGCGCTGCCTCCGGCGCAACGGGCGCGGTCGCCTTTTCCACGGCGACAGATTCTCCGGTCAGCACCGCTTCCTGAATGCGCAATCCAAAGGTTGCGGTTAGGCGCAGGTCCGCAGGGACCTTGTCGCCCGCCTCTAGCAAAACAACGTCGCCCGGAACGAGCGCGTCCGCCGAAACGGCCGCGCGTCGCCCCTGACGCAGAACGCGCGCCTCGGGCGCCAGCATGTCGCGAATGGCTGACAACGCCTCTTCGGCGCGGCCTTCCTGCACGAAACCGATGACCGCGTTGACCACGACGACTGCAAGGATCACAGCGGTGTCGACGAAATGGCCAAGCAGCGCGGTAACGACCGCGGCAGCGAGCAGGACGTAAATCAGCAGGTTCTGGAACTGTCGGAAAAACCGCACCAGCGGACCGGCTGGCGGCACTTCCGGCAACCGGTTGGGCCCATAGGTCCGCAGCCGCCGCGCCGCCTCTGCATCCGACACACCCTCGGGACCGGTTTTGAATGCGTCGAGCACCTCATCGACAGGTCTGTCATGCCAGACGGTGCCTTTGGCGAGGATCGGCATCGTGACAGTCGTTCCGCCTTGGGAACTGTTGGACAAGGGATGTGTCATGGCAGCAGCCGTCGGGGAGTTCGAAGACAGCCGAAGAGTAACTTCACAAAGCTCATCGTCGTTTCACACGGCCGAAACCGAGTTGATGTGTGCAACTCCTGATTGTGCTTCCGGCGCGGCCTCGTCAGGTCGCGCATCTTGAGATGATCGAGAATGATTGACGTCGTCATGGATGGCGCTTCGGTATGATTGGCCCCTTCGCCAACACACCGATGGACTCGGGCGCATGCGTGGAAACCGGCAATACCAGAGAGATATGGACGGCAGGAACGCCGCGCCAGTGGAGTGGCGCGGTTCAAGGCGCAATTGAGCCTGGGTGCGGCGATATGGACGGGTTCTTTGAGCTGCGCCAGGGACACACTAGGATACACCGGCTTTGAGCAATACCGAATGTCCGCATCTCAGGCCTCGTGAGATTGATCCCGCATGGCCTCAGCCTCGACGGAGCGCCGCGCGCACAGCCCTCCGATAAGCCCGTCCCACGGGAACCTGTCGGCCATCGCGCAGGACGACAACCTGTGACCCGCTGCGATACTCCAATCCCGCGATCCAGTCCTGCGCCACCCACCATGATCGGTGAACGCGAAGTCCGCAGCCGCCCAGTTCGGATGTCGCGTCACTGAGACTGGTACGAAGCAAGCATCGCCCCTGGGTCGTTTGCGCTAGGACGTAATGATCCTGCGCCTGCAGCAGGATCAAGTCACGCCCGATACGTGCCGGAAGCCGGTCGAGCCAAGCCGTCGGGTTCGGTCCCACAGAGGCGCTAACCGGCTCTCGCGCATCCAGGTCAAGCATTTCATACATGGTCGCAACGAGCGTCGAGATCACCGCGGCAGCGGGCAAGATGTCGAGGAGCCCTGCCAAGACGGGCGCGCCGAATGTGACTGCGTTCACAAGACCGACAGCGAAGGCAACGGGCAAGCTCGCGGTAAGTCCGCCCAGCAGTGTTGCAGGCATCGGGCGGGCGCCGAAGCTCTCGGCCAGACCCGCAACACTGACCGAGGTCACAAACCCGATCCAGAAGGTCGCTATGCAAGTCACGGCCCAATAGAGCAGCCGGACCGCGAGCGGCAGAGTATCATAGGTTCCAAACGGTCCGCTGACGCCCAGTAGCGTCACGATACCGGCAAACACGGCCCAGAAACGCAGCCTGGAAGCGATCATGACCGCTTCCCGCGCTACGGCACCAAGCACGCGGTCGTTCACGGCGTCCGCCATGTCGTTGGCGCCATTTCGGTTCCTTCGGGCATGGCGCAATCCTATCTTGTGACGGCTCGAGGCAAAAGACGAAGAGGACATCGGACAGGTGGCACGACGTGTTCTGCAGATCGCAGTGGGATTGTTTCTTGTTCTGCTCCTTGCCGGTGGTGCCGGGTTCCTTTGGCTGCGCTCGTCCCCTTACTGGGCCGGCATCACGCTTTTCACCGATACGAACCGTGTGGAGAACTTCCGCACGATGGATCAGGTGTTTCCATGGCGCGGCATCGCGACCAGTGAAGTGCCATGGCTTCTGGCCGTGGATAAGAAACCACTGCCGGAGAGCTACGAGTTCGCGGGCGAGTACCAGTCTGTCGCTGCCTTTCTTGAAAAGACTGCGACCACAGGCTTTTTAGTGCTTAAAGACGGCGTGATCGTGCATGAGGAGTATCGCCTCGGCGCTGACGCGACATCCCGCTTTACCTCTTGGTCGATGGCCAAATCGGTACTGTCGGCACTGATCGGGATCGCTGTCGAAGAAGGATTTATCGATAGCCTCGGGGATCCGCTTGATCTCTACCTGCCCAACCTCGCCGGGTCGGGCTATGCCGGTGTGACCATCCAAGAGGCTCTAACCATGTCGTCCGGTGTGGGTTTCGACGAAGACTATGACAACCCGATGTCGGACGTGAACCGGCTGTTCTTCAGTCTCGCAGCGGGCACACCCATGCAGGAAACCCTCGCCGGTCTGGAACAGCAACGCCCGCCGGGTACATACAATGACTATATCAGTTCCGACAGTATCGCCTTGGGCCTTGTGCTTGAGGCCGCCACAGGCATGCCCAACGAGCGCTATCTCGAGACGCGGCTCTGGGGTCCAATGGGGGCCGAAATCGATGCGTTCTGGAACACCGGTCGGGCCGGGCCGGTTCTGCCCTTTTGCTGTCTCAATGCAACCCTGCGTGACTATGCCCGCTTTGGTCTGTTGTTTCTGAATGATGGCGCTCGGGACGGCGTTCAGGTCGTTCCGCGGGATTGGGTGGCAGCATCGACACAACCAAGCGCTCCACACCTGGAACCGGGAGAAAACCCGGCGTCCTTCTGGACCTTCGGCTATGGCTATCACTGGTGGATCCCGGAAGACCCGCAGGACGAGTTTTTGGCAATCGGCATCTGGGGTCAGTACATCTATGTGGATCGCGCCCGCGCCGTGGTGATCGTTAAGACCAGCGCCGACTATGATTTCGACACACGCGACCATGAGAGCGTTGCGGTCTTTCGCGCCATCTCTGCCTCGCTTGATCAGCTTTCGCAGTAACGGTGCGGCAACCAGGCACTTGCCTTCGACAAGCCGTGGCACCGGGGCCCAATCACCCGTCCGGCGATCGCAGGCAGATCGGGATGCATGATGGACTTCGCCGACAGATCGAGAGCGCGGTCGCAATCCAGATCGATCAACTTAGCCCGATTGAAAAACTCTGAGCCGGCCCGCCCCCTGCCGCGAACGCGTTCACGAAACGACCCGCCGTTGCTTCAAAGGAAGTCTGTCTGGTATCAAATGGCTGGCCGGAAGGTATACGTCCGGAAGACAATCACCATTGACATCCCCAATCACAAACCCACCGGTAACGAGATTGCGCCGAACATCCCGCAGGGTGGACGGATGTACCGGCAGTCCGAAACGTCTTGAGCATCACAATCCGCCTGGTGGCTTTAATCACTTGTTCCGCAAAGACCTTTCGGAAAAACGGGATTTCGCAGGTCCATCAGTGGCGTCGACGCGTCAAGCGAACTCAGGCGGCTCAGCGGAATGGATGCGACAACACCGTTCACCGCAGGTTTCTATCGGCGCTTTACGTCAGCTCCGTTCGTCGGGGTAGATCGCGGCGATGATCTGATCTGCGAACTCCGCCCCGATCCAGGTCGACAGATGGTCGTGATCTTTGTAGTTGGAGCGCTCCGCCGTGCCGAAAGCACACTGAACGGGCCCGCACAACTCATCGTCAAAGCTTAACGCCACAGTGGTCTCGGATCGCGCGAGATCATCTAACTCATCCCGAATAATCGCATAGCGCTCGTCATGCTCCGCGCGCTCGACAGCATAAGCGGCATTGACCTCATCGAAATTCAGATCAGCAAGCGAGATCCGCGCATAGACATCTTCAGTCCAGTGGTTCTGATAGGGCGGCTGCTGGATCAGTACCAGTTTCGCGCCGGCGTCCTCGACCCGGTTCTGCAGTTCACGCAGTTGCGAACCAAACACCTCCTGGGTGCGTGCTTTGTCGCGGGTCACGTTCAGTTTGGTGTCCATGTAGGACGGCTGGGTGACGAAGTCGCCGGTGACATAGAAGCTCCAGCGCGCCGCGACAACGACCGCGTCCACGCCATCGAATGCATCAGACGAAAGTGCGTATGCGTTCCGGCGTACACAGTGGGGATCTATTTCCTGCCGGAACCAGAGAATGACATCCGGGAGAGGGGGACACCCCCCCTGAACAGAAGCGAGCATCCGGACGCCCATATCCGCGAACACTTTTTCGAGCTCGAAGAAATATGGGATCACGTGGCTGTCCCCGATCACCAGCACAGTGCGCGCGCCTTCGGGATCGCCTGTGACACAATAGTAATCGCTGCTCGGCTGACCGTCGGGGATGAAGTTGGCCCAGTTGAAGCAGGTGTCGTGCCCATTGACCGTGTAGCCGTCCGTGAGAGAGGCTTGGAGCTCAGGTTCCA
>JBCDBB010000137.1:0-10584 GCA_039184415.1 Pseudomonadota bacterium
CCACGAGGTGAAGCTGATCGTGGATCTGATCTACGAGGGCGGCATCGCCAACATGAACTATTCGATCTCCAACACGGCGGAGTATGGCGAGTATGTCTCGGGCCCTCGCGTTCTGCCCTATGACGAGACCAAGGCGCGGATGAAGGCGATCCTGACCGACATCCAGAAAGGGGCGTTTGTCCGTGATTTCATGCAGGAAAACGCCGTCGGTCAGCCTTTCTTCAAATCCACCCGCCGGATCAACGACGCCCACCAGATCGAGGCCGTCGGCGAGACGCTGCGCGGCATGATGCCCTGGATCACCGAAGGCAAGCTGGTCGATCAGGAAAAGAACTGACCGCGCACAAGCCAGATGAAATCAACGGCCGGTCCCTGATGCGCAGGACCGGCCGTTTTTCTGTCAGCGGCCCGGCTTGGCGCGTCACCGTCCAACCCGCCGCGGGCTCTCTGAACCGACATCCCAAGCCGCTGTCTGGTCTTTGGCATGCCGTCCGTCCTGGCGCTGTCAGCGCCCCGAGCCGACACGGGAATGGCGCGGCCCGGCACGGGTCCTCTACGGCGCCTGACCCGCCCCCGACTTTCCGGCGACGGATGCGCAGTCCGTGTTGAGCCGTTGGCCGAGGCGCTCGCAGCAGCGCCCTGGATCAGACCACCGCTTCGACCTCGGCCACCACCCCGTCGACGACCGACAGCAGGACAGCCTCATCCGGATGCTCGGCCATGACCCGGATCAGCGGTTCCGTGCCCGACTTGCGGATGAGCAGTCGCCCATGCCCATCAAGGCGCGCTTCGGCGGCGGCGATCGCATCCTTCACCGTCCGGGCGTTCAGCGGGTCCGCCCCGGCCCCGTAGCGCACATTCTTCAGAAGCTGCGGGCAGCGTTCGAACCGTTGGGACAGCTCGGAGGCCGGACGCCCGGTGCGCACCATCTCGGCGAGGAACTGGAGCCCCGCGATCAGCCCGTCGCCGGTCGTGGCATAGTCGGTCATGATGATGTGGCCGGATTGCTCTCCGCCGAGGTTCCAGCCGCCCTGGCGCATAGCCTCCATCACATAACGGTCGCCCACCGGAGTGCGCTTGAGCCGCAGCCCGCGGCCTTCCAGATAGGTCTCCAGCCCCAAGTTCGACATCACCGTTGCCACCAGTGTGCCGTCCTTCAGCCGGCCCTCCTCGGCCCAGCGGCCAGCCATCAGCGCCATGAGCTGGTCGCCATCGGCCTCCGAACCCGTCTCGTCGAGCAGAGTGACCCGGTCGGCATCGCCATCGAGGCAGATCCCGACATCGGCGCCATGCTCCACCACGGCCCTGGCGGCCAGGTCCGGCTGGGTCGAGCCCACGCCGTCATTGATGTTGTGGCCGTTGGGCTCCACGCCCACGGGAATGACCTCTGCCCCCAACTCCCATAGCGCCTCGGGCGCCGCGCGGTAGGCCGCACCGTTGGCGCAGTCGATCACCACCTTCAGCCCGTCGAGCCGCACGCCCCGCGGAAAGGTCGTCTTGACATACTCGACATAGCGGCCGCGGCCGTCATCGATCCGCCGCGCGCGGCCGATGTTTTCCGGCCGCGCGAGCCGGATGTCGCCGCCGAGCATGGCCTCGATCTCGGCCTCGGCCTCGTCGGAGAGCTTGAATCCGTCCGGTCCGAAGAACTTGATCCCGTTATCGGTGCTGGGATTGTGGCTGGCCGAGATCATGATGCCCAGATCGGCGCGCATCGACCGCGTCAGGAGCCCGACCGCCGGCGTCGGCACCGGGCCAAGCAGCAGCACATTCATCCCAGTGGAGGTCAGACCAGCGGTCAGCGCGGTTTCCAGCATGTAGCCCGACAGCCGTGTGTCCTTTCCGATGACCGCGCGATGCCCGGTCTGTCCGTCACGGCGGAAATAGCGCCCCACCGCCGCGCCGAGCCGCAGGGCCATCTCGGCCGTCATCGGATGGCTGTTGGCTTCGCCCCGCACGCCATCTGTGCCGAAAAGCGACCGTGTCATCCCAAATCTCCGCCGGTTTTCATCAGCGGCACCATAACCGAAACCGCCTGCCGTGTGGCCGCAACGTCGTGGACCCGGAGGACCTGTGCCCCGCTTGCCACGGCAGCGAGCGCGGCGGCGAGCGAGCCGGGGACACGGTCCGCGGCGCGGCGCACACCCGACAGCGTTCCGATGAAGCTCTTGCGCGACAATCCAACCAGCACCGGACAACCGAGTGCATGAAACAGCGTCAGCCGCCGCAGCAGCGCCAGGTTGTGTTCCAACGTCTTGCCGAAGCCGATGCCAGGATCGACGAGGATCCTGTGGCGCGCCACCCCGGCCGCCTCGGCCAGTCGGATCCGGTCGGCCAGATGGTCGTAGATGTCGAGCAGCACATCGTCGTAGCGCGGGTCCTGCTGCATCGTCTTGGGATCGTCCGGCGAATGCATCAGACAGACGGGCACGTCGTGGCGCGCGGCGATATCGAGGATCGCGGGATCGTAGCGCGCACCGGACACATCGTTGATGAGTGCCGCCCCCGCCGCGACCGCGGCCTCGGCCACGGCGCTCTTGCGGGTGTCGATCGAGATCCGGGGGCCGAACGCGGCCACCGCCGAGATCACCGGCACCACACGGGCCGCCTCGTCCTCTGGCGGCACGGTATCTGCTCCCGGGCGGGTGGACTCGCCCCCGATGTCGAGGATATCGGCCCCCTCGTCCGAAATCTCCCGCGCCCGCGCAATAGCGTCGGCCTGTGCCGCGTAGAGCCCGCCATCGGAAAAACTGTCCGGGGTCGCGTTCAGCACTCCCATGATCGCCGGGCGCGTCCAGTCCAGCCCCAGCAGGGGCATGCGGGGGCGGCTCAGACGGTCGAGGATGTCGCTTGGGAGCTCCGAGGCGGCCAGAACGGAGGGCGGTTCACCGCGATGCAGCAGCTCCACCCGATCGAACCAGCACCATCCACCGGCCAGCATCTGGGCGCCATCCGGGCGTGCCGGGTCGGTCTGGGCAATCGGTCTGACATAACCATCCATGCCCCTGTCTCGGACATGGACCACCCACGTGCAACGCGAATGGCGCGCGCTTTAGCGTCGCGCGGCGCGGACCGGCTGGCGGTAGAAGTGATGCGTGTCGATGGTCGTCGTGCGCGGATAGACGCGCGCCCAGCGTGGGTTCACCGCGCGGGTGTGATAGTGCGTGGCACCGGAGGTCAGCGTGCGGGGGACCCCGTCGATCATTGCGCGGGCGACCCGGCCGACCTGAACCCAGGCCTTCTTCTCGCGGATATGCTCGGGATGGCCGTCGCAGGTATAGGTGAACTGGCAGGCATATTTACGGCCGGTTCCCTGGTGGATCACGCCGCAGATCGTGTCCGGATAACCGCGGGAATCGACGCGGTTGAGGATCACCTCGGCCACGGCGAACTGGCCTTTGACGCTTTCTCCGCGCGCCTCGAAATAGAGCGCCTCGGCAAGACACTGCCATTCGGCGCCGCCCTTGGGCGCGGGCTGGGTCGCGAGCCAGGCCTTGCTGTATTCGACGCGCGTCACGGCGGTCTCGTCGCGGCGCTCCGGGCGCACCATCAGCCGGGTCAGCAGACCCCGGCGGGTCGTCGCTAGCGCGTCACGCTCCTGGCCGAAGAGCTTCTGCAGGCGGTTTTCGATGGTGGCGGACGGCGCTGTCGAACTGCTGATCACGGCATCGGCACGGGCCACGCCGGAGACGGCCGTGAGCGTCGCGCAGACAGACAAAAGGGTAACGATCCGGTTAAAACGGTTAGAAACTTGCATCCCATGGTCCCTCATAGAACCCGAGATGCCTAAACGCTGCGCGACGTTAAAACCACGCGACGCCCTGTAAGCGCGGAAAAACGCTCAACTCTTCCGCCGCAGCGCAGAGTGAGTCACGTTTTTATCATTTATTACAGTATATTAATTGCAAGTTAGATTTCGGCGGATTTCAGCGCAGCATGGGCGGCGGCCAGCCGGGCGACCGGCACACGATAGGGTGAGCAGGAGATATAATCGAATCCGGCCTCGCGGCAGAAGGCAATCGATTCGCTGTTGCCGCCATGCTCCCCGCAGAGCGACAGCACCAGATCCGGCCTCGCCGCCCGACCGCGGTTCGCCCCGATCGAAAGCAGCTCGCCCACCCCGTCCCGGTCGAGCACATGGAACGGATCCTCTGAGAACACTCCTTGGCGGACATAGCTGCCCATGAAGCGGCCTGCATCGTCCCGCGACAGCCCATATGCCATCTGCGTCAGGTCGTTGGTCCCAAAGCTCAGAAAGGCGCAGTGCTGGGCAATCTCGTCGGCCTTGAGCGCGGCGCGCGGCGTCTCGACGATCACGCCGAGCCTGAAGTCGATCTCCATGCCCGTGTCGGCCCGCACCGCGGCGGCGATCGTCTCGATCCGCGCGCGCACGACCTCGACCTCGCGCTTGGCGGACACCAGAGGGATCATGATCTCGGGCACCACGCTGTTGCCGGTCCTACCGACATCGACCGCAGCCTCGAAAATCGCGCGCGCCTGCATGTCGTAGATTTCGGGCACGGTGATGCCGAGCCGTACCCCGCGCAGGCCGAGCATGGGATTGTATTCCTGCAGCGCCTCGACCCGGTGCTGCACCTCGGCCAGCGGACGGCCGAGCGATCCGGCAAGTTCCAGCATGCCTGCACGGTCATGGGGCAGGAACTCGTGCAGCGGCGGATCGAAAAGCCGGATACAGACCGGCCGCCCTTCCATGATGTCGAAGAGCCGGCCGAAATCGCTGCGCTGCATCGGCAGGAGCTGTTTCAGTGCATCCGCGCGCGCCTCCGCCGTGTCCGCAAAGATCATCTCGCGCATGACGGTCAGGCGATTTTCCTCAAAGAACATGTGCTCAGTGCGGCACAGCCCGATGCCTTCGGCGTTGAAGTCACGCGCGATCCGCGCATCCTCCACCGTGTCGGCATTGGCCCGGACCCCGATGTCACGCACCTCGTCCGCCCAGTCCAGCAGCGTGCCCAGAGCAGCGTCGGCAGCGGGCTCCAGAAGCGGGACCGGACCGTCGATCAGGGTCCCGGAACTGCCGTCGAGCGTGACCACGTCGCCTTCGCGCAAGAGCTTTCCGCCGGGCAGGCGCAGGGTCTTCTCGCGCCGGTTCAGCCGGATCATGTTGGCGCCGACGACGCAGGGCACCCCAAAACCGCGCGCGATCACGGCCGCGTGGCTCGACATGCCCCCCTTTTCGGTCAGCACGCCCTGCGCCGCATGCATGCCGCGCACGTCCTCGGGGTTGGTTTCGCGCTTGACCAGGATGCAGGCCTCGTCCTGAGCCGCCAAGGACTGGGCCCGATCCGAGGAAAAGACGATCCGGCCAGTGGCTGCGCCCGGGCTGGCGGCAATGGCCTGGAAAAGCGGCGAGACGCGGTGCATCGGGTCGACCTGCCGGTGCAGCAACTCGTTGAGCGCACGCGGCTCAACCCGCATCAGCGCCTCCTGCGGCGTCAGGATGCCGTCGCGGGCCATCGCCACCGCAACGGCGACATTGGCCCGGGCGCTTCGCGGCACGCGCACCGCATCGAGGATCGACAGATTGCCCGAATTGATCACGAACTCGATCTGCATTTCTTCACGCAGCCGGCGCCGGCATTCCTCGCCGAAGCCGATGAGTTTATCGAAGACCTCCGGACAAAGCTCTTCGAGCGACGGCCCCCGCGGATCGCGGGTCAGATAGATGGCGCCCTCGCGGTCGGCCAGCGCATCGCGGCCCTGGCTCTGGCTGAGATAACGCCCGGTGATCTGGGGCCGCCCGGACACCGTCTCGATGAACTGCATGACGCCCGAGCCGCTCTCGTCCGGCCCGACGCCGAGCGCCATCTGCTGGACGATCAGGCCCAGGCCTGCGTCGGCCGGCGCGTTCTTGGCCTGACGGAGCAGCCGGGCCGATGTCGTCTCCCAGGCACGTGCCATGGCGCGCAAGACGCCGGACAGCTGAACAGTCGGATCCTGCGGGAACTGTTCGTCGGTTTCCATCTCGTAGGCGCGCAAGGCCGCTTCGACCGTCACCCGGGTGGGACTGGCATCAGGGTCGAACAGATCACCGTCGAGATGCGCCACCTGCGCCGCCCAGGTCTGGATGAAGCGCAGATAGAGCCGGCTGGCGACGGCTTCGCCCTTGCGCGCGATCATGTTCTCATAACGCGTGTCGCTCATCCCGATATTCAGGATCGCGCCGGGTCCTCCCCAGTCGGGATCCTCGGAGGACGGTCTCACGGACAAAAGCGGGGTGTCCCCGAAAACGCGCATCAACCTGTCGAGATCGGGCAGTCTCCCGGACGCGATGCCGTGGACAGCCTCAAAACTCAGGGCGACGGTCTTTGGCATGGGCATGTCGAGCCGCCGCAGCCTTTGCAAGCACTTTGCCCGACCGCCATGCTGTGCCACGATGATCGACGCGGTCGGCGTGATCTCTGTAAAGGGTTTGAACGTCGCGAGTTTTTGCATGGTCGGCTCCGGCGGATGCGCGGAGCCTAGCGCGGGCGGGCAGGCACGAAAAGAGAGGGGGCTTCTCTGTCGCAGGGCGCGCGCCCGCCGGGGCCATCGAGGCCCGGGCCGGTCGCGAGCGCGCGAAAGCGCCTCTCAGCCCTCGAGCCTGGTCAGATCGGCAACGCGTGCGCAGGTGGCGCGGATTTGATGAAGCAAGTTCAGACGGTTACGCCGCAATACTGCATTGTCCGCATTGACCTGAACCGCCTCGAAGAACGCGTCCACCGGTGCGCGCAACGCGGCCATGCCCCGCATGGCCGCCGCGAGATCCTCGGCCTCGATGGCCGAGGAGATCGCGCCCCCCGCCTGGTCCAAAGCCTTGAAAAGGCTGCGTTCCTCGTCTGTTTCCGCCAGCCTGGGATCGGCGCCGAAGGAGTATTCCACACCGTCGGCCTCCTCGGCCTGGCTCAGGATATTGTTGGCCCGCTTGAAGCCCTGGACGAGGTTCTCGCCGTCTTCCGTCTTAAGAACCTCCGCCAAGGCATTGGCGCGGCTCACCAAAAAGGTCAGATCATCAGCGCCGTCGATGGCCAGGCAAGCGTCGATCACGTCATGGGGGATGCCCTTGTCGCGCAGATAGACCTTGAGCCGGTCATGGATGAAACCCAGCAGATCGGCCGCCAGCGCCTCCGCCCTGTCGCCGGTGTCAAGGTTTGTACGAAATGTCCAAACGGACAATCCGTACAATCCTGTTCGCACTTCGTTCTCAAGCAGCAGCCGGATCACGCCGAGCGCTGCGCGCCGCAGGGCGAACGGGTCCTTCGAGCCGGTCGGCTTCTCGTCGATGGACCAGAACCCCGCCAGCGTGTCGAGCTTGTCGGCTAGCGCCACGGCGACCGACACCGGCGCGGTCGGCACCGCGTCGGAGGGACCGAGCGGCGCGTAGTGCTCCGCGCAGGCTTCGGGCACACCGTCATCATGGCCGGCGAACTCGGCATAGTAGCCGCCCATGACGCCCTGGAGTTCGGGAAACTCATAGACCATCTCAGAGGCCAGATCGGCCTTGCAGATCCGCGCGGCCTCGGCGGCCAGGTCGGGCTTGGCCCCGACAGCGGGCGCGATCTCGCGGGCGAGCGCGGCGATCCGCGCGATGCGATCGGCCTGGGAGCCGAGACGGGCGTGGAACACGACCTGCGCCAGCGGGGCGCCCATGCTTTCCATCCCCTTGTCGCGGATGGTGCGCAGATCGTTCTCCCAGAAAAACTTCGCGTCCGACAGCCGCGCATCGAGCACCTTGCGGTTGCCCGCGAGGATCGCGGCGCCTTGGTCGGCGGTCTCCACATTGGCCACGGTGACAAATCGCGTGATCCGGCCCGAGCTAGGTTCGCGCACCGAGAAAAACTTCTGATGTTCGCGCATGGAGGTCTGGAGCACCTCCGGCGGCAGCTCCAGAAAATCGCCGCCGATCTCGCCCATGAGCACCACGGGCCATTCGACGAGCCCCGCGACCTCGTGCAGGAGGCCCGGATCCTCGACAACCTCCAGCCCGAGGGCAAAGGCCTGATTGGTGGCATCCGCCCAGATATGGGCGGCACGGTCGTCGGCCTCCAGAATGACCTTGGCGCCGCTCAGCGCCGCGGTGTAGTCGTCGAACCCGGTCACGGCGAAGCGATCTGGCGCCATGAAGCGATGGCCGACCGTGCTGTCGCCAGCGGCGATCCCGCCCACCTCCAGCGGCACCACCCGTGCCCCGGCCTCGTCGCTCAGCAAACAGACAATCGAATGTAGCGGGCGAACCCAGCGCAGATCGCCCGCGCTCCAGCGCATGCTCTTGGGCCAGGGGAAATTGCGGATCGCATGCTCCAGCACCTCGGCCACGATCGCCTCAGCAGGCCGGCCCGCGCGCTCGATGGTAGCGAAATAGACCTGGCCCTTCTTGTCGTCGCGCAGCTCCAGCTGATCCCGGGTCAAGCCGGTGGAGCGCAGGAAGCCCGCCAGCGCCTTTTCCGGCGCGTCGGCACGGGGGCCCTTGCGCTCCTCGCGCGTGGTGGGGCTCTCGGCACTCAGCCCCTGCACCGTGAGCGCAAGCCGCCGCGGCGTGGCAAAGGACGCGGCACCGGCATAGGCTAACCCGGCCTCGACTAGACCGTCGGTCATCAGGCGGCGCAGATCGTCGGCGGCCTTGCCCTGCATCCGGGCGGGGATTTCCTCGGACAGGAGTTCGATCAGCAGGTCGGGCATGGCGGTCTCGGACGACAGGGAAGGATGCGGGCCGGAAAACCGCACCACCCCCGGGAGGTCAAGGCGAAAGGCGCCCAACCCGCCGGGGCCGGGACTGCGGATGGGGTCCAGCGCCACTGACAGGCCGTTCCTCGGAAAGCGGCGCGCGGCGGACGGTGCACGACGGCAACCATGTGGGGACCTTTCAGCATTTGTCCGAGGATAGCCCCACGAACGTTCTCGGGCTCCCCCCCCCCCGCCTCTCCCAAGGGTCGAAACAGACTGGCTGCGGGACTTGGTCTCGGCAGGTAGGATCGGACGATCCGACGTTCTCTCAGGACACCAGAAAGTCGATCAGCCGCTTGGTCAGACGCTTTTCGGCAGCGGTGTCCGGCCAGACGGCATAGACGCCCAGTTTGGGCAGCTTCCACTCCGGAAGCACCTCGATGAGCCTGCCCGCGGCGACGTCTTCCCCGACTTCGCTTTCCGGCAGGTTCAGCACGCCCAGACCGGCGAGAGCGGCCTCTCGGCCGGCGCTGATCGAGCTGACTTCGATACGGATGTTTTCGGGCGTGATCTCGAGCCGTAATGGATATCGAACGCGGCCGAGATGGCGAGGACGATATAGTGTAGGTTCTGTGGACGGTGCCTGTCGGCGCTGGAACTTCGAGCGTCAGAAACTGTCCGGGCAGAAAATCAAACAGTGCCCCAGAAGGCGCGCGGAACGTGAACGTGGCTGTATTGGGTACTTCGGGGATGACCGAGACGCATTCCAGCATCTCGTCATCGGACCAAATGGCGCGGCTGGGGATCGCAGGCATGTCGTTCATTGGCTTACTCCGCCGCGACCCGGACAGGATCAAGCCGCCCGGTCATCGTGTTGCAATACCAATCGACAAATCCCATGACCCCGGTTTCGTGGACCGGCGAATATGGACCTGGCTCATAGGCTGGAGAGTTGATCCCCTGCTGATTGTCTTCGACAACCTGGCGATCTTCGTCATTGGTGGCGATCCACACTTCTGTCAAACGTTTAAGGTCGTAATCCACGCCTTCAACAGCATCCTTGTGGACCAGCCATTTGGTGGTGACTTCAGTCGTTGTGGGCGTCAAAGGCGTAACACGGAATACCAATGAATGGTCGGGCAGGAAGTGGTTCCAAGTCGTCGGGTAATGATACTTCAGCAGCGTCCCTGCAGTGTTATCCTTTACGCGACCTAGGATCTTTGCAGTGGCGGGCTTGAGATCCATCGTAAAGCTTGTTGCTCCGGGCAAAAGTGGCATACGCGCTAGACGGTATTGCATATCGTCTGACATGCGGAACTGCGACGGATACCCCTGCGCCTCCATCTTGTCGAAATGCGCTTGCAAGTGTGGGGGGCTGACGCCTTCTTCGATCCCGGTAATTGTAGGATCATCGGTAAATGAACGGCATAAACCCGGATGATTACCACCACAGTGGTAACACTCGCGGTTGTTTTCCCAAACGAGCTTCCAGTTGCCCTTCTCGACGATGGTTGTCTCGTGCGCGACTTTGGCGTCGCTCAGATCGTGAACCGCGAGGTATGGGTTTGCCATTGCGGCAAACGCGTCAAAGTCAGGCGCATCATGCGCCAGGCAGATGTAAAGCAACCCTTGCAGTTCGCGACAGTGAACAGGCTTCAGCCCATGTTGGGTTGCATTAAAATCTGGCCCCATATCGCGCGCCCAAAGCAGACGCCCATCCAATTCATAAGTCCATTGGTGGTAAGGGCAGACGATTTTGGGATTTGTGCCCTTAGATGCCTTGCACAAAATTGACCCGCGATGACGGCACGCATTATGGAACGCGCGAATGACCCCATCTTGGCCGCGCACGATGATGACACCGTAGCTGCCGACTTGATGGGTGATGTAGCTCCCTGGCTTCGGTAGCTCGCAAGCAGG
>JBCDBB010000138.1:0-10547 GCA_039184415.1 Pseudomonadota bacterium
CCGGTTGGCGACCATGCCGGTATACTCGCTGTCGGTCTGGGCAAAGCGCTGGTCGCCGACCTTCACCAGTTTACCGCCCGACGCCATCAGGACCGCAGGGTTGTTCAACATCCCGGCCATGCTCGCCACCATGGGGCTGTCGGCGAGGAGCATCAGGCTGACACGGTCGGTCCCGTTGGAATAGGTCGCCTCCGCGCCGGTTCCCCCGCCGAACATCGCCAGGCCCGCGGCGACGTCATTGTCCAGCTCGCGCGACCAGCCGTCCGGGGCCTCGGGCAGAAAGCTCACGAAGCTCGCGGTTTTCTGTTGTTGCATCAAGGCCTGGGCTATCGACAGTTCCTGCAGCGCTGCGCCGACATTGCCGGCTTCATAGGCGCTGCGGGTCGCATCGAGCGCGTCAAGAATATCGTCGGCCTGTGCCGCGGAGAGGCTGAGCGCGCACGCTGCTGCGAGGATCGTGGCGGTGTTTGTTCTGGGCATGGGCAAGTCCTTGGTCTGGGGAGTCTCCCAGGCACCCTATCGCGGCATGCGCTCACGGCGAAGCCCGCGTTGCCCAACAGGGTTTCGTGTCACCAGGAGCCGGAGTCGCGGCATGAACACCCCGCGCGACCGCCCGTGCGAGGCAAATCGCAGCGGCATGGCCGAGGCGCATCTGGTCGCGCACCGGATCACCCACGGGCACCGCGCCGGTGGCCGCGGCAAAGACCGTGTCACCGTCGAGCAGCGTGTGCGAGGGGACAAGCGACCGTGCCAGGCCGCCATGGGCCGTCACCGCCATGCGGAGGGCCTGGGATTTATCGAGGGCCGCGTCCGTGGCGACGATCGCGATGGTGGTCGCGGTGCCGGGGTCGACAGGGTTGTCGGGCAGGCTGGGGGCGGGATAGTCAGGGGTCGGGCCCTGTCCGCCGAACTCGTCGCCGATCTCAAAGGGGGCCGCCCAGAAATGCGGCCCATCGCCCACAACCGCCGAGCCGAGCGCATTCACCGCCGCGAGGGCTCCGACGGCGAACCCGTCCACCTTCAGAGACGCCGAGCCCAGCCCACCTTTCAGCGTCGCCGTCGTCGCCCCGGTCCCCGCGCCGACGCTGCCAAGGCCGAAATGCCTGTCCGCTGCGGCCAAAGCCGCCGCGCCCAGGGACGCGTAGGGGTTCTCGGCCCAGCCCTTGTCGCCGCCGTTCTGCAAATCGAACAGAATCGCCGAGGGCACGATCGGCACATTCTGATCGCCAACGGCGAACCCGCGTCCCGCGGCGCGCAACGCATCGGCAACCCCGGAGGCCGCGGAGAGCCCGAGCGCGGAGCCGCCCGAGAGCACCAGCGCATCGACCTGGGACACCAGCTTGTCCGGGGCGAGCAGTTCGGTCTCGCGGCTTCCCGGCGCGCCGCCCATCACATGAACCGCCGCAACGAACTCTGTATCGGCGGTCAGCACCGTCACACCGCTCTTGAGACCGGCATCCGACGCATTACCGACTTTCAGCCCCGCGACGTCTGTGATGAGGTTTCTTGGTCCGGTTTCGAGCATTCGTACCTCGGGTCATTGCACCGACAGATTGCATGCGTAAGTAACGGGGGTAAACATCCGTCGGAGTGCCAATGGCCTTTCTACGTCTGCTCGCGATGCTTATCGTGGCGCTCACCATCGTCTATCTCGGTCTGTTCTTCTTTCTGCGGGAAGCGCACTGCGAAAAGCTCGAACGCGAATTCCGTCCCGAGGCGACCG
Source organism: Pseudomonadota bacterium (assembly GCA_039184415.1). GTDB lineage: Bacteria > Pseudomonadota > Alphaproteobacteria > Rhodobacterales > Rhodobacteraceae > JANSYP01. Next base: position 1,724 of record JBCDBB010000138.1, read on the forward strand.
AGTTGCAGCGCACGGCGTTTGTGAATGCGGGTGTCGCGGCCTATGCTGCGCGCATGGGGCGCGTATTGGCCTTGGCGGTCTACGGGGTGCCGCTGACGGTCTTTGCAGTTCTGATTCTGACCTCGAACACGTCGTGAGGGACCGCGGACATGAAATATGTGAAATGGACCTTGATTGCGGCGCTGGTGCTGATCGTGGGCGGGTTCCTGAGTTACACGCTGCCGCGCCACGATATCGTGCGCATTGTCGAAAGCGAGGTGCGCCGGGTTGAGTTCGGCGGCGTGAGTTCGATGTTCTGGGGCTCTGCGGAGCCCTCCGATGCGACCTCGGGCAACCGCGATGTGAAGTTCATCTCGGCGATTCGGGAGAATGGCAGCCCCATCGTCTACCGCAACGAGGATACCGGCTGGGGCTGGCCGCCCTATTTCAAGCTGAACTCCAGCGACGTTCAGGCCCGCGCGGCGGACCTGACCTCTACCGCTGCGGATCCCCAGTGGATCAAGGTCAAACGCTACGGCTGGCGCAACCAGTTCTTCTCGATCTATCCCAACGCGGTCCGCCTGACCCCGGTCAGCGGGCCGGACGTGACCGTCGTCCCATGGTTCAACATCGTCTTCCTGACGCTCTTTGGCGGCCTGCTGCTTTTCCTGTGGCGTCTCTGGTCGCGCTTCCGCGAGCGTCGGATCGAGCCGATCCTGGAGGATGTGGGCGAGGCGCTGGGGTTGGACAATGACGAGGCGCCGGCTCAGACGGCGCCGAAACCGCAGGCGGCGCCGGCCGACAGCCGCGGGCCGTGGCAGCGGGTCCGTGACCTGGTCATGGGGCGGTCGGGCCGCTAGGGCCGGGCCCCGTACCCATGCTGGGAGAGATTGCCGACCGGATGACCCGCGGGGTCGAAACGGCTGCGACCACCGTGTCGGAGGCGTTTTTCGAGCCTGCCCTGCGCATCGGCGTGACCGGGCTCAGCCGCTCGGGCAAGACGGTTTTCATCACCTCGCTCGTGGCCAATCTGATGAACCGGGGCCGGATGCCGCAGCTCACTGCGGCCGGCGAGGGACGCGTGCTGGCGGCCTTTCTGCAGCCGCAGCCCGACAATACCGTCGCGCGCTTTGCCTATGAGGATCACCTCGCCGCCCTGACCGGCCCGGCGCCCTTCTGGCCCGACGGCACGCGGTCGGTGTCGGAGCTGCGCCTGTCGCTAAGGGTCCGCGAGGGCGGGCTGCTGGCGGGCATGACCGCCGGGCTGCTGGGGCCGAAGACGATCCATATCGACATCGTCGATTATCCCGGCGAATGGCTGCTGGACCTCGCGCTTCTGGACAAGAGCTATGCCGACTGGTCGGAAGAGACCCTCGCGCGGCTGCCGAAACGGCCCGGCGGGGCGGCGTTTCTGGAGGCGTTGGACGGCATTGACCCGAAGGCCCCGCTCGATGAACCGGCGATGCGGGGTCTCGCGGACGCTTTCACCACCTCGCTGCAAGACGCCCGCGCAGCCGGGTTTTCCGATTGCACCCCGGGGCGTTTTCTGCTGCCCGGCGATCTGGCCGGGGCGCCGGTGCTGAGCTTCGCCCCCCTGCCTGACGTGCGCGGGGCACGGCGGGGGACGCTCGGCGGCGAATGCGCGCGCCGGTTCGAGGCCTACAAAAACGAAGTGGTCAAACCCTTCTTCCGCGATCATTTCGCCCGGATCGACCGTCAGATCGTGCTCGCCGATGTGCTGGGCGCGGTCGCCGCGGGCCCGGCCGCGCTGGAGGATCTGCGCCGGACGCTGGCGGAGGTGCTCGCCGTCTTCCGCCCGGGCCGGAACGCGTTTCTCAGCCAGCTTCTGCTGGGCCGCCGCGTCGAAAAGATCCTCTTCGCCGCGACCAAGGCTGACCATATCCACCATCTGCAGCATCCGCGCCTGACCGCGCTGACCGAGGCGCTGCTGCGCGAGGCCCGTGACCGGGCAGACTTCCGCGGCGCAACGACCGCGGCGATGTCTCTGGCGGCGCTGCGCTGCACGACCGAGGAGACACGCGAGCATGGCGGCCGGCAACTCGACATGGTGCGCGGCCGTCGTGCCGAAGACGGGCGCAGTGCCGCCTTTCACCCCGGCGATCTGCCCCAGGATCCCGCTCGGCTGCTGGCGCCGGCGCGCAATGGCGAAGACGCCTGGGCCGAGCAGGCCTACAAGGTGCTGGAGTTTGCGCCTACGCCGCTCGACCTGGCGCCGGGCGAGGGGCCGCCCCATATCCGCCTCGACCGCGCGGCGCAGTTTCTGATCGGGGACAGGTTGTGAGCCAGGACCACCCATCTTCCAAACCGCCCTCAGGCGCCGTTCTGATCGAGCTCGATGACGAGGCCGAGGCGGCTCACACCCCGGCCACGGCTCCCGCGGTGCCTGAAGTCGAGACCGAAGCGACAAAACCTGCGATGGCGCGCCTTGCCACGGCGGCCGCCCGGCCCGGTTCGGCGCTCGCCCGATGGTTCTGGGGGCTCGCCGCGGCGCTGATCGGTGTGATGGCACTGGCCGCGCTCTGGTCGGCGATCGACAGCCTGCTGGTGCGAGCGCCGGTGCTTGGCCTCGCCGCGGGCGTCCTCGCTGCCGGTTTTGGCCTTGTTTGCCTGGTGATCTGCCTGCGCGAGGTTGCGGCCTTTGCCCGGCTGCGGCGGATCGATCATGTCCAGAGTGCGGCCGCGAAGGCCATCGCCGACGGGGACCTCGCTGCGGCGCGCAAGATCACCGAAGAACTGGCCACGTTCTACGGGTCGCGCCCCGAGCTGCGCTGGGGCCGGGACCGAATCGCCGCGCGCCTGTCCGAGAGCTTTGACCCCGACGCGGCGCTCGCGCTGGCCGAGACCGAACTGCTGGCGCCGCTGGATGCCGCCGCCGTCACCGAGGTCGAGGCCGCGACGCGCCAGGTTGCGACGATCACGGCGCTGGTGCCACTGGCCTTTGCCGATGTGATCGCCGCGCTGACCAGCAATCTGCGCATGATCCGCCGGGTGAGCGAGATCTATGGCGGGCGCTCGGGCACGCTGGGCACCTGGCGGCTGACCCGTGCGGTGCTCTCTCATCTGGTGGCCACCGGCGCGGTCGCGGTGGGCGACGATCTGATCGGATCGGTCGGGGGCGGGCATCTTCTGTCGAAAATCTCGCGCCGGTTCGGCGAGGGGATCGTCAACGGCGCCCTGACAGCCCGGGTCGGTGTGGCCGCCATAGAGGTCTGCCGCCCGCTGCCCTTCGGCGACGGCAAGCGGCCCTCGGTGTCCGGGCTGGTGAAACGCACGCTGGCCGGGCTCTTTTCAAGTCAAAGTGGACCATAGGAGATCGCGATGGAAAGCCTTGCTGCCGATCTGCGCACCATGGTGCGCACGCCGCTCGAACCCGAGCATGTGCGCGCGATGCGCAAGGTCGGAGAGACGATCAGCGTCAAGGCCGGAGAGATGCTGGTGCCGCTCGGCGCACCGGCCGAGGCGTTTTTCTATCTCGAAGAGGGCGAGGTCGAGGCAATCGACCCGATCAGTTTGGAGCGCTACGGCGCCGGCACCCTAGGCCCCACCCAGTTTTTCGGCGAGATCAGCTTTCTGGCCGGTGGCTACGCTCTTTTGGGCGCGCGCGCCGTGGTCGACAGCCGGGTCCTGCGGGTGGAGCGCGAGGAGATGCTCCGCCTGATGTCCCAGATCCCCGAAATGAGCGACATCATCGTCACCGTCTTTGCCGCGCGGCGGCGGCGGATGCTGGAGGCCCCCGACGCCGGGATCACGCTTCTGGCGACGGACGGGGACCGGGAAATGCGGACGATCGCCGCCTTCGCGAGCCGCAACCGCATCCCCTATCGCGAGATCGACCAGAACTCGGACGAGGCGCACAGGCTCGCCCAGGCCTGCGGCGTGGCACCCGACACACCCGCCGTGATCTTCGGCATGACCAAGGCGCTGGAAGCGCCGAGCCCGCGTGCTGTCGCCCGCGTCTTCGGGCTCGACGCCACGTTGGGCGAGGACGCCATCTATGACGTGCTGATCGTCGGCGCCGGACCTGCTGGCGTGTCGGCCGGGGTGTATGCGGGCGCCGAGGGCATGCGGGCGCTTGTGATCGAGGATCTGACCATCGGCGGCCAGGCGGGCACATCGAGCCGGATCGAAAACTACATGGGGTTTCCGACCGGTATTGCCGGGGCGGATCTCTGCTGGCGTGGCGAAGTCCAGGCGATGAAATTCGGCACCCGGTTTGCCATTCCGCGCCGCGCGGTCTCGGTCACGCCGGAGCCTGACGGGATTTTCTGCGTCGCGCTGGAAGATGGCGAGATCGTGCGCGCCCGGTCCATCGTTGTGGCCACGGGCGTGCAGTACCGGCGGCTGCCGGTCGACCGGCTGGAGGAGTTCGAGGGCTCAGGGATCTACTACGCCGCCACGGATGTGGAGGCGCGCTACTGCCGTCAATCCGATGCGGTGGTGATCGGCGGCGGCAACTCGGCCGGACAGGCAGCGATGTTCCTGTCGCGCACCGCCGGGCACGTACATCTGCTGGTTCGCAAGAGGACCCTTGCCGCGTCGATGTCGGACTATCTTGTCAGCCGGCTCGAAAGCCATCCGCGAGTCACCATCCACTACGGCACCGAACTGATGGGTCTGGATGGTGAGGACCGGCTGGAAAGCGTGACAGTCCATGACCGGATCTCGGGAATGGACTGGTCGCTGCGCACGGGCGGCGTGTTCGTCATGGTCGGGGCCGCGCCCAACACGGATTGGCTCTGCGGGCTGGTCCAGCTGGACGACCATGGCTTTGTGCGGACCGGCCCCGGTGTGGGGGGGCGGTCGAGCTATGAGACCTCGCATCACGGGATTTTCGCGGTGGGCGATGTCCGCGCGGGATCGGTGAAGCGGGTGGCCAGCAGCGTCGGCGAAGGCGCGGTCGTGATGTCAAAGGTCTGGGACCATGTGAATGCCGGCTGAACTGCGCTACAATCGAGGTCAATGGAAGGCCTGCCGGAACATGGCCACAGCCGAGCCGAGATCGCAGCCAGGCTGTCTTCGCCGCGCCGTCGGAACGATCTGAAGGACGCCGTTTACGGCGGTATCGATGGCGCCGTCACGACCTTTGCCATCGTCGCCGGGGTCGCCGGTGCCGGGCTTTCCGCGGCGGTGATCGTCGCGCTGGGCGTGGCCAATGTCCTGGCCGACGGGTTTTCCATGGCCGCCAGCAACTATTCCGGCACCAAGACCGAGCTTGATGAGCTGGCGCGCCTGCGCGAGGTTGAAGCCCGCCATATCCAACTGGCCCCCGAGGGAGAACGCGAGGAGGTGCGCCAGATCCTCGCGGTCAAGGGTCTTTCGGGCGAAGTGCTCGATGCGGCGGCGGATACGATCTGCGACGACCGGGAACGCTGGATCGACCTGATGCTGGTGGAAGAGTATGGGCTCGCCCCTGTGGCGCCGCACCCGCTCCGCTCCGCAATGGTGACATTCCTGGCGTTCATCGCGGCGGGCTTCATACCGCTGTTACCCTTCCTCTTGGGCCTCTCCGGGGGCTTCTGGCTTGCCAGCGTCGTGACCGCCGCGGTGTTCTTTGCCATCGGAGCCGGAAAAAGCTTCTGGTCCCTCGCCCCGTGGTGGCGCTCGGGGCTGGAGACGCTGGCCATCGGCGGCACGGCGGCGGCCATTGCCTTTTTCGTTGGCAGCCTCTTTCACCCTTGAGGCGTGCGCCTGGGCCCGGGATGCGCCCGTTCGGTGCGCAGGTTGCTTGTCTGCCTCTGGACATGGCGGTTGATCTCGCCAAACCGGGCCATGTGCCGCTCCACCTGCGTCTGGAACCTGTCGAGTTGCCGGATGATCTCATCCAAGCCGCTGTCAGGGGCGCGACGGGCAGCTTCGATCTTGCACAGCATCCTGGTGCTGCTGAGCCCCGTGACCAGGCGTTTCATCTCGACAATGGCGCGGGCGAAGCCTTCGGCCTCGACAGCGAAGCGGTCGAGCCCGCTCCGGGCGCGGTCGCGAAAGACCGCCGCCTGGTGCTCGAGAAGCGCCATGTCGGTCCTTTTGACCGTGTCGCCTCCGGCGGGACCGCGGCGCCGTTCGGTGCGAAACTGTGCCAGCGCCTCGTCCTGGATGTTCGCCGCCCCCTGCAGGAAGAGCCCCGCGTCCAAGGCCGCGCGAATCCGGTCGAAGGCGCCGTCGCCATCGCTCAGAAAGCGCCGGGTCCAGGCGTGGATTTCGGCCGAAATCCTGGCGTAGTTCGTGGAGATCACGCTGATCGGGCCACCCGCCGCTTCCAGACGCGTGGCGAGGATGCGCAGGTTCGTGGGCACATTGCGGATCGCTGTAAAGCTCTCGGCGACGTCTTCTGTGATCGCCTCGACCTGCGCCACCTCGGCGGAAATGTCCGCGAACCGGTCGAGTGACGGGTTCACTGGCAGGCCGAGCGCTGCGCCACGCGCCGTGATCTCGCCGGCCAGCGCCTGCGCCATGAACCGATCGTAACTCGCATAGCCCAAATCGGCGAGCCGGGCGAGAAAGGCCGCGCCGGACGCGTCGGGTGCCAGCGCCTGCTCTCCTTCCAGCGCCAGCAGATCGGCATATTCCTGGCGGATCAGGACCAGCATCGGGCTCGTCGGTTTGAACTGCACCGAAAGAAAGCCGCCCTCGACCGGGGTGAGGATGGCGAATACCCAGTACCACAGCCCGTCCCGCGCCCGGTTTTTCAGATAGATACCGAGGGGCTCGCCCCGGCTCAGCCATTGCCACAGCAGCCAGTGGATCCCGCGCGGCATGTCGGGATGCCGGGTAAGCGCGTGGGATGCGCCGATCAGATCGTCCCAGGCGTAATCGGTGACACGACGGAAGACCTCGTTGCCCGACAGGATCGCCCCCTGCGGATCGGTGCGTGAAAAGAACACTTCGCCCACGCGCACCGGCGCCTCGCCCTCTTTGGGGCGTGGCTCGCCGAACCGGCGCCGGGGCGCGGCTTTGGCCCTGCGATCCGGCGGTGGGGCCGGCCGGGACGCGGGCACGGATGATTGCATATCGTCGGACTCCGGTCGGTGCGGCTCCGGGCAGACTGGCATGGCGGCGGTTGTGGCGGCGTTAATGCGCAAGGAGGCAGCGGGGAAATAGGGCATCCGGGCTCCCTTTACGCCCGCCGCGCCCCTGCCTATAAGCGCGCCATGGCTTGGCAGGGTGCGCGCATTCGGCGAATTACAGGCCCGGCGCTCTGAGCAGATGAGCCGCCGGGTATTGGCGCATGGCGCCGCGCACCGCCCCCTCTCCCCATTTCCGCGAAGGATGTCCCGATGTCGTCCGACACGACCGAAGCTGTGAACTACAAAGACACGCTCTCTCTGCCGAAAACTGATTTTCCGATGCGCGCGGGCCTGCCCAAGCGCGAACCTGGCTGGCTCGCCCGCTGGGACGAGATCGGCATCTATGATCGTCTGCGCGACAAGGCGGAGGGACGGGCGCCCTTCACGCTCCATGACGGCCCGCCCTATGCGAACGGGCATCTCCATATCGGTCATGCGCTGAACAAGATCCTCAAGGACATGGTCGTGCGGTCCCAGCAGATGATGGGCCGGGATGCGCGCTATGTGCCGGGCTGGGACTGCCACGGCCTGCCCATCGAGTGGAAGATCGAGGAACAGTACCGCGCCAAGGGCAAGGACAAGGACGATGTGCCGGTCGTTGAGCTGCGCCAGGAGTGCCGCAAGTTCGCCGAAGGCTGGATCGACATCCAGCGCGAGGAATTCAAGCGCCTGGGCGTGACCGGCAACTGGGCCGATCCCTACCTGACGATGGATTACCATGCGGAGCGGGTGATCGCCGAGGAATTCATGAAGTTCCTCATGAACGGCACGCTCTATCAGGGCTCCAAGCCGGTGATGTGGTCGCCGGTGGAAAAGACCGCGCTCGCCGAGGCTGAGGTCGAGTATCACGACCACAAAAGCCACACGATCTGGGTGAAATTCCCGGTGACCCGCGCGGTGGAGGAAACCGGCGCGGCCAGCGATCTGCTGGGCGTGAATGTGGTGATCTGGACGACGACGCCCTGGACGATCCCCTCCAACCGTGCCGTCGCCTTCAACCCGGCACTCTCCTACGGCCTCTATGAGGTGACCGAGGCGCCAGAGGACAACTGGGCCAAAACCGGCGATCTCTATCTGCTGGCCGACAATCTGGCGGCGGATGTGTTCGCGGCGGCCCGGGTGGAAGGCTATGATCGCAAGCGTGACGTGACCGGGGCGCAGCTCGATCTTCTGTCCTGCGCGCACCCGTTTCGCGGGATCGCGGACGGGCAGGGGGAATGGGACTATCCCGTCCCGTTGCTGCCCGGCGACCATGTCACCGACGAGGCCGGCACCGGGTTCGTCCACACCGCGCCAAGCCATGGTGCAGACGACTATGTTCTGGGTGTCCGGCACGGGCTGGTGATGACCCACAATGTGCTGGAGGACGGCACGTTCCGCCCCGATCTGCCGCTCTTCGGGGGCACGGCGATCCTCACGCCCAAGGGCAAGGAGGGCGACGCCAACAAGGCGGTAATCGACATGCTTGCGGCCAGCGACGCGCTGATCGCGCGGGGCCGGCTGACCCATTCCTACCCCCATAGCTGGCGCTCCAAGGCGCCGCTGATCTTCCGCAACACGCCGCAATGGTTTGCCGCCATCGACCGTCCCGTGGGCGACGGGCAGGACCAGTATGGCGACACGATCCGCAAGCGCGCGCTGACCTCCATCGACGAGCTGGTCACCTGGACGCCCCAGACCGGACGCAACCGGCTCTATTCGATGATCGAGGCGCGGCCCGACTGGGTGCTGAGCCGTCAGCGCGCCTGGGGCGTGCCGCTGAC
>JBCDBB010000139.1:0-10539 GCA_039184415.1 Pseudomonadota bacterium
CACAGTTTCGACAGGCTGACCAATGTCAGCTTCTCGATGACCAATCACGAGGAAAGCCAGCCGGCGCATCTGAAACTCAAGGACGCCAAGATCCCGGTGGAGATCAATCTGCCGAAATATGACGGTCCCTCGGCGCGCTATTGCCCGGCGGGCGTCTACGAGTTCGTCCGGGAAAACGGCAAGGATCCGCGCTTCGTGATCAATTTTCAGAACTGCGTGCATTGCAAGACCTGCGATATCAAGGATCCCAGCCAGAACATCGTCTGGACCACGCCCCAGGGCGGGGACGGGCCGAACTATCCGAATATGTGACGAATCAAAGACTTGTTCGTATTGGTCCATGATCTGTCCGGTTGTCGGCCGGGGGGCGGCGTACCTTCAGGTCCGGCGGGCGGGAAAGAGCCGATCTGATTGCCAGCGACGCCGGCTGCGACTATCCTTTGCGCTCCTGGCTGGAAAGGATCGCTTGTGCGCCTGACATCCCTGATCGCTGTAGCGGCGCTGTGTGCCGCACCCGTCCTGGCCGACGCCCGCAACAATGCCGGCGCCTATCTCGCGGCGCGGCAGGCCGGGATTGCCAATGACTTTTCCGCGGCGGCCGAATACTACACACGGGCGCTTGCGCTCGATGCCTCCAATACCGGGCTGATGGAAAGCGTGATCCTGGCCAATGTCGGCATGGGCTGGATCGACCGCGCGGTGCCCGTGGCGCGGCGCCTGGCGGAGGAAACCAACGCCAGTCAGGTCGCCGATCTGGTGCTTCTGGCCGATCAGATCTCAGAAGACGACTATGACGAAATCATGGTGTCCTATGCCGAGGGGCGCGAGGTCGGCCCGCTCGTCGACGGGCTGGTGCAGGCCTGGGCCGGACTGGGCGCCGGCGACACCGATGCTGCGCTGTCACAGTTCGATGACGTCTCCCAGGAGGAGGGGCTGAAGTCTTTCGCGCTCTATCACAAGGCTCTGGCCCTGGCCGCGGCAGGGGATTTCGAGGGGGCCGACGATCTGCTCTCGGGCCGTGCCGAGGGCGAGCTGGCCGTGCCGCGTCGGGGTGTGATCGCCCATGCCCAGATCCTCAGCCAGCTGGAGCGGAATGACGCCGCCGAAGAGCTGATCGTCGCGGTGTTCGGCCCGACGCCACCGCCGGTGCTGGACGCGCTGCTTGATGATCTGCAGGCGGGCGAGACGGTTGAGTACGATGTCGTCACATCGGCCCGTGAGGGATTGGGCGAGGTGTTTTTCTCGGTCGCCGGTGCGCTTTTCGGCGAAACCGCCCACAGCTACACGCTGATCTACAGCCGCGTGGCCGAGTATCTCGACCCGCGCAACGTCGATGCGATCCTGCTCAGCGCCAGCCTGCTCGACGAGCTCGATCAGTTCGAATTGGCAACCCGTGCCTATGACCGGGTGCCGCCGGACAGCCCGGCCTTCGTCGCCGCTGAACTGGGCCGCGCCGATGCGCTGCTCGCGGATGAGCGCGAGGAAGCCGCCGTCGAGGTGCTCAGCCAGCTTGCCAAGGTCTATCCCGACCTGTCCGACGTGCATCTGGCCCTGGCCGACACGCTCCGCCGGCTCGACCGGTTCGAAGAGGCGATCCCCGCCTATGACCGCGCGATCGAGCTGATCGGAGAGCCCGACCGCCGCTATTGGAGTGTGTATTTCTCGCGCGGGATCGCGCTGGAGCGCACCGACCGCTGGGACGAGGCGGAGCGCGACTTCCGCCTCGCGCTGGAGTTGGAACCCGACCAGCCCCAGGTGCTGAACTATCTCGGCTATTCGCTGGTCGAAATGAAGATCAAGCTCGACGAGGCGCTGGACATGATCGAACGCGCCGTCGCCGGCCGCCCCGATGACGGCTACATTACCGACAGTCTGGGCTGGGTGCTCTACCGGCTCGGCCGCTATGACGAGGCGGTCGGGCATATGGAGCGCGCGGCCGAACTGATGCCAGTGGATCCGATAATCAACGACCATCTGGGCGATGTGTACTGGTCCGTGGGCCGCCAGCTGGAGGCGCAGTTCCAGTGGCGCCGGGCGCTGTCGTTCGATCCCGAGCCGGAGGAGGCCGAGCGCATCCGTCGCAAGCTCGAGGTCGGGCTTGATGTGGTGCTGGAAGAAGAAGGCGCCGACCCTGTTGCCGTTGCCGACGAGGGTTGAGGAGCCCGCGCCGGCCAAGGTCAATCTGACGCTCCATGTCACCGGCCGACAGGCCGACGGCTATCACCTGCTCGACAGTCTGGTGGTGTTCGCCGATGTTGGCGAGCGGGTGACGGCGGCGCGGTCGGACGGTGCCGCAACACTGTCGGTTTCGGGCCCGCTCAGGCGCAGCGTGCCGGCGGACGGGCGCAACCTGATCCTGCGTGCCGCGGCGCTGTTCGAGCCTACGCCTCGGATCGCCTTCTCACTGTGGAAGACCATTCCTTCTGCCGCCGGGATCGGGGGCGGATCGTCTGACGCCGCAGCGGCCTTGCGCGCCGTCGCGACACTCACCGGCGCCGTGCGGCCCGCGCTGCCCAGGATTGCGGCGCTTGGTGCCGACATCCCGGTCTGCCTGAGCGATTGCGCCCAGAGGATGCGCGGTATCGGTGAGCACCTGGACCCGGCGCCCGCGCTGCCGCCTTTTGCGCTGCTGCTGGTCAACCCCGGTACCGCCGTGCCGACCGGCGCGGTGTTCGAGGCCATGGCCCGCCGCGACAACCCGCCCATGGCGGAACAGCTGCCGGGGTGGGCGGATCTGGAGGGGTTCGCGGCATGGCTTGCCGCGCAGCGCAACGATATGGAGCCCGCGGCCCGCAGCCTCGCGCCTCAGATCTCCGAGGTGCTCGCGGCGCTGGCCGCGGCGCCGGGCTGCCGGCTGGCGCGGATGTCCGGATCCGGGGCCACTTGCTTCGGGCTCTTCGCGAGCCTCGCCGCAGCAGAGGCCGCCGCTGCGCCCCTAAGACGCCGTGCCGGATGGTGGGTGGCTGCCGCGCCTGTGGCGGGTGGCGCAGGCGATCAGGTGACGCGCGCGACCACGTAATCGGCCAGATCATGGAGCATGTCGCGAAACTCCGTTTCCGGCAGCAGCAGGATCGCGGCCTTTGCCCGCTCCGTCCAGGCGACAGCCTCGGCCCGCGTCGCCTCCAGCGTTCCATGGTGGCGCAGAAGCTCGAGCGCGTGGTCGAGATCACCGTCCCGCTGGTCACCCTTTTCGATCACGCGGGACCAGAAGGCGCGTTCCTCATTATCGGCCAGGGCCACGGCCTTGATCACCGGCAGCGTCAGCTTGCGTTCGCGGAAATCGTCACCGACGCTCTTGCCGATGCTGGCCGTCGATCCGCCGTAATCCAGCAGGTCATCCACGATCTGGAAGGCGATGCCGAGCGCGTCGCCATAGTCATAGAGCGCGCGGACCTGATCCTCCGGCGCGCCGGCGATGACCCCGCCCACCTCGGTCGCCGCCGAAAAGAGCGCCGCGGTCTTGCCGCGCACGACCTTCAGGTAGATGTCCTCGTCCGTCGCGAGGTTCTGGGCCGCGGACAGCTGCAACACCTCGCCCTCGGCGATCGTGGCCGCGGCATTCGACAGGATGTCGAGCACCCTGAGCGAGCCGGTTTCCACCATCAGCTGGAAGGACCGCGCAAACAGGTAATCGCCGACAAGAACGGAGGATTTGTTGTCCCAGAGCAGGTTCGCCGTCGGCCGCCCGCGGCGCTTGGCGCTTTCGTCCACAACATCGTCATGGAGCAGCGTTGCGGTGTGGATGAACTCCACCGTCGCGGCAAGCCGGATATGATCCTCGCCCGCGTAGCCGCACATCCGCGCGGTCGCCAGCGTCAGCATCGGACGCAGCCGTTTTCCGCCGGCTTCGACCAGATGGGCTGTCACTTCGGGGATGCGCGGCGCATAGTCCGACGCCATCCGCGTGCGGATCAGGTGGTTCACCGCGTCCATCTCGGCCTCAAGCGCGGCGCTGAGACGTTCGTGCGGTTTGACGGAGGCCGTGTCCAATCCCATGAAAATTCCGTGTTCTGGCTCGACAAGCCCCATGGCGTGCCCTTAGGTCACTGTTATGAGAGAGCTTTTACGCACCAACGATCCGGCCGATTTCGCCTTCGCCTGCGCGCTCCTTCAGGGGGAGGGTATAGAGTGCTTTCCCCTGGACGTCCACATGAGCGCCCTCGAAGGATCGATCGGAATCCTGCCCCGGCGGCTGATGGTGCGCCAGCAGGATCTGTTCCGCGCGCGGGTGATTCTGACCGACAACGGCCTTTCCGTGAGCGCGTGACCGGCGACCTTCCGGAGCTGACTGAAGACCGCTTCCTGGGAGGGCGCTTGACGCTCTTTCAGCCCCGCGACGGCTACCGTGCCGGGGTCGATCCGGTTCTGCTCGCTGCTGCGGTGCCGGCGCAGTCCGGGCAGAGCCTGCTGGACCTGGGGTGCGGCGTCGGGGCGGTAGGGCTGTGTGTCGCCACCAGGGTGCCGGGCCTCGCGCTCAGAGGCGTAGATCTGCTGGCGGAAAATGTCGTACTGGCCGCGCGCAACGGGGTCGTCAACGATATCGCGTTCGACAGCGTCCAGGGCGATGTCGCCGCGCTGCCCGCAGATCTGCGTCAGCGCAGTTTTGACCATGTCACCGCCAACCCTCCCTATTTCCGCCGCTCGGCGGGGCCGATCGCGGCCACCGCCCACCGTGATCAGGCAATGGCGGGGGACCTGCCGCTTGCCGTCTGGGTCGACTGCGGTATCAGACGCCTGGCCCCAGGAGGACGGCTGAGCCTGATCATCGCGGCGGAGCGCCTGCCCGAAACACTGTCGGCGATTGGAGACAGGCTGGGCGAACTGCGGGTGCTGCCCATCGCCGGACGGGCAGGTCGGGCGGCCGGGCGCGCGATCGTGACCGGCCGCAAGGACAGCCGCGCGCCCTTCGCGCTTCTGGCGCCGCTCGTCCTCCATGCCGGGCCGGCGCACCGGTCGGACGCGGAAGACTACACCCCCGAGGTCGCCGCGATCCTGCGCGATGCGGCGCCGCTATTGCTCAAGGATCGATCATAAATACAGCGGAAAGCCGCGCTTTGTTCAGCGCTTGCCCATCAAACTGCGTGACACGACTCGCATCTCGTGCTCGTCTAGAGGGATTGACGACCTGAAGAGGAGATACCCCTATGAGCATGACGTCGCATCTTGAAGAACTCCGCAAGAAGCACGAACGTCTCTCCAAACAAGTCGAAGATGCAGAACGCAGTCCCGGAATCGACGCGCTCGAGGTGTCGGGTCTCAAAAAACAAAAGCTTATGATCAAGGAACAGATCACGCGCCTGTCGCACCAGGTCTGACACGGTCCAGCCAGGCGCTGCGTTACCCGCGCGGCGCCACCGCCGCAGCATCGACAAACTCCATCCCCGAATCGAAGCGCGCCAGGTCCGGGGCCTGATCCAAAATCCATTCTTCGAAGGCCTGCACCGCCGGTGTCGTCTGCGCACCCAGAGGGCAGACGAAGCGGTAATGCGCCTCCGTGCGCAGGGCGAGGCGGAAGGGCGCTGCCAGACGTCCCGAGGCCAGATCGCCGCTGGCCAGCGAAATCCGACCCAGGACCGCGCCCGCCCCGGACGCGGCCGCATCCAGGGCGTGGTCATGCTGGGAAAAACTGGGGCCGTGGATCTCCGTGTCAGGATGGCCGGCCGCGGCAAACCAGGCGGTCCAGTCAATCGGCGGGTCGATAAAGGTCGTGTCCTCCATGTGAAAGAGCGGCAGGCCGGCAAGGTCGGCGATGGTCGAGATGCGGGCCGCCACATCCGGAGAGACCATGGGTGTCACCCATTCCCGCATCAGGGGCCGGGCATAGAGCCCCTCATCGGGCCCGGGCCCGAAGCGGATCGCCACATCGACACCGTCGCGGTCGAAATCCATCAGGCGGAGCGATGCGACAAAGCGCAGCTCGATCTCCGGATGGGCCTCTGCAAAGGCGAAGATGCGCGGGGCCAGCCATTTCGCGGTGAAGGCCGGTCCGGCGGTAATCGCGAGCTGGTTCGCGCTGCCCCGCCGCCGGGTTGCGGACCAGGCTGCGCCGAGGGCGCGAAAGCCGTCCGCGACGCCGGGGGCAAGGGTCCGCCCGGCATCGGTCAGCTCCACCGCGCGGTTGAGCCGCTTGAAGACCGGCTGCCCGAGCGCGGCCTCCAGCGCCTTGATCTGAAAGCTGAGCGCTGCGGGCGTCACATGCAGCTCCTCCGCGGCCTTGGCAAAGCTCATATGCCGGGCCGCTGCATCGAAGGCGCGCAGGGCGGTCAGGGGCGGAAGACGGTCACTCATATCGGTTAAGTATATCTGTTGTGAATGTCTTGGAAGTCTCGTTTGTACCCTTTTTCACTTTGATCCAGATTCAGGTCAGTCAAGTGAGGCTGAACTTCGGGAGCTTTCCGATGAACCTAGAAATCACACCAACCCAGATCCGTGAAGCAATGGAAGCCGGACGCCGCGCGCGGGCCGAAGCCTTTGCCAACGGCCTCGCGGCGCTCTTCGGACGGAGCGGCGGCCGGGACGCGCGCTAACATGAAAAGGGCCGGCCCCTGCGGGGACCGGCCCAATGCTGCGGCTGTCGGGTGTGGGTCAGCTGAAGAATTGCGCCCCGTTGGCCGAGATCGTGGCGCCATTGATGAAGCCTGCATCATCATCGGCCAGGAAGATCACGCAGCGGGCGATCTCTTCGGGTTCGCCGAGGCGGCCGACCGGGATCTGCGGAATGATCTTTTCGTTCAGGACCTTTTCGGGGATCGCGCGCACCATTTCGGTGCCGATATAGCCCGGGCAGATCGCGTTGGCGGTGATGCCCTTGGCGGCGCCTTCCTGGGCGAGCGATTTCACAATGCCCAGATCGCCGGCCTTGGTCGCGGCATAGTTGACCTGGCCGAACTGGCCCTTCTGGCCGTTGATCGAACTGATCACGATGACCCGGCCATAGCCGCGTTCGCGCATGCCGGGCCAGATGGGGTGCACGGTGTTGAAGACGCCGGTGAGGTTGGTCGCAATGACATCGTTCCAGGCCTCGGGCGTCATCCTGTGGAATGGTGCGTCGCGGGTGATGCCGGCATTGGCCACGACGACGTCGATGGGGCCGAGGTCGGCCTCGACCTGTGCGATCCCCGCCTTGGACGCCTCATAGTCGGCGACGTTCCACTTGTAGGTCTTGATGCCGGTCTCGGCGGTGAAGGCGGCGGCCTTTTCATCGTTGCCAGCATAGGTCGCGGCGACCTCGTAGCCATCGGCTTTCAGGGCTTTCGAGATCGCTTCGCCGATCCCGCGCGACCCGCCGGTCACCAGTGCAACACGTGCCATTCTTCTGTCTCCTCCAGGAAAGTGTCGTAGGGGCGCTGTGCGCCCGCCGGGGTTGGGGACGCCGCGACAGCGGCGCCCCTCAAACCGTTGATTTTACGGGCGCTCGACGCAGAGCGCCACGCCCATGCCGCCGCCGATGCAGAGCGTGGCGAGGCCTTTCTTGGCGTCGCGGCGCTTCATCTCGAAGAGCAGCGTGTTCAGGACGCGTGCGCCCGAGGCTCCGATGGGATGGCCGATGGCAATGGCGCCGCCATTGACGTTCACCTTGTCCATATCCCAGCCCATATCCTTGTTCACGGCGCAGGCCTGGGCGGCGAAGGCCTCGTTGGCCTCGATCAGGTCGAGATCGTCGACCGACCAGCCGGCCTTGTCGAGCGCCTTGCGCGAGGCATAGATCGGACCCACGCCCATGATCGACGGGTCAAGGCCCGCGGTGGCGTAGGAGGCAATCCGCGCCAGCGGCTCGATCCCGCGCTTCTCGGCCTCGTCGGCCTTCATCAGCAGGACGCCCGCAGCGCCGTCATTGATGCCTGACGCGTTGGCCGCGGTCACCGAGCCGTCCTTGGTAAAGGCCGGGCGCAGTTTCTGCATCGCCTCAATAGTGGCGCCGTGGCGGATGTACTCGTCCTTGTCCACCACGATGTCGCCCTTGCGGGTCTTGACGGTGAAGGGGATTACCTCGTCGTCGAACTTGCCGGCCTTCTGGGCGGCTTCGGCCTTGTTCTGCGAAGCGACGGCGAACTCGTCCTGCTGCTCGCGCGTGATCTGCCATTTTTCGGCAACGTTCTCAGCGGTCTGGCCCATATGGTAGCCGTTGAACGCGTCCCAGAGACCATCCTTGATCATGGTGTCGATATACTTCATGTCGCCCATCTTCTGGCCCTGGCGGAGCGGCGCGGCATGGGGGCTGAGCGACATGCTCTCCTGGCCGCCGGCGGCGACAATGTCGGCATCGCCGAGCATGATGTGCTGGGCGCCGAGCGCCACGGCGCGCAGGCCGGAGCCGCAGACCTGGTTGAGTCCCCAGGCGGCCGATTCCTGCGGAAGTCCGGCATTGATATGCGCCTGGCGCGCGGGGTTCTGGCCCTGCGCGGCGGTCAGGACCTGGCCCAGAATGGTTTCGGAGACCTCCGACTTGTCGATCCCGGCACGCTCCACGAGCGCTTCCAGAACGGCAGCACCCAGGTCATGGGCCGGCGTGTTGGCGAAGGATCCAAGGAAGCTGCCGACCGCGGTGCGGCCTGCAGAGGCGATAACGACATCGGTCATGGGGTGGTCTCTCCCGAATTTTTTTCACGCGGGGCGCGATTTCGCACCATTCACGGGCGCTTGAACGCCCGGCAGACGTTGGCAGGCCTAATCGGTGCGCCATTGCGGGGCAACGGACAGGGTGTCTCAGCCATGGCGGAAATAGCCGGGTTGCGGCTGGTGCAAGGCTCGGTGGAGCCGAGAACTTCCGATTTCGGGCGTTGAAACCCCGCCTCGCAGGGTCAGGCGCGGGCCAGATCCGGCACAGGTGCGGGCAGGGTGGACAGCGTCGGGGCGCCAAAATGATACCCCTGCAGGCAGTCGATGCCGAGCTCCGCAAGACTGTCGGCATCTTCGGCTGAGGCGACATGTTCGGCTACGGTGAACATCTCGAAATGCCGCGACAGATCCACCAATGCCCGGATCAGGGCCTGATTGTCGGGATCACTCGCGATCTCGCGCGAGAACTGCCCGTCGATCTTGACAATGTCGAAGGCGAAGTCCCGTAGGTGCCGAAAGGAGGTCTGTCCGGCGCCGAAATCGTCCAGCGCAAAGGCAATCCCCCGCAGCTGCAGCGTCGCCATGAAGGCCTGAACCTCCGCCGGGATCTCCATCGCCGACCGTTCGGTGATTTCCAGGATCAGCCGTTCGCCCAGGGTCGGATCCTGTTCCAGGCCCTGTTCCAGCACCTCCATCCAGGCCGGGCATCCGATGGAGCGCGGCGAGAGGTTCACCGACAGCCGCATGGCCGGATCCGCGTGCAGCTCGGCGATTCCGAGCCGCAGCGCTTCACGGTCAATCTCGCGCCCCAGATCGTGGCTTTCCACCGTATCGATGAAGCGGGCGGCGGGGACGGCGCGCCCGGTGCGGTCGATGAGCCGGATCAGCCCCTCGTAAAAGGCCGGGCGGCGGTCGCCCTCGGCCATCACCACCGGCTGCAGTGCGAGCGTCACCCGCCCGTCCCGCAGCGCGTCGGACACCATGGTCAGCGTCTCGTGAGCATTCTCGCGCTGATCCATCTGCCGTCCCCTGAAATGCCTGTAAGGTGCCTATGGGTCAGGTATGACTGGAATTTGCTTACGCTTTCCTTAAAATGTTCGCAAATTGTTCCAAACCTGGAGGTGGCAGTGTCAGAGGCAGAGAGTGAAGCGGCGGGGGCCGGCGATAGATGCCCCTGGTGCGGGGATGACCCGCTCTATGTGGCCTATCACGACACGGAGTGGGGCGTGCCGGAACGCGATGGCCGCGCGCTGTGGGAAAAGCTCGTGCTGGACGGGTTTCAGGCCGGGTTGGCCTGGATCACGATCCTGCGCAAGCGCGAGGGGTTCCGCGACGCCTTCGAAGGATTCGATCCGGAGCGCATCGCCGGCTGGGGCGAGGCCGACGTCGCCCGCTGCCTCGCCGATCCGGGGATCGTGCGCCACCGCGGCAAGATCGAGGCCACCATCGGCAATGCGCGCGCCTTTCTCACCATCGAGGAACGTCAGGGCTTTTCGGAGTTCTGCTGGTCCTATCTGGACGGGGCGCCGTTGCAGAACGGCTTTGCAACCATGGCGGACGTGCCCGCCCAGACTCCGCTGGCGCAGCGGGTCTCCAAGGATCTCAAGGCAGCAGGGTTCAAGTTCTGCGGGCCCACGATCACCTATGCCTGGATGCAGGCCTGCGGGCTGGTCAATGACCATCTGACCGGCTGCCCGCGCCACCGGGAGGTCGCAGCGCTGGACTGACCTCTTTTGACCCGTTCACTTTTGACCCGCCGTGACGTGGATTGGAACGCCAGACGGGCGCGGCGCGGCTTGTGCGGGCGCCGGCCGGGGTTCATGGTGGACCCAGCTACTGGGGGAGAGGGTCGTGAAACGCTCTGAAGTCAATGACATCATGGCCGAGGCGGATGCCTTCATCCGGTCTTTCGGTCATATCCTGCCGCCGTTCGCCTACTGGTCACCCGACGAGATGCGCGCCAATCGCGCCGTGGCCGAG
>JBCDBB010000140.1:0-10520 GCA_039184415.1 Pseudomonadota bacterium
CCTCGACCGTGCGGGCCGCGATGACGCTGTCGAGGAACTCGTGGCCGAAATCCTCTTCCGAGGCCGGAACTGTTCCGTCGATCCCGAGCAACTCACCGGCCGCGCGCACCTCCACCCCGGCCTCCAACAGGTCCTGAACAAAGGGGGCGCCGTGCTTCTCAAAGAACGCACGGTCGACCAGAAGGCACTCGGCGGCGCCGCAGATGCCTGTCCGGCGGGTTTTGGCATTCAGGATCACGCGGCGCGCCTTGTCGAGGTCCGCATCGGCATCGACATAGACGTGGCAGATCCCTTCGAGATGCGCGAAGACCGGCACCCGCGCCTCGCGCTGCACGAGTCCGACCAGCCCCTTGCCGCCCCGGGGGACGATCACATCGACAAACTCGGTCATCCGCAACAGCTCGCTCACCGCATCCCGCGAGCGGGTCGGCACCAGCTGGATCGCCTCCGCCGGCAACCCGGCGGCGCGCAGCCCGGAAACGAGGCAGTCATGGAGCGCGGTGGCGCTGTGAAAGCTCTCGGATCCGCCGCGCAGGATCACCGCATTGCCCGATTTCAGGCAGAGCGCGCCGGCGTCCGCGGTCACGTTGGGGCGGCTTTCATAGATCACACCGATCACACCGAGCGGCGTGCGCACGCGGCGGATGTTCAGACCGCTGGGCATGTCCCAGTCGGCAATGGTCGCGCCCACGGGATCGTCCTGCGCCGCGATGGCGCGTAACCCCCCGACAATGCCCTCGATGCGCTCCGCATCGAGCCGCAGCCGGTCCATCATTGCGTCCGACAGGCCCTTTTCGGCGCCGTAGTCGAGATCCTTGGCGTTGGCTTCGAGGATCTCGTCCTGGCGCTCCGAGACCGCGTCCGCGGCGGCCTCGAGCGCCCGGGATTTCTGCTCGGGCGTTGCAAACCCCAGTTCGGTGGCCGCGCGACGGGCACGGGCGCCGAGTTCCGCCATGAGGCCGGGGAGGTCATCGAGATCTTTCATAGCACCATGTCATCCCTGTGGATCAACGCAGCGCGACCCGGATAGCCCAGTATCCGGGCAATGTCACCCGACCGATGCCCTGAAATGGCGCGTGCTTCCGTCGCGGAATAGCAGATCAGACCGCGGCCGAGCCGCTTTCCTTCTGGTCCGTCGATCTCCACGGGCTCTCCCCGGTCGAAACTGCCGGTGACCCCGGTCACCCCGGCCGGCAGCAGCGATTTGCCGCGCATCAGCGCCTGGGCGGCGCCGGCATCGATGCGGATGGAGCCGCGGGGCTTCATCGCCGCGATCCAGCGCTTGCGCGCGGCCTTGGGGTCCGTTTCGGGCAGGAACCACGTACAGGGGGCGCCTGCGTCGAGCGCCGTGAGAGGCCGGTCCAGGGTGCCCAGCGTGATCGCCATGGCGCAGCCCGCGGCCATCGCGGTGCGCGCGGCCATGAGCTTGGTCACCATCCCGCCCTTGCTGAGGCCGGACACGCCGTCGCCGGCCATGGCCTCGATCTCGGGCGTGATGCGCTCGATCACATCGAAGCGGCGGGCCTCGGCATCGGTAAGCGGATTAGCGCTGTAGAACCCGTCCACATCGCTCAGCAGCACCAACCGGTCGGCATCGATGGTCGCGGCCACCTGGGCTGCCATCCGGTCATTGTCGCCATAGCGGATCTCGTCCGTGGCGATCGTGTCGTTTTCATTGACGATGGGCACCACGCCGAGCGTCAGGAGCTGCTTGAGCGTCGCGCGCGAATTCAGGTAGCGGCGGCGCGAGTTGCTGTCGTCGAGCGTCACCAGCACCTGGGCGGTGACGATGCCATGGGGCGAGAGCGCCTGTTCATAGGCCCGGGCCAGCCGGATCTGGCCGACCGCGGCGGCGGCCTGGGACTGCTCCAGCGGCAGGGCGCCGGTCCCGAGCTTCAGCACCCGGCGCCCGAGCGCGATGGATCCCGAGGACACGACGACGACGTCAGTGCCCGCAGATTTCAGCGCCGCGATATCGGCCGCCAATCCCTCCAGCCAGGTGCCGCGCAATCCTCCGGCCGGATCGACGAGGAGCGCGGAGCCGATCTTGATGACGACCCGGCGCGCGCGACTCAGGGGCTCCATGGCAGGGGATCCGCAACGGCGCGTTCGGATTCGCGCGGGCGGGCGGCATCGATCCGATCACGAAGGGCGCGCAGGGCGTCCTCGACACCCTCTCCGCTGACGCCTGAGATCGCCAGCACCGGTCCACCGGAGGCGGCCTCCAGCGTGGCCAGCACCTCGGTACGGGCGTCCGCATCCAGCGCGTCGACCTTGTTCATCGCCGTCACACGGGGCTTGCCCGCCAGTGGGCCGTCATAGGCCGCGAGTTCCGCAAGAATGGTGGTGTAGTCGGCCACGGGATCCTCCGCGGTCGCATCGACCATATGAAGTAGCACGGAGCAGCGCTCGACATGGCCGAGAAACCGATCTCCGATCCCCCGCCCCTCATGGGCGCCCTCGATCAGGCCGGGAATGTCGGCGACGACGAATTCCGCGCCGTCGACCGAGACGACGCCGAGATTGGGGTGGAGTGTGGTGAAAGGGTAATCCGCGATCTTGGGCCGCGCATTGGAGGTCGCGGAGAGAAAGGTCGACTTGCCGGCGTTGGGCAGACCCAGCAGCCCGGCCTCCGCGATGAGCTTCAGCCGCAGCCAGAGGGTGCGTTCCACCCCCGGCTGACCTGGATTGGCATTGCGCGGCGCCTGGTTCGTCGCGCTCTTGAAATGCAGGTTACCGAACCCGCCATTGCCCCCTGCAGCCAGCAGCACCCGCTGGCCGACCTCGGTCAGATCCGCGATCACGGTCGTTTCGTCCTCATCGAGGATCTCGGTCCCCACGGGCACGCGCAGGGTGATGTCATCGCCGCCGCGACCGGTGCGCTGGCGGCCCATGCCCCCCTGCCCGTTCTTGGCGAAGAAATGCTGCTGGTAGCGGAAGTCGATGAGCGTGTTCAAACCCTCGACGGCCTCGGCCCAGACATCGCCGCCCTTGCCGCCATCACCGCCATCGGGTCCGCCATACTCGATGTATTTTTCGCGGCGGAAGCTGACCGCGCCGTTCCCGCCGCTGCCCGAGCGGATGTAAACCTTTGCCAGGTCGAGAAACTTCATCGCGCAAGTCCTTCGGTGCGGGTCAGCCCATAAACCGTGGCGGGCTCGTCGTACAGATAGCCGATGCGCTGCGCCCTGGTCCGTCGACGCACGGCGAAACCGAGTTTCTGGAGCACGCGGGCCGAGGCCGGGTTGGCGTCGAACACTTCCGCCTCGATCCGCTCCACGCGCGGATCGCACAGGACATCTGACAGCGCCGCGCCCACGGCTTCGGTGGCCAGTCCACGCCCCCAGAGATCCGGATCGATCAGGTAATGCAGCCGCCCCTCCCGGCTCAGCCCGACCAGCCCGATCAGACGGTCCTCGCCGGCATGGGTGATCGTGTAGCGGCGTGCCCGGGCACCCCCGGCTCTCAGGGCGCGCCACCAGGCCGCCCAGGGCCCGTCGGACCGGGCGATCTTGAGCCATTCCGGCACGCCGGGACGTTCCATCAGCGCGTTCAGGGGCGACGCATCCCGGACAGCGAACCCCCGCAGTCGCAGCCGCGGGGTGCTCAGAACCTGATCCGCGGCCGCCAGCATCGCCTCAGCCCAGCTTCTTGAGGTAGGTCCAGGTCTGGACCATGCGGCCCTGGGCCACGGAAAAGGCCTCGGCATCGCCGATATAGGCGAAGCCCACATTCGTCAGCACGTGGGCCGACACAGTGTTGGTCTGGAACACCTCCGCGAACACTGTCTTGACCTTCTGCGGGTTCGCATCGAGGAGCGCGGTCAAAGCCTCGGTGGCAAAGCCCGTGTTCCAGAAGGCAGGCGCCACCCAATAGCCGACCTCGGAGCGGTCCTCGCTCATCCGCTCCAGCCCGATCACGCCCAGCACTTCGCCGAGGCCCGCGGCGGACCCGTCCATCGCCCAGACGTCCTCGGTCCGGTTCGATGACAGCGCCGTTTCGACAAAGGCCTGCGCCGCCCCAGGGGGCAACGGATGGGGGATCGAACGGGTGTTGCGTGCCACACGCTCATCGCCCGCATAGAGCGTCAGGAGCCCCTCGTCGGAGCGCCGCAGCGGCCGCAACACAATTCGCTCGGAAACGATGGTCTCCTGCGGCGGAATTGCTTCGATCTTCATGCCCCTCCTCCCCAGAAAAGCGCGAAACCAAGGCTCAGCACGGTCAGACCGGCAAGCGCCCACATTAGATATCTCTCCCCGGGCCGACCTGCAAAGGTTGCCGCCAAACGTTCGCCAGCGGCGGTCCAGAGCGGATGCAGAACCACCTGACAGGCCAGCAGGGTCAGCGCGATGGTCGCCGTGGCCTGAAAGGCCGGCGTGCCGGGCGCCGTGAAGCTGGTGAAGCCGGCGATGACCATGGCCCAGGCTTTGGGATTGAGCGGATGCACGGCGAGACCGGCGGCAAAGCCGGGCGCCCGGGCCTCGGCGTCGGATCCGTCGCTCAGGCGCAGATTGGCCACCCGCCAGGCGAGCCAGAGAACGTAGGCCACGCACACCCATTTCAGAAGCGAGAACAGCAACGGGGCGGTTTCGGCCGTCTGCAGAAGACCGAAGCCCAGCGGCCAGATGATCAGTTGCTTGCCGACGACGACGCCACCGACGAAGGGCAGCGCCGACATCAGCCCGTATCGTGCGCCGGTGCTCAGAAGGATCATGTTCGCCGGGCCCGGTGTTCCCACCTGGCTCGCCGCAAAGATCAGAAAACTGCCGACTGCGACGCCCATTGCGTCCTCCGAAAAACGAAGGCGGGGACCGGCGTTTCCGCCGGCCCCCGCCCGTAAACCTGAAGGTGGTTCCGGGCGCTTACTCGGCGGCCTCTGATGCTGGGGTCACCGTAATGAAGGTGCGGCCCCGAAAGCCGGTATGGAACGTCACGTTACCTTCGCGCAGCGCAAAGATCGTGTGATCGCGGCCCATGCCGACGCCCTCGCCCGGCCACCATTTGGTGCCGCGCTGGCGCACGATGATGTTGCCGGGGATCACGGCTTCGCCGCCATACTTCTTGACGCCGAGGCGGCGGCCTGCGGAGTCGCGGCCGTTGCGGGATGAACCGCCTGCTTTTTTATGTGCCATTACTC
The DNA here is from genome assembly GCA_039184415.1 of Pseudomonadota bacterium. GTDB lineage: Bacteria > Pseudomonadota > Alphaproteobacteria > Rhodobacterales > Rhodobacteraceae > JANSYP01. The sequence continues at coordinate 5,138 of JBCDBB010000140.1, forward strand.
TTGCTCCTCGGAGGCTGCGGGGGCGCTCTGGGCAGGAGCGCTCTGGGCCGCGGCGCCGGATCCGGTGGCCGGTGCCACGCCGCTGTCGGCCGCACCGCTGGCCAGAATGTCGGTCACGCGCACCACGGTCAGGTTCTGACGGTGCCCTTTCGTGCGCTTGGACGAGTGCTTGCGGCGCCGCTTGACGAAATGGATCAGCTTCTCGCCGCGCTTCTGTTCCACGATCTCGGCCTGCACGGCCGCGCCGTCCACGAAAGGCGCACCGAGCACTGGGTCGTCACCGCCGAGCATCAGAACTTCGTTGAACTGCACGACATCTCCGGCATCGGCCGCGAGACGCTCGATTTCCAGCGTTGTGCCGCTTTCGACGCGGTACTGTTTGCCGCCGGTCTTGATCACCGCAAACATGGTCTTGTCCTTGTCTCTCGCGTCCTTCGGCCGGCCCTTCCCGGGCCCGTCTCGCGCCATCGGCGCGCCTCGGACAGCGCATGCGCCCGCCATGGGCTGATTTTGGAACCGCGCGTATCTCCGAGACAGGCTGCAAAGTCAAGGGGGCGGACCCTGCCCGCGTCAGATTTCCTCGGCCGTGAGATAGCGCGCGACAGCCTCGCCCAGCGATTGCGACGCGTCGGTGAAGACCTCGTCGAAAGCGGTAAAGAGCGCGCCGTTCAGCGCCTGGCCGGTCTCGGTCTCGGAGAATGCGATGTAGGTTTCCAGATCGCTGTCTTCCAGCGGCCCGTAGGCCAGCGTCAGATAGGCATAGACCCAGTCTTCGGTCTCGCTGCGCAACTCGGGCTCGCGGGCCCAGACCTCGGCGATCAGATCGGCATCGCTGGCGCGTTCATAGGCCGGAAACCCGCCGATCCGCAGCCCGCGCAGGAAGGCGACATTGCCGGTGAGCGCCCCGGCGACATTGGCATCGACGAGGTTGTTGACCTCGACGAAGCGGGTGATCATGGCGAAACGCGGATCTCCGCTCTCGCGCAATTCGCGCATCGCCGCCTGATTCATGTCGTCGATGGCCGGGTCGAGTAGCGCCTCGCGTGCCGACAGCTCCAGCTCGACGATCTTTTCGCCCTGATCGGAGGTCAGGAACGCGGTTGCGTCCTCGGTATGCTCGTCGGGCATGGCTTCGGCGAAGGCGGCGCGCAGTTCCCGTTCCATGCGCTCGGCATCATTGATCCGACGGACGGTCTCGATCCAGGACGCTCCGCCGGTGCCGCCGAGCATGTTCTCGTTGAGTTCGGCCCCAGAGGCCTCGGATTCGGTCTCCATGATCTCCAGCAGTTCGCTGACCCGAAGCGCATCGAGCACCGCATCGCTGCGCGGTGATGCCTGCGCCGTCCCTGCGACGACAGACGCTATGAGCCAGACACAGGCAAACCGTAGAACAGACCGCATGGAGAGAGCCCCTTTCCTTCTGTACCGTTTCATCCTCGCTGGCCAATTGAGCCCTATCGCCCGCCCGGGCGCAAGCGCTCTTGCCGCGATGTCCCTTGAAAGCGGTTGCGCCCTCTCCCGCGGTTGACTAGACCCGCGCGAAGACCCCCGCGGAGAGGTGCCGGAGTGGTCGAACGGGGCGGTCTCGAAAACCGTTGTGGGTTCACGCCCACCCAGGGTTCGAATCCCTGTCTCTCCGCCACCTTGGAACATAAGTGCGAACGCTATTCGCCGCCGTTCATACGCCATTAGAAACGGCCAGCACACGGATCAGGTCGTCCTGGCACCCCATGATGCGGTCTTCATGGTTTGCAACCTCGACCCGCTGCGCCAAAGCCCGCAGATGACCGCACCGAAATCCACCGTCCTTTCCACGCATCTTCTGACAGGCGGACACTGCCATGCGCCGCAGGTGCTCCGGCGATAGATACTGACCTGCGTTCTGGATTGCGCTCTTCGCCCGCTCGGCGTCGATGCGCGCCTGGTCTCGGGTCGCCATCAACTCCGCGATACGCTCTCTCAATGGCGGATTGTCGAGATCGGCAGTCCCGCTTTCGATGGCGTCATAGAGACGCTTAACGCGCTGCTCGGCTTCCGCCGCCCGCTTGGTCAGCTCATTGGCCGTGTCGCGGCGGCGCGTGTCTCGCTCCTCCCGGCGGTCCAGATGCGCTGACAGCAAATCTTCCAGCTGCTTCGGATTGAGCAGTCGGCGTTCGATGTGTTCCGCAACCAGATGGTCGAGCGTATCCATCCGGATCGTTCGGCCAGAACAGCCACACTTCCCCCGGCGAGCGGCTGTGGAGCATGTGTAGTAGCGGTATTGCTTTCCCTTGCTCGATGTCCGCAGCGTCATCGCCCCGCCGAACTCAGCGCAGAAAGCGATGCCGGTCAGCAAGGCCGGCCCGCTGACAGTCCGGCCAGGTGTCACCATCGGTGCGCGCTTCTTCAGGAGTTTCTGGACGGCATCGAACGTCTCGCGATCCACGATAGGTGGCGCCCCTACGGTGATGATTCCGGTCTGCTTCTTCGGCGTCCCGTCCTTGTAGCTCTTTCCCCATTCGTGCTGTCCGATATAGGTCCGCCGGGTCAGGATACGGTGGACCGTGCCGACGCTCCAGTGTCCACCCGTCCGCGTATAGAGCTTACGCCCGATCAGATACGTCGCGATCGCCTTGACACCCATCCGACCGCTTTCGCCATCGCCGTTGAGCGCCAGTTCTAACATCAACCGGATCGCGTCCGCGTGCAGCGGATCGATCTCCAGGACTTTCTTGACCTTTGCTCCACGCTTCTCTGCATCGACGACGTGATAGCCGACCGGGGGCATTGACCCGTTCCAGAAGCCCTGCCGGGCGTTTTCCTTCAGCGCCCGGAGCGTGTGATTGGCGGATTCGTTCGACTGATACACGTCGAAGAGCACCATGATCTGGCGCATCATGACGTGCATCGGATCGGCGCCGAGTTCCTGCGTTATTGAGACGAGCTTCACGCCGTTCTTCGCGAGCTTTCGGACGTAGAATTCGAGTTCTAAATGATCGCGCAAGAAACGGCTGAACTAGTGAACTACCACGATTTCGAAGGCGGCGGGCTTGGTCGTTCCCGCTTCGATCAGGGGCTGGAACTCCGGCCGCTTATCGTTCGTCTCAGATGCACCTGGCTCGAAACAGCTTTCGACGAGGTCGTATCCGCGCGCCTCGCGATAAGCCTCGCCTTGGCGCTTTTTATCGGGAATGGAAACGTCATGCTCCGCCTGCCCCGCCGTGGAGACACGTGGTAGAGCGCCGCACGCAGCTTTATCGTTGGCATCGGCGCGTTCACGCGGCTCTCCTCAAGACTCTTTACACCACTTTGGGGTTGCGGTCGATGACGAGCAAATACGCTCGTGCCGGGCCTTCCGGTGTTCGCTGTCCTTGCTCCCAATGGCGCAGCGTCTTGATCGAGAAGCCGAACCGTCCTGCGAAATCTTTCTGTGTCATGTTCAGCTTCGTACGGATCGCCTTCACGTTGATCAAAGCGGGAATGTGGACACCGTATTGGATCTCATCCGCCGCCCGCCCAGCCTAGGCCACGGCCTCATCCAGCCCGCGCCGGAGTACATCGGCTGCCTTGCCGCTCATGATACGCTCCTCTTGAGATAGGCTTCCTTCAATCGCACGGTCAGCTCGCGAAACCCGTTGCCGTCGGCCTGGGTGATATCGGCGCGCTGGTTCTTGGCGGACGCCGTAAGCGCGAAAAGCGGCATGACCCCGCTGGGGACGAATTAGATCACATCCGCGCCGCCGCGTTTGCCGCGACGTCGCAACCCCCATCGCAGCTTTCGCACACCGCCGGTGCCGGGAATGACATCGCCGGCTGCGGGATTATCGGCGATATAGTCCGCCAACAATGCACGCTGCTCCCAGTCCATCATGCGACCGGTCGCGGACATGAATTCCGGCGTCTCGATGACGCTGACAGGCGCTTCTTTTAACACTTTAAGTATTCTCAAATGAGGCAGTTATGGCAAGCCACTTCGATTGCTTGGTCGCGATTGGAATCCGGCCCGAACATCTCTTCGAGCAATTCTCCGAACCATCGTTCGAGGACATCGACCTCTTTTGGCGTGATCGGAACATCGTCCGGCCAATCATCTACGACCCGCCACTCCGACAGTTCGTCCACGACGGGACGGCCGCGCGGTTTCGGCTCGGGCAGTTTGCAGTAGTCGTAGAGATCAACGCTTGGGCGTAGCTCGCCCCGTTTTTTCGAAGGATTGGATGCCATGGGCGCAGTTTGGCAATCCGAGACGCTCAGAGAAACTAAGTCTATAGCCTCCTCTACGCGGTCAGTGCGCCGGGCTACTCCGATGCAGACATCTGGGAGATCGCCACATTCCTGCGCCGCGAACTGCTTTCTGTGCCCGGCGTCGCCAATGCAGAGACGCGTGGATTGCCCGAAGAGGCGATTTTCGTTGAGCCTTCGGCGCAATTCTGACCGAGCTCGGCATGCCGCCCGATACGCTCTTGGGAGCCATCTCCGCCAGCGATGAAATCACGCCGACGGGAACGCTTTCCACCGACCGGACGGATCTGCGCGTCGAGGCGCCCGTCGCCGATGACAGCGTCCGGGAAATCGGCGCGCTCAGTTTCGGCTTTGACGGACAGGTCGTGAACCTTCTTGATGTCGCCGATGTTTCGCGCATGCGCGTGGAAGAACCGCGCCAGATCATGCGCCATAATGGCATCGAGGCATTCACCCTCGGTATCGCGGGTCTCACCTCCGAAAACATCGTGACGGTCGGCACCGCAATAGAGGCGCGCCTGGCAGAGTTCACACCGCTTCTCCCGGCGGGCGTTACCTTGGACCCGGTCTATGAACAGCACCGCGTCGTGTCCGAGGCCAATGACGCGTTTCTCGTCAGCCTCGCCATGTCAGTGGGGGTCGTCATCGCTGTATTGGCCCTGTTCATGGGCTGGCGCGCAGGGATCGTGGTGGGCGGATCGCTGCTCCTCACGGTGAGTTTCACCTTCCTCTTCATGTACATCTTCGACATCAAGGTGGAGCGGATCAGCCTCGGTGCGCTGATCATCGCGATGGGTATGCTGGTGGACAATGCCATCGTCGTGGCCGAAGGCATGCAGGTGCAGATGCGCCGCGGCCGCCAGGCGGTCGACGCCGCGGCCGAGGTCGCCCGGTGCACGCAAGTCCCTCTGCTCGGGGCAACGGTCATCGGCGTGCTGGCTTTTGCCGGGATCGGCCTCAGCCCCGACAGTTCGGGAGAGTTCCTGTTCTCGCTCTTTGCCGTGATTTCCATCTCGCTGATGCGCTCCGGAACAGGTAGCTGGCCAGAAGCGGTGTCACCGTTACCGCCAGAAGCCAGGAGAGCATCAGCGAGATGGAAATCACGGCAAAGAGCGAGAACAGGAACTCTCCCGAACTGTCGGGGCTGAGGCCGATCCCGGCA
>JBCDBB010000141.1:0-10250 GCA_039184415.1 Pseudomonadota bacterium
GCGATGAGACGGTCGAGTTCGAAGGCGACTGGCCAGCAGGATTTGTTATTACTGATGACGATGGAGTCCAGCGCGCCGACACAAGTGACAAGCTTTCGCACTGGTCTCAGAATGGCACTCAGACTAGTCAATTCAATGAGCAATGGCGCTCATTCCAGGTGACGATCAACTATGCTCCCGAAACCCGTCTCTAACGAGACCAAACCACGAACATATCTGTACAAAAAGACAGTTTGAACGGTTCGTACAGTCTTTGCCGAAAGCTTAAGCCCAAAAATCAGGCAGTACGGAGCGCCGCTGGACGGTCGCCTGCGGCCCAGGCGCGGACGGCGTCGCCGAACGCCTCGAAAAGCGGCCGGCTGACCGGGTCGGTCGCGGCCTGCCACTCCGGATGCCATTGAACGGAAAGGGTAAATCCGGGAGCACCGTCGATATAGAGCGCTTCGGGCGTGCCGTCCTCGGCCCAGCCGTCCAGCAAGATCCGCTGGCCCGGCTTGCAGATCCCCTGCCCGTGCAGCGTGTTCGTCATGACCTCCTGGGCCCCCATCAGCCGGTGGAACACCCCGCCGTCTTTGAAGCTAACCCTTTGACGGATCTCGAATTTTTCTTCCAGAGTACCGTCGGGCGGCATGCGGTGATTGACCCGTCCCGGCAGCTCCCGGATCTCCGGATGAAGCGTGCCGCCAAAGGCCACGTTAACTTCCTGAAATCCCCGGCAAATCCCCAGAATGGGCTGCCCCGCCGCAACGCAGGCCCGGATCAGCGGCAACGCCAGCGCGTCCCTGTCCCGGTCGAACTGCCCATGCGCCGCCGTCTCCGCCTCGCCATACTCCGCCGGATGCACGTTCGGGCGCCCGCCGGTAAAGACGAACCCCGCGCAGGTCTCCATCAGCTCGTCGACGCTGACAAATCTCGGATCTGCGGGGACTAACAAGGGCATAGCACCCGAAACTTCGGACACCGCCTCGCAGTTCATCGTCCCGCCGGCATGGGCGGGATACTCGTCATTGAGCAGATATCTGTTGCCGATGATGCCGACGACAGGGCGCGCCATGACACCTCCTGGGGTTGTGCACCCTAACGAGATAGACCTGATTGCCGCGCCCGTCGAGATATCACCCGCGCACAGCCCCCTGTGCTCTGGCGCATCAGGCCTCGCCGGTCAGTCCCGCAGCGGCAATGCCCGCCAAAGCGGCAGCAGCATCATTGTCCGACACATCCCCGGTCACGCCCACGGCCCCGAGGATCGCCCCGCCTTCGCCATCGCGGATCAGCACGCCGCCCGGCACCGGCACGAGCTGCCCTCCGTAAACGCCGTTCAGCGCACCAATAAAATAAGGCTGCTGCTCGGCGCGGGCGTGGATGGCGGAACCCGGAAGCCCAAGCATGACAGCACCGTAGGCCTTGCCCTGGGCGATGCCGAAGCGGCCGGGGCTGGAGCCGTCCTCGCGCTCGAAAGCCAACACATGCCCGCCGGCATCGAGCACCACGACCGAAAGCGGCTTGAGCCCCATCTCCACGCCCTTGGCGCGTGTCGCGGCGATGATGGTGCGGGCCATGTCCAGTGTCAGGTCGGTCATCTCACGCTTCCTCGGCCTTGAGTTCCAGCCGCCGCTTGTGCAGCACCGGCTCGGTATATCCCGACGGCAGCTCCCGACCCCGGAACACCAGATCGCAGGCGGCCTGGAACGCCACGCCATCATAGCCGGGCGCCATCGCACGATAGGCCGGGTCGCCGGCATTCTGGGCGTCAACCTTGGCCGCCATCCGCTGCATCGCCTCCATCACCTGGTCGCGCGACACCACCCCGTGATGGAGCCAGTTGGCGAGCGCCTGGGAACTGATCCGGCAGGTCGCGCGGTCCTCCATCATGCCGACATCGTGGATGTCGGGCACCTTGGAGCAGCCCACGCCCTGGTCGATCCAGCGCACGACATAGCCCAATATGCCTTGGGCGTTGTTCTCGATCTCGTCATGCACGTCCTGCTCCGACAGGTTCGCGCCCTGGGACACCGGGACTGTCAGCAAATCGTCCAGCTTGCCACACGGCGGCGCCGACGCGATCTCGGCCTGCCGGGCGAAAACATCGACCCGGTGGTAGTGCGTGGCATGGAGCACCGCGGCCGTTGGGCTGGGCACCCACGCACAATTCGCCCCGGCCTGGGGATGGCCGATCTTGGCTTCGAGCATGTCCGCCATCCGGTCGGGCATCGCCCACATGCCCTTGCCGATCTGGGCCCGGCCGCTCAGCCCGCAGGCCAGCCCGATCTCGACATTTCGGTCCTCGTAGCTGCTGATCCAGGGGGTCGACTTCATCTCGCCCTTGCGCAGCATGGCGCCGGCCTCCATGGCGGTGTGGATCTCGTCGCCGGTGCGGTCGAGGAAGCCCGTATTGATGAAGGCCACGCGCGCCTTGGCCGCCCGGATGCATTCCTTGAGATTGACGGAGGTGCGCCGCTCCTCATCCATGATGCCGAGCTTGACGGTGTTGCGAGGCAGGCCGAGCACATCCTCGACCCGGGCGAAGATCTCGGACGCATGGGCGACTTCGGCCGGGCCGTGGAGCTTTGGCTTGACCACATAGACGGAGCCTACCTCGGAATTACGCGCGCCGCCGGATTTCTGCAGATCGTGCATCGCCAGCGTGACGGTGACCAGGGCGTCGAGCAGTTCTTCGGGGATCTCGGCGCCCGCCCCGTCGAGCACGGCGGGTGTGGTCATCAGCGGGCCGACATTGCGCACCAGCATCAGCGCGCGGGTCTTCAGCACCTGTTCCGTCCCGTCGCGCCCAATGAACGGCAGATCACCCTCAAGCCGGCGGGTCAGCGTCTCGCCGCCCTTCACCACGCTAGCCGTGAGGTCCCCGCGCATGAGACCGAGCCAGTTGCGATAGGCCTGGGTCTTGTCCGCACCATCGACGCAGGCCACCGAATCCTCACAATCCATGATGGCCGTAACGGCGGCTTCCAGATGGACAGCGGCAATGCCGGCAGGATCATCCGCGCCGATCCGATCGGACGGATCGATCACAACGTCGATCTTCAAGCCGTTGTTTTCAAAAAGGAGGTGCGTTTCACCATCCCGGTCCGCTCGGCCGATAAACTGGGCCGGATCGGCCAGGCCAAGGCCGGGCTCGTTCCCAACGGTGACCGACAGTCCGTCGCCCGCGATCTCCAGCGCGCGCACATCGTCCCACCGCCCCTTGGCGAGCGGCAGCGCGCTGTCGAGAAAGCCCTTGGCCCAAGCGATCACGCGCGCGCCGCGGGCCGGATCGTAGCCGGCGCCCGAGGGTGTGTCGCCGAGCGCGTCGGTGCCGTAGAGCGCATCATAGAGATTGCCCCAGCGGGCATTCGCGGCATTCAGCGCATAGCGCGCGTTGGTGATTGGCACGACAAGCTGGGGCCCGGCGATGCGCGCGAACTCGGGATCGACATTTTCGGTCTCGATCTCGAAATCGGGCCCCTCCGGCTGCAGATACCCGATACGGGTCAGCATCTCGCGATAGGCGTCGAGGTCCGCGGGCCGACCGCGCTGCGCGATGTACCATTCGTCGATCTCCCGCTGGAGCCGCTCGCGCTCTGCCAGAAGGGTGGTGTTCTGCGGCCCTAGATCGGCCACGAGCCCCGCGAGCCCCTTCCAGAACCGGTCCGCCGCAATCGGCAACCCGTCCAGGGCCTCAGACTCGATAAAACGGGCAAGGGTCGCATCGACCTGCAGTCCCGCGCGGATGATACGCTCAGCCAACGCTGTCTCCTTCACTTGGTCCCTACGCTGCTATTGCACCGCAGCGCAATTTTGTTGCGTGTTAGGCTGTCGATAGCGCGTATGCAACCGCATGCAGTGAAGTTTGGCGCGTTTTGGTCAGGTGGCTTTACCGCTCCGGCATCTGGCCGAGCAGTAGCGGACCCGGGCCCAGTCCCTTGCCCATTTCTTTCGCCAGGAGAAGGGACGCCCGCAAGCGGCACAGATCTTGTGCGGCAAATCGGATTTTTTCACATTTTTTGGCAATGTGTTACAGGTCGAGGTTAAGCTGATCAGCAGGCACGGCCGCGCCGGTTGCGGGTAGCCGGGGACCGGGGTCGCGCTGGAACCCGCGGTCGCGCTTGCGGCTGGCATGCTTGGCTACAATCCGGTCGGCCTCGCTCCAGTAGCTCTCGCCCCGCCGCACGGCCCAGACTTTGGCCCGGGCCTCTTTCGCAGCCGCGGCAACATCGACGATGGGCTCGGGATAGTGTCGGCCCAGCAGACGCGAGGCCCCCTCCCACCGCCAGGGCTCCTGCAGGAATTCGTCCGGCACCTCGGCCAGCTCCGGAACCCAGCGGCGGGTGAAGATACCCGCGGGATCCTGGTCCCGGCCCTGCTTCACCGGGTTGTAGATGCGCACGGTGTTCATGCCCGTGGTGCCCGACTGCATCTGCGTCTGGGACCAGTGGATGCCGGGCTCGTAATCGGTGAACTGCCGCGCCAGATGCAGACCCGTCGCGCGCCAGTCGAGCCAGAGATGGTAGGAGGCCACCGCCATCAGCATTGAGCGCATCCGGAAATTCAGCCAGCCGGTATGGGCGAGATAACGCATGCAGGCGTCGGTGAAGGGCAGCCCGGTCTCGCCCGCCGTCCACGCCGCCAGACGGGTGGCGTCAGGCGTGCGCGGCCTGAGCCCTTCATAGGCCGGGTGCAGGCAGCGATGCTCGATCGATGGGGCGTCCTCGAGCTTTTGCATGAAGTGATCGCGCCAGGCGAGCCGCGATGTGAAAGACCGGAGCGAACCAGACCACCCGTCGCGGCGGCCCTTGACCGCGGCCTGACGCACCCCGGTGGCCTGGGCGGCCTCGCGGCCCGAAAGGGTGCCGAGCGCAAGATGCGGCGAGAGGCGCGAGCAGGCGCGTTCGCCCTCCAGCGGGTTGGACATCGCGCTGCGGTAGCCCTGGCCGCGCTCGGTGAGAAAGCTGTCGAGCAGCGACAGCGCCTCGGCGCGCCCGCCCCGCTGGCGGTTGGGACAAGGGTCCGGGGACAGGCCGAGATCGCCGGGGCTGGGGAGCGCACCGTCACCCGGGCCGGTCCAGACGATACCCGCCGCGTCAACCATCGGGCTGCGGATCCAGCGTTCGCGCCGCGCGGCCCAGCCGTCGCGGGTCTCGAGTCGCCGGACAACGCCCGATTGCGGCAATTCGTGCCAGCTCACGCCCCGCTCCCGGGCCCAGGCAGCCACCCGGCCGTCGCGGGCAAAGCTCCAGCCATTGCCGGTTTCCTCGTGGCTGACGAGCGTGTCGATCCCGTGGCTCTTGCGCAGGGCCTCCAGCAGCGTCACCGCATCCCCCACGCGCAAGGTCAGCGGCACCCCGGAGCTGCGCAGATCCTGAAGGCATTCGGCCGTGAAGGCCCATTGCCGGGCGGACATGTCGGGCTGCGCCCAGGCCTCGGGCTCGACCAGATAGACCGGCAGGACCGGGGCGCCGAGCGTCGCGGCATGGGCCAGCGCGGGGTGATCGCTTACCCGCAGATCGCGTTTGAACCAGAGAAGCGTAGGCCCGGGCATGGCCGGGACCTATGCCGCTGGGGGTCCGAGTAAAGGGTCTCGTTCTGCGGCAAGCTGCCCCCGGAGCGCATGGGGGTCCGTGGGTCCGCGGGCAGTTCCATGTCCCGAGAGCCTGCGGATGAGGACAATCGACGCAAGAAAGCCCGTGGGGATCGGAACGGCGAGGATCGATCCAGGACGAGAATTGGCCCGTTGTTGTGGATGGGTGCCGGACGCAGCCAGCCTGGTACGCCTTTTCGGGTTGCCCGCAGAGCGGTGCGGGTGATTGATGGGGAAACGCCCTGCCCCCTCCATCGTTCCCGGAGATTGCCGAACATGCGCGATGCGACGCCCGCCAGCCCGCCTCAGACCGTACATCTTAAGGATTATCGCCCGCCCGCCTGGCTGGTGGAGACTGTGCATCTGACCTTTCGGCTCGCGCCCAATGCCACGCGCGTGCTGAGCCGCATCGCATTCCGCCCCAATCCCGATGCGCCCGGCCCCTTCGAGCTGCATGGCGAAAAGCTCAAACCGATTTCCTTCGCCATCGACGGCGCGCCCGTGACTCCGGAGATCACCGATGCAGGTCTGACCTGCGCCGTGCCCGACGGGCCGTTCATCTGGGAAGCCGAGGTGGAGATCGACCCCGCCGCCAACACCGCGCTGGAGGGGCTCTACATGTCGGACGGCATGTACTGCACCCAGTGCGAGGCGGAGGGGTTTCGCAAGATCACCTGGTATCCGGACCGCCCGGACGTGATGGCGCCCTTCTCCGTGCGGATCGAAGGCGATGCGCCGGTGCTGCTGTCCAACGGCAACCCTGCTCAGGCCGGCGACGGGTGGGCCGAATGGGTCGATCCCTGGCCGAAGCCCGCCTATCTCTTTGCGCTGGTCGCGGGCGATCTCGTGGCCCATCGCGACAGCTTTACCACCCGGTCGGGACGCGCGGTCGACCTCGCGCTCTGGGTTCGACCCGGCGACGAGGGCAAATGCGCCTTCGGGATGGACGCGTTGAAACGCTCCATGGTCTGGGACGAAGATGTCTATGGCCGCGAATACGATCTCGATATCTTCAACATCGTAGCGGTGGACGATTTCAACATGGGCGCGATGGAGAACAAGGGGCTGAACATCTTCAACTCCGCTGCTGTGCTCGCGAGCCCCGAGACAGCGACCGATGCGAATTACGAGCGGATCGAGAGCATCATCGCCCACGAGTACTTCCACAACTGGACCGGCAACCGGATCACCTGCCGCGACTGGTTCCAGCTCTGCCTCAAGGAGGGGCTGACGGTCTTTCGCGACCAGCAATTCAGCGCGGACGAACGCTCCGCCCCGGTGCAGCGTATCCGGGACGTGATCGCGCTCCGCGGGCGGCAGTTCCGCGAAGACAACGGCCCGCTCGCCCATCCGGTACGGCCCGAGAGCTTTGTCGAGATCAACAACTTCTACACGGCGACCGTCTATGAGAAAGGCGCCGAGGTGATCGGCATGTTGCGCCGGCTTGTGGGGCCGCAAGGCTATGACAAGGCGCTGAGCCTCTATTTCGACCGCCATGACGGGCAGGCCTGCACCATCGAGGACTGGCTCCAGGTGTTCGAGGATGCCACGGGCCGCGATCTGAGCCAGTTCAAGCGCTGGTACGCCCAGGCCGGGACGCCCCGCGTCGCGGTGTCGGAGGGCTGGAGCGACACAACCTACACGCTCACCTTGCGCCAGCACACCCCGCCCACCACCGGACAGGAGGAGAAGCTGCCCCAGGTGATCCCGGTCGCCGTCGGCCTGCTGGCCCCGGACGGCTCGGAGACCGTGGCGACGACGGTACTAGAACTGGTGGAGGAGGAGCAGTCCTTTGAGTTTTCCGGACTGTCTGCGCGGCCGGTCGCGTCGATCCTGCGCGGTTTTTCCGCCCCGGTGATCCTGGAGCGCGATATCTCCGCCAGTGACCGGGCCTTTCTGCTGGCCAACGACACCGACCCGTTCAACCGCTGGGAGGCCGCGCGCGACTTGGCCCGCGACGCGCTGGTCGCCATGGTGCTGGAAGGTGCCGCGCCGGACCCGGCCTATCTGGACGGGATCACGGGGCTTGCGACCGACGCCGCGCTCGACCCGGCCTTTCGCGCGCTTTGTCTGCGCCTGCCGGACGAGGACGACCTCGCCCAGGCCATCGCGGACCGCGGTACGCCGCCGGATCCCTTGGCGATCCACGCCGCGCGCGAGGCGATGGCGCAGGCCTTGGCCCTTCAGTTGGGGACGGACGCGGCGACGCTCTACGGCGAGATGGACGTGCCGCCCCCCTACAGCCCCGACGCCGAAGCCGCCGGGAAACGAGCGCTGCAGGCGGCGATGCTGGGTCTGATCACCCGGACCGACGGCGGCGCGATGGCAGAGGCGCAGTTCGAGCTGGCCGACAACATGACCCAGTCCATCGTCGCGCTTTCGGCGCTCGTCCAGCACGGTCTCGGCGAAAAGCCGCTCGCGCAATTTGAGGCGCGCTGGCAGGACGACCGGCTGGTGATGGACAAATGGTTCGGCCTGCAGGCCTCGCTCGCCCCGCCCGCGACGGCCGTCGCCACCGCGCAAGCGCTGGCAGACCGGCCCGATTTCGACTGGAAGAACCCCAACCGGTTTCGTGCCTTAATCGGCGGGCTGGCCATGAACCGTGCGGGCTTCCACGACCCGACCGGGGCGGGCTATGATTTCATCGCCGACTGGCTGATCAGGCTTGATCCGGTCAATCCACAGACCTCCGCACGGATGACGACAATCTACGAGACCTGGCGCCGCTATGACACGGAACGGCAGGCGAAAATGCGCGCTGCTCTCGAACGGTTGCGCGACCTGCCGGGCCTCTCGCGGGACAGTGCGGAGATGGTCGGCCGTATTCTGGGGGCCTAGCGCGCGGGCGGATCTCTGGACGCGAAGGGACAAAATTCGCGAATGGAGACAGGGTTTTCCCTGCCCGTTATCGCCCAATGCGGCCCTTGAAGCACCGACCTGTGACGCGCATCTTATAAGTGCACATAGCGCAGACCCAGCGAACCGCGATTGACGCGCGGCGTCCGGCAACAGGCCGCACAGGGGTTTCTGCACGGCGTTGTAGCAGCCGCGCTTTCGCGGTAGTTTTGTCACGAGAGTTTAGCAACCGCGTGGTCTTTGGCCGGGATGAAGGACAGAATCGACCCCCTCATCGAGGAACGTGCCCCGTGGCTGTTCAGGGACCACGTCTGGTCGCGTCCTTCGCGCGCGGTACTCAACCGCATGCTGGGCTACAACCGCACGCTGGCTCTGGCAGAGCATTTCCGCGACCGCCCCATGACCGAGATCATGGGAACGATGGGAGAGATGCTCGCGCGCGACGTGCAGGTGACCGGCCTGGAAAACGTGCCGCGCCAGGGTCCGGCCCTGATCGTCGCCAACCATCCCACGGGGATCGCGGACGGAATCATCATGCACTGGGTGCTGAACCGCGTGCGCCCGGACAGTTACTTCTATGCAAACAGCGACATTCTGCGGCTGCTGCCCCAGATGGACGCGCTGATCGCGCCGGTGGAATGGCGTGTTGAAAAACGCTCCCACGCGAAGACGCGCGAGACAATGGCCTATACACGCCGCGCCGTCGATCAGGGGCGCCTGGGGGTGATCTTCCCGGCCGGGCGGCTGGCCAAGCGGCGCCGGCTGAAGCTCTATGAGCGGCCCTGGATGGCGTCGGCCGCGATGATCGCACGCAAATTCGACCTGCCGGTGATCCCGGTGAATGTGCGGGCGCGCAACTCGGTCCTGTTCTATCTTTTCGACGTGATGCACCCCAGCCTGCGCGACATCACGCTGTTCCACGAGACGCTGAACAAGGCGCGGCAGCCCTATCGCGTCACCGTGGGAGAAGCGATTTCACCCTCTGCTCTCCCGGCGAAGTCTGAGGACGGGATCGAGATGTTGCGGCAGGCCACCCTGGCGCTCGGCGGGCGCTATGCGCCATCGGTGTCTCTGCTCCAGAACACGCGCGTTCCGAGTTGGGCCAAACCCGCCGTCGGCCAGTAGCGGATCGCGACGCACACGGTCGGACAGGCTTGTTGAGAAGATCTTTGTTGAGATACGAAGGAATGGGCTCTCTGTTTGTAATGGAGTGCCGGCGCATCCCTGCCGACCGCCGTTCCCGTGTAGAAAGCTCAAGCGGCACGCGTGTGCTATCCCCGTGGTGACAACTGCCTTGACGCGGTTCGGACCAAGGGGCAAAAGCGCGTGTGCTGCAAAGCTCTGGGCGAGTTGGCGGAGTGGTTACGCAGCGGATTGCAAATCCGTGTAGACCGGTTCGATTCCGGTACTCGCCTCCACTTATTTTCAAGCACTTGGCTCACCTCATAGATTGCGCGCACTGCGCGGTTTACAGGGAGGTTTACAGTTTTGTTCACTATCTCCCCCTCTTCGCCTGTGCCAGCTTTACCAGCACAGCATCCGTTTGATCCGGGGAAACCCGCGCGTAGTGCTCGATAACTTGCGCAGCGTACCGGACAGACCAGCCCATGTGGTTAGCGATCTCCGACAAACTCAGATCGGCGTTAAGCAGCATTGTCGCAGCCGTACCTCGACAGTCCTGCAAACGCAGGTCTGCGGACAAACCCGCCTTGCGCCGGTAACGTGTGATCGCGTTGGATGCGGTTCGCGGGCCGGTCATTGGCTGACCATTGCCGCCCACAAGAATCAACATGCGATCTTGAGGCGTCGAGTCGATCAC
>JBCDBB010000142.1:0-10079 GCA_039184415.1 Pseudomonadota bacterium
CGACGAAGTCTATGACACCCAGGTTTGGGACGGACCCTTCATCTCCGCTTGGGACCTGCAGGAGATTGCGGAGCAATGCCTGCTCGTCGGCTCGATGTCGAAATCCCACGGAATGACCGGCTCGCGCATCGGCTGGGTGGCCGCGCCGGGACCGGTGCAGGCAAGAATCTCCGATCTTCTGATCGCGACGAATTACGGGATCCCAGGCTTTATCCAAGACGGCGCGGAATTTGCGCTGCGCCATGGCGCAGCGGCCGAAGCCGGGATTGTTGCACGCTATCGCGACAGGCGGGCGGCGGGTCTGGAAGCGCTCGGCAACGGGCCGGGGTTTCGCGTAGTGCCGCCCCAGGGGGGTATGTATCTGATGCTCGATATCCGCGAGACCGGTCTCAGCGGTGAGGATTTCGCCAATCTCCTTTTGGATCGCGAGTTGATCGGGGTGATGCCGGGAGAAAGCTTCGGAGCGGCCAGCGCGGGGCATCTGCGCATCGCATTGACGGTGCCGGAGGCCGAACTGACCGATGCGCTCGGCAGGATCGCCCGGTTGGCGGGGGAGTTGGTGGATGAGGGTCGCGCGGCGGTCAGTCGCTGATCAGTTCGGTGAACCAGTCGAGCGCCAGAGCAAAACGGCGGCGGTTGAACCCGTGCCCTCCCGGCAGGCGCGCCTGCGCCAAGGCCAGGCCAGCGCCGCATCCGGGCCAGCCCCGCCAGGTACCGCCCTGGGGCAGGGCGCGGGTCACCTCCTCAGCACCCGCACAGCCGCCGGTCTGACGGAACAGCGCCAGCGACGCCTCTGCTGGGGTCATCAGCACGGTCCCGTCTGCATTGATCCGACCCTCGATCGGCACAGCTTGGTCGCCGAGCCCGTGGAGATGCAGAAGAGCGACCTCTCCCGCCTGGCATTCGCGCGGCAGAGCGCCCCAGAAAGTCGCGCTGACTGCAGCGAAACCCGTGGCGAGATCCGGAGCGCGGCAGGCAAGCTCCCAAACCAGAAACCCGCCGCGGGAATGGCCAAGCAGCAGGACCCGGCCGGGATCGATCCCGAGCCTCTTCTCCGCATCTGCCAGAACCTCGGTCAGAAAGGCCAGTTCGTCGCGCCCCGGGCCGGGAGAATTGGCGAGGCCCCACCCGCTGAACACCCCGCTCGAATAACTCATATCCAACCCATCCGGGGCAAGCACGGCGAAGCCGCGCCGCTTGGCGGTTGCGATCAGCGCCTTATCGGCGATGAACGAGCTGCCAGCCCCTTTCGACCCGTGCAGATAGAGGACTGCAGGGATTGGTCTGGCGACCCCCACCGGCAGCTCGGCGGAGTATCGCCCCAGTGCCAGATCGCAGGGTCCTGCGAGCAGGCTGCAGGGTGGGAAGGGCAGGAGCAGAGCGCTCCAAAGCACGAAGCCCAGGGCGGCCAGTGCCGCCCCGGTCAGGGCGCCGGCAGCGGCCCTGACGGCCGCCCCGGCCAGCCCCATTCAGAGGCCTTTGGCCTGGTAGGAGGAGGCCACCCGCTCGATCGCCGTGATGAAGCCCGCAGTGCGCAGATCGGGCACGTCGTTGCGTGAGTTCCAGATCTCGCTCATCCCCTGATAGGCCGCGCGCATCGTGTCATCGAGGCCCGAACGCACCAATTGCAGCTCGTCCGCCCCTTGCAGATACTTGGTCTTGAACTCGCTCCTGAGCTCGCTGCCGACCACATGCTCGAGCTCGTCGATCAGAAGCTGGTGGCGCGCTTCTTCCTGGCGGCGCTGCATCCGTCCAAAACGGATATGCGACAGGTTCTTGACCCATTCGAAATAGCTCACCGTGACCCCGCCCGCATTGGCGTAGAGATCGGGGATGATCACAACGCCCCGGTCGCGGAGCTGATCGTTGGCGCCCGCGGTTATCGGACCATTGGCCGCCTCGACGATCAGCGGCGCCTTGATCCGGGAGACGTTTTCGAGATTGATCACGCCTTCCAGGGCCGCTGGGATCAGGATATCGCATTCCCGCTCCAAAACCGCAGCGCCCTGGCTGGTATGGGTGCCTTTGGGATAGCCGGTCACTCCACCGGTCTCAATGACATGAGCGCGCAGATCCTCGATATTGAGGCCGTCCTCATTCACGACCGCGCCGTCACGCTCGATCACTGCGATGATCTTGCAGCCATCTTCCTCCTCGAGGAACTTGGCCGCGTGATAGCCCACATTGCCGAGGCCCTGGACGATGACCGTCTTACCGCCCAGCCCGGGCTTCAGCCCGGTCTTGGCGATATCCTGGGGATGGCGGAAAAACTCCTGGATCGCGTATTGCACGCCGCGCCCGGTTGCCTCGACCCGGCCGCGGATGCCGCCGCCGTTCAGCGGCTTGCCGGTCACGCAGGCCCGCGCGTTGATCTCGGTGGTGTTCATCCGGGCGAACTGATCGGCCATCCAGGCCATCTCGCGTTCGCCGGTGCCCATATCGGGTGCGGGGACGTTTTGGCTGGGATTGATCAGGTCTCGCTTGATCAGCTCATAGGCGAAACGCCGGGTGATCCGCTCCATCTCGTCATGCTCCCAGGCGCGCGGATCTATCCGCAAGCCGCCTTTCGAGCCACCGAACGGCACCTCGACCAGCGAGCATTTGAAGGTCATCAGCGCGGCCAGCGCCTCGACCTCATCCTGATGCACGGCCATCGCGAAGCGGATGCCGCCCTTGACCGGTTCCATATGCTCGGAATGGACTGAGCGGTAGCCAGTGAAAGTATGGACCGAGCCGCGGAGTTTGACCCCGAAGCGCACGGTGTAGGTCGAGTTGCAAACCCGGATCTTCTCGGCCATGCCTTGAGGCAGGTCCATAAGGCGGACCGCCTGGTCGAACATGATGTTGACGCTGTCGCGGAAGCTCGGTTCGATTGGATGTTGATGCACGGCGCTGTTCATTTCTCGTTTTCCCCGATTTTTTGAAACGCTGCCGAAACAGCAAACACAGCAAATCGCGGGAGGGCCACAGGGAAATGACAGCCTGAGCGCGAATGTTTGCGATTGTGTAAGCCAGAGGCCACGTCTCGGCGCGCATCGCCGGGAAATTGAGGCCGTTTGCAGCCGAGGTGACGTTCGTCACAGCCTACAAACACCGCCCCGAGGTTTCATGTCACCAGGTCCTGAAGGGGCCGCTGTTACAGGCTGAAAGCCTGATTTGCGTGAGGATGACCCGATGAAGAGTGTTGTGCGTAGCCCCGCCCATCCGGTCGCGATCGAGCGGCCACCCCTGCCGGTTCGGCTTGTGCGATGGCTGGTCGAGGCCGGTCGGCTCTATCGCCAGCGCGCAGCGCTCGAGGCTGTCTCGGACGCACATCTCGCCGATCTCGGATTGACGCGCGAGGAGGTCGACGCTTCGGCACAGGCAATCCGGCCCCTGGCTGATGCCTGGGCGGCGGTGAACGCGCAGGATAATCGGGGTTAAGGCGCGGCGGATTGGGGGATCTGGTGTCTGATCCGATCTTCTCGCTGCATCAACTGCGCGGCTTCGCTCGCCGGGTCGGTGCCGCTGAGGCCGATGAGCGCCCGGCAGATCGCGCCGCTCAAATCCATGGCGCCCGAAAAAGTCGCGCTGGCCTTGGATCAGATCCGCTGTGCCCCGCGCCCGCCGCATTGTTTCCGCGTAGGCGAGCGCCGCCGCGAAACCTGGCACCGGGACACCGGCCTGCGCGGCCTGCGCCACCAGCGACCGCAGCGCCGGGAGCCCGTCCCGCAGCGCGGCGTTAAAGGCAGGGGCGAGGTGCAGCAGCCCCTCCGGCAGCCCAGTGCGGATCGCGCTGGCGATATCGTCGAGCAAAGCCGATCGGATGATGCAGCCCGCACGCCAGATCTCGGCGACACGGGCAAGGTCCATCTCCCAGCTATAGGTGTCGGACGCCTCGGCAAGCAGCGCCATGCCCTGACCATAAGCAAGAATGCGGGCGGCCAGAAAAGCCTTGGCCATTTCGCTCGCGGACAGCGACGGGGCAGGGCCGTCCGCCGCCGGCAGATGCGCTTCCCCCGCCGCGCGCGCCGCCCGTGCCGCGGACCAGGCGCGCGCGGCAACCGCAGCCTCGATAGTCGAGGCAGATTGGCCAAGCCGGAGCGCTTCGATCACCGTCCAGCGCCCCGTTCCCTTTTGCCCGGCTGCATCGACGATGACATCGACGAGGGGCCCATCCGTCGCCGCGTCCCGCGCGCGCAGAACCTCTGCGGTGATCTCCACGAGGTAGCTCTCAAGCGGACCGGCGTTCCATGCGGCAAAAACCTCGGCAATGGCATCCGGCCCTTGCCCCTGCCCATCCCGCATCAGCCCATAGAGCTCCGCGATCAGCTCCATGTCCGCGTATTCGATCCCGTTGTGGACCGTCTTGACGAAGTGTCCCGCGCCGTCCGGGCCAAGCCAGGCCGCGCAAGGCGCGCCGTCGTATTGAGCGGCAATCGCCTCGACAATGTCACGCACCGGAGCGTAGGCCGCTTCGGGTCCACCGACCATTATGGACGGGCCGTGGCGCGCGCCATCCTCTCCACCTGAGACGCCCATGCCGATGAAGTTGAGCCCTGTACCATCCAGCGCCTCGGCCTGGGCGCGGGTGTCGTGAAAGTCAGCGTTGCCCGCATCAATCAGCGTGTCGCCCGGGGCCAGCATCGGGATGAGGGTGGCGATCGTCTCGCGCACGGGCCGACCGGCTGGCACCATCAGCAGGATGGTGCGCGGCGTGGCGAGCGCCGCGACGAACTGCTCGAGCCCATCTGTCGGCACCATGGTGTCTGCCAAGTCGCCGGCCCGGGCCATGACATCGGCGACGCGTCCGGCCGAGCGGTTGTGCACCGCCACGCGAAAGCCCTTCTCGGCGATGTTCAGCGCGAGGGCCGCGCCCATCGTGCCCATCCCGGTCACGCCAATGCGTGCTTTGCTGTCTTCTGGCGCCTCGCTCATCGCTGTGTCTCCTTTGCGTCGTCTCGCGTGGGCGCCCCGAGCGGCTCAATCTGCCGGGACTGCCACGCGTTTGCGCAGCTCGAATTTCTGGATCTTGCCCGTCGACGTTTTGGGCAGCTCGGTGAACACGACCGCCTTTGGCGTCTTGAACCCCGCCAAATGGCTCCGACAATGCGCGATCAGTTCCGCCTCGGTCACGCTCTGGCCCGCCTTGAGCTCGACAAAGGCGCAGGGCACCTCGCCCCATTTCTCGTCCGGCTTGGCAACGACGGCGCAGAGCGATACCGCCGGGTGGTGCATCAGCACCCCCTCGACCTCGACGGAGCTGACATTCTCCCCGCCCGAGATGATGATGTCCTTGGCGCGATCGGCGATCTGCACAAAGGCGTCCGGGTGGTGGATCGCCAGATCGCCCGTGTGGAAGTAGCCGCCGCGGAAGCTCTCCTCGGTCGCGTCGGGGTTCTTGTAGTAGCCCTTCATCACCCCGTTGCCGCGCATCAGGATCTCGCCCTGGACCGCCCCGTCGCGCGGCACCGGGGCAAGGCTCTCCGGCTCGGCCACAAACTGGTGCTCCATGAAGGGCATGATGACGCCCTGGCGTGCCTTTTTGGCGGCTTTGTCCGCCTCCGGCAGACCGTCCCACTCCGCCTTCCACGTGCTCTCGATGGCGGGGCCGTAGACCTCCGTCAACCCGTAGACCTGCGTGACGTGAAAACCCAGCGTCTCGATCGCGGCGAGGGTCGCGGCGGCGGGCGGTGCCCCGGCGGTGAACACCTCGACTGTATGCCCGAACGGGCGGCGGATCTCGTCGTCGGCGTTGACGATGAGGTTGAGCACGATGGGGGCGCCGCCGAAATGCGTCACCCCTTCGTAGGCGACGGAATTGTAGATCGCCTCGGCGGTGATGTCCCGGCAGCACACCACTGTGCCGCCCACCAGAGGCATCATCCAGGTATGGCACCAGCCGTTGCAATGAAAGAGCGGCACGATCGTCAGGTAGCGCGGATGAAGCACCATCCGCCACGAAATCACCTGCCCCATCGTATTCAGATACGCACCCCGGTGGTGGTAGACGACACCTTTGGGCCGCCCCGTCGTGCCGGACGTATAGTTGAGCGCAATGCTCTCCCACTCGTCCGCGGGCATGATCCAGTCGAAGTCTGGCGAACCCAATGCAACCACGTCGTCGTATTCCGGGTACCGGCCCGACGGCGGAAAGGCCGCGATATGATCGGAGCACTCGACGATGGCAGGTCCCGCGCCCTCCATCCGCTCCTTGGCGGCTTCGGCGAGGCCGAGGAACTGCGTGTCGCACAGCACCACCTTCGCACCGCCATGGGCGAAGATGTAGGCGACGGTATCGACATCGAGCCGAATGTTGATCGCATTGAGCACTGCCCCGCAGGCCGGCACCGCAAAATGCGCCTCGGCGTGGGCAGGCACGTTGGGCAAGAGCGTGGCGACGACATCGCCCGGGGCAACCCCCATACCGGCGAGTGCGGAGGCCAGTCGTGTGATGCGCGCGCGGTAGGCGGCATAGGTCAGGCGGGTGTCGTGATAGACGAGCGCCTCCTGCTCCGGAAAGATCTCGGCCGCCCGGTTCAGGTGTGACAGCGGGGTGAGCGGCGTATAGTTGGCCTCGGTCTTGCCGAGGCCGGTCTCGTCGGCGAGCCAGCCCATGCGGATCCTCCCTGGTCCTGTCCGTCCTCCGTTGGCTCCCCTTAGCACGGGCGATGCGGAAAACAGAAGGCGGCGCGCACCGCGCGAGCCGCCGCAAGATCCGCATCTGCGGCGCCCTGGGACAGGAGAGCGCTAAACGAGGAAACCACCGTCGGCATCATCGCCGGTCTCTTCCAGGAGCCTGTCGAAATCCGGCACGACAATCTGCCGTTTGGTCGGCAGCAAAATCACACCATCACGCTTGAGCGCGGAAATCTGCCGGCTCACCGTTTCGAGGGTCAATCCCAGGTAATCCGCCATCGCCTCCCGCGTGAGCGGCAGGTCGAACACCAGAGACCCCTCCGATCGCGCCAGGTTCAACGAAGCGTCCCGCCGCGCGATAATCGAAAGAAGCGAGGCGATCTTCTCCCGGGCGGTCTTGCGGCCCAGCAGGAGCATCCACTCGCGCGCCGCATCAAGCTCGTCCAGCGTCATCTCCAGCAGCCGCTGCGCCACATGGGGCGTGGTCATCATCATGCTCTCGAAAGGCCTGCGGCGAAAGCAGCACATCACCACATCGGTGGCCGCCGTGACGTCATAGGTCGCGATTTCCCGGCCCGGCCGTCCCATGAAATCCGACGGCAGCAAAAGGCCCACCATCTGCGTCCGCCCGTCCTCCAGAGTATGGCTCAGCGTGGCGATCCCGCTCACGACGGACGCGACGAACTCCATCCGGTCACCCGTCCAGGCGATGGTCTGGCCGGCCTCGAAGGACCGGTAAAACTTCATCTGTTCCAGCAACTCAAGCTCGTCGGTCTCGCATCGGGCACAGACCGCACGATGGCGGATCGGGCAATCCGCGCATTCGACATTGAGGTTTTCGAGTTCGGAGGTGATCATGACGCGACTTTCTTGATCTCGGTCAAGGCTGTGACGGGCTGGAATGCCTAACGCTAAGCATATGTCATATCTGTCGCAACTCGCCCGCCTGGGCCTCTTTGACGCGCGTGTGCCCCGGTACACCTCTTATCCGACGGCGCCGCACTTCTCCGAAGAGACCGGGCCGGACGACTTTGCCCGGTGGACTCGTGCAATCCCCGAGGGTGCGCGTCTCTCGCTCTACGTGCATATTCCCTTCTGTAGAAGGCTCTGCTGGTTCTGCGCGTGTCGCACGCAGGGCACGTCGTCGGGGGCACCGGTCGCGCGATACCTGGAGGTGGTGAAGGCCGAACTGGAGCTTCTGGCCGCGTGTCTGCCGTCCGGAGTAACATTGTCGCACCTGCATTGGGGCGGCGGGACTCCCACGCTGCTCAGCCCCGACATGATCGCAGACCTTAGCGATTCCATCTTCGCGACAACCCCGATGGACCCCGGCGGAGAGTTCTCTGTGGAGATCGACCCTTCGGAAATCGACGACGCGCGGCTTGACGCATTGGCCAAGGCCGGCATGACCCGCGCCTCCATCGGCGTGCAAGACTTCGACCCCGACATTCAGAAGATCATCGGCCGCGAGCAGAGCTTCGAGATTACGGAAGCGGCGGTGAACGGGATCCGCGCGCGCGGGATCGACAGTCTCAACACCGACATCCTCTATGGGCTACCCCAGCAGACGCCGGCGCGCATCACGGATTCCGTGCAAAAGCTGCTTTCGCTCAACCCGGACAGGGTCGCGCTCTACGGCTACGCGCATGTGCCCTGGATGGCGCGTCGCCAAACGCTCATCCCGTCGGACGCCCTGCCCACACCCGAGGAGCGTCTGCGCCTCTTCGACACCGCGCGGCGGCTGTTTTTGTGGGACAATTACGACGAAGTCGGGATCGACCACTTCGCCCGCAAGGCCGACGACATGGCCATTGCCACGGCCGACGGTACGTTGCGGCGCAACTTTCAGGGTTACACGGTCGACACCGGGCACGCGCTGATTGGCCTCGGTGCCTCGGCCATCTCGCGGTTTCCGCAGGGCTATGCGCAAAACCGCAGCGGCACCGGCGACTACGCCAAGGCCGTGTGCGACGGCCGCTTTGCCACCAAGCGGGGGCACACTTTTGCCGGCGAGGATCTGATGCGCGCACGCGTGATCGAACAGATCATGTGCCGCTTCGAGACCGACGTTCAGGAGCTCACCTCGACATTCGGCGCACCGGCCGAGGGGCTCAACGCGCTCTTCGACCGGGTGACGCTCCGCTTTGAGGGGTTGGTGCACCGCATCCCGAGTGGCATCCGGATCACACAGGAGGGGCGCCCCCTGACCCGCATGATCGCCCGGCAGTTTGACGCCTATGCCATGGATACGGCGGGGCACTCACCCGCCGTCTAGCCACACAGATCCCTTAGCGTTTGATACGCTCGGGCCAGTTGAGCAAGCCGCGTGCCGGGCGCGCGGCCGCCGGGCCTGGCACGCCCTCCATAGCGACCGGCGCCGTCGTGTGTCAGTCCACTCGGCACGGACCCGCAGGGCGCTAGTCCCCCGCAGGCCCCTGCCCCTTCGCCTCAACCACCGTCGCACCGGCCCCGGACGGCGCGGGCTCTCCCGCATCGCCTGCCTCGGCCGCCGGCACAGGATCCCGAGGTTCGTCCAGAACCGGAGTATCCCGGGCAAAGGTCAGGTGCTCCAGCAACATGCCCTGATACTGCTGGCGTCCCCAATGCCCCAGCCGCACGCCCGGCAGAACCCAAACCTCGCCACCCAGGGCGCGCCACCGACGGCAGAAGAGGATGTCTTCCGTAACCCGCTGCCCATCGACAATCCCCTGCAGAAAGAACCCGTGCAGCCGGGACAGCGACCCGTCCTCGTTCTCCACCTGGTAGGCGAGCTCCGGCGAAGCGGAGCGCATGGTCTCGAAGACTCCCCGCTCGATGAGCATGAACCCGGTGCCCGCCGCATCGACCTGCATGACCTGAGCCTCCGCATCCCAGGGCACTTTGCCGCCCAGACCCGGCAGGAACGACACCGCGAAGCGCCCGCTGTCGTTGCGCTGCCGGTAAGCGCCCGCCACAAGGGGCTTCTGCGCTGCCATCAGCCGCATCACGTCGTCGGGCTCAAACGAGATATCGACGTCGAGAAAAAGCAGGTGGGTGAAATCCCCGTCCAGCATGGCCGCCACCGCCTTGTCGCGCCCGCGATCGACCAAGCTGTCCTCAACGATACAGACGGCGTGGCGTACGCCCCAAATCGGCAGTTGCGCCGTCAGACGCGTCAACGCATGGACGAACTGCGGCACGAACGATCCCGTCGTATGCATGGCGACCATGAGCAGCATGTCCTTGGGGTCAAACGCTTGTGTCAAAAGGGGCCTCTCAATTCTTCCGGCACGCGCAGAGCCGTCGAGCAACGGCGCGCCGGCACCACTCGGGATCCGACGGCGCCTGATCAGATGCCGCACGAGCCTGGGATAGAAGAGCCGCCGCTGTAAAGGCCCCCCTAACCTCAACCGGCTAGAGTCACACGCCTGCGCGGCGGCGACTTGCGCTCCCGGTGCTTGACCGCCAGAAGGCCTGCGACA